>CAZUWO010000057.1:0-17937 GCA_964623995.1 uncultured Prevotella sp. | reverse complement strand
CCTTGTCTATGCGGTACTGAGCGTTGGCTGTAAGGGTTATGGCCGTCAGGGCAACAAAGAGCAGATGTCTTATCAATGGCTCGGACGATGACTTGGGCTATTTGTGCTGGCGAACCTTTACACGATAGTTGCACCGCACCTTGCCTTGGAGCATGGCATGGAGCATGGTTCGTATCATTTGCTTACGGAAAGGACTTATCCGGTCTATAAACATCTTGCCATCAAGGTGGTCGAACTCGTGCTGGCACACAACGGCAAGATAGCCTTCTATCCATTCTTCGTGCTGCTGGAACTGCTCGTCCTGATAGCTCACGCATATGCGTTTGGCCCGACGCACATTCTCATGTATGCCCGGAAGACTGAGACAGCCCTCCTCGTAGTTGGTGGTTTCAGTGTCGTCGAGCTCAAGAATGTGAGGATTTATGAATACCTTTCGGAAACCTTTATACTCCGGAAGGTCGTCGGATATTACGTTAAGGTCTATAACTACAAGCCTTATGGAGCGGCCTATCTGCGGAGCCGCAAGGCCGATGCCATCGCTCTCGCCGAGCGTATCCCACATGTCTTGTATGAGTTGGGGCAGCCCTTCGTAGTCGGGAGTTATGTCCTCGGCCACTTTTCTCAGCACAGGCTGACCGTAAATGTAAATTGGAAGTATCATCTTAAGAATAATAAAAAAGGCTGATCAATGTCCTATTGTCCTGGCACGCATCCAGTCTTCGAGTATGATTGTGGCCGAAATGCGGTCTACAAGCCCTTTGTCCTCGCGGCGGGTTTTCTTTTTCACGCCCCCATCTATCATGGCCCGATGGGCAAGCACGCTGGTAAAGCGCTCGTCGTAGTATTCTATGGGGATGTCGGGGCGATTCTTTCGCCAGCGGTTAAAGAAGCTTTCCACCCGCGAGAGGTTCTCACTCGGAGTGCCGTCGGGCTGAGTTGGTCGGCCTATAACAACACGTTCAACTTCCTCACGCGCCACATAGGCAGTGAGGAAGTCGTAGAGTTCGGCTGTAGGTATGGTGGTAAGAGCTCCTGCTATAATCTGAGCTGGGTCTGTTACCGCCAGTCCCGTACGCTTGCGGCCGTAATCAATGGCTACAATGCGCATGTATTTACTTAGAGAACAGCAACCAAGCGTCGGCATATTGCGAGCGCAACTGGTTGCGGCTCTGTACTGCCGAGGCCTTGCTGTCAAACGAAGTGGCAATCACACGGTATGTGTTGCGGTCGGCATTGTAGGCAATGCGGCTGTCGTAACCGGCCTGCTTCAGGCGACTTGCCATGCCGTCGGCATTGGCACGTAGGCCGAATGAGCCAACAACAACACTGTATGACTTGAGCGGAGTGCCACTGACGACGTTGACACTTTCCTGCCTTACTGGCGTATTATCTGAATTGTCAACCACAGTTGTTTCGGTAGCAGGCTTCTCTTCAAGTGGTGTTACAACCGGAGCTGCCGTCTGTTCGGTGCTGGTAGCTTGCTGTTTGTCAGCTGCTTGGGCTCTTTCGTAAGCCTTGCGGTAAGCATTCTCGCTGGGTTTGCAACCTGTAAAAGCCAAAGCCACGCACACTGTGGCGCACAATACCAATGATTTCTTCATAACTTGTCAAAAATATTAGTTTTCGAAACTTATTTCATTATTTATTTGACAAAGTTACAAAATAAAGTGAAATTATTAGTTTGACAGGCGCATAAAGTTTGTTAAATGGTCAAAAAGGAGCCCTTTTAACAAAAAATATACACCAACTGTTTGGCCGAAAGAAGCAAAACCAGTAAATTTGCGTATTAACTTTTAAAACATTAAGCAATGAAGACATTAGGTTATATTGGTGCTTTCCTCGGCGGAGCCATTGCAGGAGCCGCTCTGGGACTGCTGCTTGCGCCGGAGAAAGGTGCCGACACACGTTCTAAAATCACTGATGCTGTTGACGATTTCTGCAAAAAGCACGATCTGAAGCTATCCCGCAAGGAGATGGATGACTTCGTCGACGACATACAGGACGCCCAACCGCAGGCTGAATGATGCTCTCTTCCGACGAAAATGTTGAGACAATAGGCCAGCTTGTTGAGCAACTGCGCCACTACATCGGGCTTCAGGGCGAGTACTTGAAGCTTGATGCGGTGGAGAAGTTGGTGCGTCTGCTCACCGTTGCGGTAATGTCGCTCGTGGTTACTGCCCTGATCGGCGGACTGGTTATATTCTTGTCGTTTGCCATAGCGTCGGCTTTGACTCCTGTTGTGGGGCAAACGTGGGCCTATTTCATAGTGGCCGGAGCCTATTTGGTGCTCTTGCTCATCCTTGTAGCATTGCACCACAGGCTGATAGAAAAGCCTTTGGTGCGCTTCTTGTCATCAATCCTGCTCAGCCAGCAACAATAAATAAAAGCTAAAGCCATGGAGACATCACCATCATACACCACACTTGAGGAGATAAGACTGCGCAAAGCGCAGCTCGTTGCCGATATGAGGCAAGACGAAAAGCGCATCAATAAGGAGTGGAACCGGCTGGTTCATCCCAAGCGAACAGGCCGTTCGTCGGCCTCATCAAGGCTCAATTCCATCGTGGCCACAGGCACTGGAGTGTTCGATGCCGCCCTGCTTGGCTGGAAACTCTACCGCAAGTTCAGCGGCAAACAGCTTTTCGGATTCAAGCTTAGGGGCAAGAAGCGCTGAAAACTTGCCCGACAAGGTTCTGCCGGCAAGCAATTATCTGCCGGCCATATACTTATTACAAACGAGCGACAAAAGCCTTAACCCAACCTGAAACAATTACTTATAAAGAATAGATATGGAACAAATCAAGAACGATAAACTAACTCTAAACGTCTCAGAGCATGGAGCTGAGATGCAGAGCATAAAGGACGCCAAAGGCGAAGAATACCTATGGGACGGCGATCCAGCCTACTGGAACCGCCACTCTCCTATCCTCTTCCCAATCGTTTGTGGCCTTTGGAAGGACACTTACCGCATAGAAGGCAAGGAATACAAACTCTCCCGCCACGGATTTGCCCGCGATACCGACTTCAAGCTTATATCAAAAGCCGACGATAGGATTACTTTCGCACTCTCCGACAGCGAGGAGACGCTCAAGGACTACCCCTACCACTTCAACCTCGGTATTACTTACCGGCTCGAAGGCAACAAGATTCACGTAATCTGGCACGTGGAGAACACCGACAACAAGACCATTTATTTCCAAATTGGCGGTCATCCGGCTTTCCGGGTGCCCGGCGCCGAGAAAGGCAAACACCTTGAAGGAACGCTCCGTTTCGACAATACCGCTCCCGAAAGGCTCTATGGCAACGTGGGCGGATGTATAGTTGAAGGCTACCATAAGGTAGATACAGACAACGGTATATGGCACTTCACCGAAGAGACCTTTGCCGACGACGCCGTGATATTTGACCGCAGCCAGCTCCGCCACATAGAGTTGCTCGACCAGGAGGGCAAGCCTCACGTCACGCTCGACATTAAGACGCCGGCCGTTGGCATTTGGAGTCCAACCGGAAAGCATGCTCCCTTCGTGTGCATAGAGCCGTGGTATGGCATTCATGACTGGGCTAACTACACCGGAGAGTTCAAGGACAAGTACCTGATGAATCAGCTTCTGCCGGGCTGTAGCTTCATGAGCGAGTACACAATAACAATAGGATAAGTATCCGGAAGGGATATGTTATAACGTGGCGGCACAAGCTTGGGCAATTCTTTATTGCCAGCTTGTGCCGCCTTTTTTGTTCCTGTTTTTACACATTGCCATACTCCGAAAGCCTTTTCACATAACAAATTAAGGCTGAATCCACTGCTTTAGGGTCAGCCCTTTTGGTTAGCCATGCCTTTATAGCAAAGCCATTTGGCCACCACCAAAGTCACATCCCCTATCCTACAGCAACATACCACGCCATCAGCCATTCCTATTCCCCACCCCTTTCCTAAGCATCCATCACCCGAAAGAATAAAAACCATAAGCGTCCATCGAATGTTGCGCTATGGGACAACAATTGATGCGCATTAGCGCAACAATTGAGGGCCAAAAGGGCAACAATTGAAGGACGTTGCCATTAGGGCCGCATCTGCCACGTCTAAGTCCAAAAATTACAGTCTACAGGTAAGAAAAGGGAAAATTACAAGAATCGCAAAATGGCCACGAAGCATAGCCATGAGCGGCTGTTATGCCACGTGCCGCTGCCTGCTGCCGTTGCTCTCCGCGTGCGGTAACGGGCTCACGGTTGGCCGAAAGACCTTTTAGGCTCATGGCTTACGGTAATAATTTTTATAAAAGAATTATGCTTTAGGCTTGCACTTTCGCAGTTTTTTCTTATCTTTGCCGAACCTACTGACTGACAGAGGTATAGCCCCGCTCCGCCAATAGGGCACGAAAGCAGTAACAGACAAGCAAAGAACCAATGCCGACAAAGCAGATACTACAGGTGGAAAGCGTAAACGACTACGTGGAATATGTGGGCGCACGGGTGCTGCATCCGCATGTCGCGGTAATTCATTACGACGAGTTGGACGGCATACACAGCAGCCTCAACAACTACGATGTGTACGGACTGTTTATGCAAAGCACGTTCCCTAGCAACCTGACCTATGGCATGGGCGGCTACAAAGCGGCCAATGAGTCGCTCATTGCCGTTGCTCCGGGACAGCTCGGAGGCCTGCCCGACGACGGGAAATTACTGCATCTGAGCGGCTGGGTGCTAATGTTCGACAGCTACTTCATTAGCGGCACCGAGCTGGAACAGGCCATCCGCAACTACCATTTCTTTTCTTACAACAACAATGAGGCCCTCCACGTGGAGCCCGACGAGAAGCAAACGCTGGTAAACATAATAAGCATGATACGCTCGGAGCTTATCAACAACCACAGCGACCCACAGCTCGACAACATAGTAAGGGCCTATATCAGGCTCACGTTGGAATACTGTCAGCTGTTCTATAACCGTCAATTCCAGCAAGATACGGCCGCAAGAAACGACCTGTTGGTGCGCTTTCAGAAGGTGCTTGAGCAATACTACGACCGCGGTATGCAACATAAGACGGGCACGCCTAACGTGGCTTACTGCGCGGGAGAGCTGTTTTTGTCGCCCAATTACTTTGGCGACGTGGTCAGGAATGCCACCGGCGACACTGCCACCCACTACATACGCCACTTCGTTATAGACAGGGCCAAGAGCCTCTTGGTAAGCGGCAAGCAGATAACAGAAACGGCTTATGAGCTCGGTTTCGACTATCCACAGCACTTCACCCGTGTGTTTAAGCGTGAGACCGGCATGTCACCTTCCCAGTTTCTCGTCTCCATCGGCTAACCGTGCCACTTTGTGCTTTCCGCAAAAGAGGTAAATTTATCGGTGTTTATGGTAAAAAAGGTTTCAATAATACATTGTAATTTTGCAATCGTAAAATAAGAAGCATATAGCAATGAATACAAAAGCCATAGCCCGAATAGCACTTACGGTCATCGCCATGATAAGCTTTCGGACAACACCCAGCGCTTCTTTGAGTACTATTTGCGCTAAAGCTCCAAATCTCAATCAGCCCTATCAGACGTCAACACGCCAAACATGAACATCAAAAACATTATTCTCGTGGGGGCAATTAGCCTGATGCCGGTTGCCACCCACGCACAAAAAGAAACAGGAAATATGAAAAAAGTAGAAGTAAAACAAACGGCAGGCCGCGCCCAACTGGGCGACTTCGCTCCCGAATTTGCCCACCTCAACGACGACGTATTGTTCGGAGAGGTATGGAGTCGCAATGACAAGCTCTCACTGCACGACCGCAGCATGGCCACGGTTACAACACTTGTGGCAATGGGTATTACCGACAGCTCACTGAAATTCCACCTACAGACGGCCAAGGAAAACGGAGTTACAAAGACCGAAATTACCGAACTGCTCACCCATGTGGCCTTCTACGCCGGCTGGCCTAAGGCATGGGGCGCCTTCAGACTTGCCAAAGAGGTGTGGAATGGCAGTACCGAGGCCACGCCGAAGAGCCGCGAGGCCTACCAGCAAGAACTGATGTTCCCCATCGGCGAGCCCAATGTGGCCTACGCAAAGTACTTCATCGGCAACAGCTATCTGGCCCCAATATCCGACAGTCAGATAAATATCAGCAACGTAACCTTTGAACCTCGCTGCCGGAATAACTGGCATATACACCACGCTACCAGTGGTGGCGGCCAGCTGCTCATCTGCGTTGGCGGCGAGGGTTGGTACCAAGAGTGGGGCAAACCCGCACGTAAGCTCCGCCCGGGCGACGTAGTTAACATTCCCGCCAACGTGAAACACTGGCATGGAGCCAGTGCCGACAGCTGGTTCTCCCACCTTGCCATGTCGCCGGAAGGTGAGAACAAGAGCAACGAATGGCTCGAACCCGTTAGTGATGAGGAATATAATAAACTGAAGTAAAGCCCCCATAGGCGGGCTCGACAGAGTCTTTCCGGATAACAACAATAATGCCTTCGCCATCCAAGCGCAATGCTTAGTGGCGAAGGCTTTTCTGTTTTCAGCAAGCTATTAGCTACCTTTCAGCCGGCGGTTCGGCAGCAATGGCAGACTCCTCCGGCTCTTCCACTGGCTTGTAGCCCACAGAGTGATCCATCAGGAAAATGTGATTAAGCGTAAAAGCAAGCGACTCCAGCGTCTGCTTCCTTTTTTCCGGCTTCAGTTCGCACTCCCAAACCACCACCACATGCCACCCCATGGCAGCCAGTTGCCGCTGTTCGGCCTTGTCGCGCTCGCGGTTCCGGCTTATCTTCCTGCTCCAAAAGTCGGTGTTTGTCTTAGGCCGCCTAAAATTATCACAATTATGACCATGCCAAAAGCACCCATTAACGAAAATACATGTTCGGTATTTTCTCAGAACCAAATCCGGATGACCTGGCAAACGTTTATAATTAACCCTATATCTGAACCCCATTCGCCACAGATATTTTCTTACTATCAATTCTGGCTTGGTATTACAAGAATGGATAGCAGCCATAATTTTACTTCTTTTCTCACTTGAAAGCTGCGCCATAAATTTGTTTCTACTTCCACAAAAGTACACAATAAAATTACAAACAACTACAAATTTCGAATTTTTCTCGTAACTTTGCAATTAGAAAGCTAAAATTATGACTATCAAAAATAAAGATAAAAAATACATAAGCTATTTTGAAACACCAGAATTTGCATCAGATGTTTTAAGTAAAGGCCAAATTCCTATTATATTCCACCAACCAGAAAATCAGAATGAAACAAATATCCACCGAGTTCTTTCACTATTTTCAGGATGCGGTGGCATGGATTTAGGATTTGAAGGACACTTCATTGCAAACAAAAAATCGTTTGCAAAAAATGACCCAAGGATTGATTACATCATAAACAAAGACTGGGTTATGTTGAAGAAAACAGCATTTAAGGATGTCTTTGCTAACGACATCTTACCAGAAGCCCAATTAGCCTGGACTACTTATATGAACAGATTTGGTTATGAACCTTCTATTTACCATTGTCAAAGTATAGTAGACCTTGTAAAAATGCAAAAAGCAGGAGCGAACATTTTCCCTAAAAATATTGACGTTGTATTAGGAGGATTTCCGTGCCAAGACTTTAGTGTTGCAGGTAAGAGGTTAGGTTTCGAGTCGCAAAAAGATGATTATGGGAAAAAAAGAGAAGCTGATAAGCCAACCGAAGAAAGCCGTGGCAAGCTTTATTTTTGGATGAAACAAGTTATAGACATTGTAAGACCCAAAATTTTTATAGCAGAAAATGTAAAAGGTTTAGTCAACTTAGGGAACGTAAAAGACATTATTCAACATGACTTTGCAAGCGCCGATGGAAATGGGTATATTGTATTAACGCCCCAAGTCCTTAATGCGGCAGATTATGGTGTGCCAGAATCACGTGAGCGTGTAATTTTTATTGGGATAAGAAGGAACGCTTTAAAGCCAGAAGCCTTAAAAGCATTAGAAGCAGAAAGTATACCAGAAGAATACAATCCTTATCCAAAGCCAACTCATGCTTATACTTCTAATGGAAGCAATTTGTTACCAATAGTCACCACTTATGATGTTCTTAAAAGTTTAAAAGAACCAGAAGAAACAGTAGATTTATCACAAAGTATATACTCCAAAGCCAAGTTCTTGGGAAACGGAAGCCAAGGACAAACCGAAATAAAGTTAAACGGATTAGGTCCAACCATTCGATCAGAGCATCATGGTAATATTGAATATCGTAGGCTATCATTAGAACACGGAGGAAAACACGTAGAAGAGCTTAATTCTGGCCTCAAAGAAAGAAGACTAACACCAAGGGAATGTGCTATGATACAAACCTTTCCTCCAGATTATCAATTTATCATGAAGAAGAATTATGCTAGGGGGTATTGGGTAAGTTCATCAGCAGCTTATAAAATTATAGGTAATGCTGTACCTCCAATTTTGGCATTTAATATTGCGACACGTATTCAATCATTATGGTCTAAATATTTTTTCTAATTATGAAGCAATATCAAAAGTTTGTAGCATTTGATCTAAACGCAATGAATGAGACTGATAAATTAGTTAACAATTTATTGTCTACTTCAATCAAATTTATGAATGATAATGCTCTAAGAAATCCTAATGCGTACAAAAATTTAAGTGGCAGTGATGTCGAAAAATTATCATATAACTCCATGATTGATGTTGCTCCAAGCGTAAGTTTCCCTAAAGAACGTATCAAATTAGTCTCTGGCCATGTCTTTCCTGATATAATTTTAAACGATTTCTTTTATGGTGTTGAAATTAAATCAACACAAAAAGACGCATGGACTTCCACTGGCAGTAGCATAGTTGAGAGTTCAAGAAGTGACAAAGCAAATAGAATTTACATGCTTTTTGGTAAACTTGGAGGTCAACCAGAATTTAGATGTAAGCCATATCAATTATGCTTAAGCAATATTGCCGTAACTCACTCACCTCGTTATCTCATAGACATGGAGTTAGATTCAAGGGAAACTATTTTTTCCAAGATGAAAACAGACTATGATGATTTTAGAATTCTACAAGAAACCGATAAGATTTCAAAAGTCAGAAAATATTTTTTAGAAAAAGCAAAAGCCGATCATAAGGATGAAATGCCATGGTGGATGGGAGAAACAACACGGGTAAACTTATCTTTCTATAATGATCTTCCTATAAGTAAGAAAAAAGAATTAAAAATTAGAGCTTTTATTTTGTTTAAAGATTTATATGGTACTGACCCAAATAAAAGATATCGTTCCATTTCGCTATGGCTTTGCACTTGCTATTCTTTACTTTGCCAAAACATGCGAGATTTCTTTTCCGCAGGTGGAACATGTAAAAAGATTAATGGGATAGCACTAGATTCCCCATACCCACATATTGTAATAGAATTGCTTAATTACAATCCAAGCATCAAAGCCTTACTAGATCATCCAGATAAAGAAATAATATTGGGCATAAATGATTATTGGGATTTTGAATATAACCCTGAAAAGTTATATTATTCATGGGTTAACATGATTGAAAAAAGCTTTCATAATAACCCTGATCTTAAAAATATTCCTATCAAAAAATTATTAATCAACAATGCTGTTCCAAGATAATTAAAGCCTTAATTAAAGTTATACCAAATAATAAAGATTACTTTTCTTGATTAGAAAAATTAAAAATACCTATGCCGTTTCATAGCTGCACAGCTCCACAAGGTTGCCATCGGGGTCGCGAAGATAGAGGCTTTGCATAGGACCATGGGCTCCGTGACGGGTCACTATGCCAGTTATTAGCGGGGCATGGCTGTGCTCAAGCTCGGCCTTAACTGACTGAAGATTGCCTTCCACCACAAGACAGAAGTCCTG
Source organism: uncultured Prevotella sp. (assembly GCA_964623995.1). Taxonomy (GTDB): domain Bacteria; phylum Bacteroidota; class Bacteroidia; order Bacteroidales; family Bacteroidaceae; genus Prevotella. The sequence continues at coordinate 8,087 of CAZUWO010000057.1, read as the reverse complement.
AGAGCCATATTCCGGATGGGCGGCAGCGGGCTGAAATTCGCCCCGAGTTGTGTGTATCGATATTTTGCCACCATGGAAGTAAAGGTTGTTATGGCCACCATCGGAGCGGTGTTGCATGCCGAGGAGGCCAACATAGAACTGCAAACAGGCCTGCAAGTTGGCCGTAGTGATTACGAAATGGTCGATAGCGCTTATCTTCATCTGTACCTACTTCAGTTTGGATGCGGCAATATCGAAGTTGTCTTTGGCCCAATCCATTAGTGAAACTATAAAAGGCATGAGCGACAAGCCCCGCTTTGTAAGGCTGTATTCTACTCTTGGCGGCACTTCTGGATATACTTCACGGTGCACAAGGTCTATCTTCTGCAGGTTCTTCAGCGTTGCCGAGAGCATCTTAGGTGAGCAATCGAGCATTTCATGCTTTACGTCGCTGTAGCGAACGGCACCGTTACCGCCCTTATTATATAATGTATAAAGAACCAGAAGCGACCATTTGTCGCCAAACTGACTTATGACTTGCCTTATGGGACAAGCCATATATTCGGGCCGTATATCACTCTTCTTCATCTGGGTAAATGCTTTATTCACCGCAAAAGTATAAAAAAGGAACCATGTATAAAGTGGTAATGTGGTTAAAGTAGGTTAATACTGTTTTGCGGTATCAGCGCAACGGTCCAATTTCTACTTTGAGGTAACCGCATCACCTTTTTGTATCCTCTTGCAGAAACCATTTACTTGCCGTAACTTTGCACCTGTAAACAAGAATCAATAATAAAAATAAAGAAAGGAATAAGGCAATGAAAAAGAATGTATTACTTATCGGGGCAACAGGTTTTGTAGGTTCAGCAATACTCCGCGAGCTTATCAGCCGCGGCCACGAAGTAACGGCAGTGGCCCGCAATACCGCAAAAGTAGAAAAAGGTGAAGGCATAACAGCAGTAAGCGCCGACGTGGACGACGTGGACGAAATAGCCAAACTGGCCGAAGGTAAGGATGCCATCATCTCGGCTTACAACCCCGGCTGGTCCAATCCTGACATAAAGAAGCTCATAGAAACAAACTATCCAAAGATTCTTGAGGCCGCAAAGAAGAGCAGAGTGGGCCGCCTGCTCATCGTGGGAGGTGCAGGAACGCTGTTTGTTAAGCCGGGACTGCGCGTTGTTGACTCAGGAGCGATACCCGAAGCCATTATGGACGGAGTGAGGCCGCTTGGCAATTTCTACCTGAACACACTGACAAAGGAGAACGATATTGACTGGGTATTCCTTTCTCCCGCAGGAACCTTCGACGAGAAGGGCCAGCGCACGGGGCAGTTCAGACTGGGAAAGGACGACCTTATAGTAGATCCGAAGACCGGCACAAGCCACATCAGCGTTGAAGACTATGCCGTGGCCATGGTGGATGAGCTCGAAAAGGAGCAGCATCACAAGGAACGCTTCACCCTAGGTTACTAATTAGCCATGGACAGACTGGGCAATCTGGAATACATTATCAGCTATCTGAAGGCGGAGGACCGGCGGTTCGCCGACCTTCAGATGCCGCAATCGCTCGGCGAGAGGCAACAGCTGATGAGGGCGTTGCTCAACATTCGTGAGCCACGACCGGTTAGTCAGGAGTTTCTTGAGGCCCAGAATGCCGAGTTGCGGCTGCAACTCAATGATAAGGGAGTGGTTAGTCCGACGGCCGAAGGCAGCAATAGCTTCAAGCCAATGAGGCTCAACGGGCAGCCCGAAGGCGTGAATCTTTACCTCTGGCAGGGCGATATAACGTGCGTTGGCACTGATGCCATAGTTAATGCGGCCAACAAGGAAATGCTCGGATGCTTTGTTCCGCTCCATAATTGCATTGACAACGCCATCCATTCAGCCGCCGGCGTGGAGCTGAGGCTGGAATGTTACGGGCTGATGAGGCACCTTGGACGACCCGCAACCACTGCCGAGGCCTTCACAACCTACGGCTACAACCTGCCGGCACCATACGTAATACACACCGTGGGGCCGATAATACCCGACGGAAGGCCCACTCCGGGGCAGGAAACGCAGCTTGCCAACTGCTACAGGCACTGCCTTGAGCAAGCCGAAAGCCATAATATGCGGAGCATTACCTTCTGTTGCATATCCACGGGGGTATTCTTGTTTCCGCAAAAAAGGGCCGCAGAGATAGCCACAAATGCCACTATGGCATGGCTGCGCAACCATAATTCGGGTATAAAAACAGTGATATTCAACGTGTTTAAGGACTCAGACTATGACATTTACCAATCTCTTTGCCAGCATGAATGAGCCTAAGGTGCCGCTGGAAAAGCGCATAAGCGAGGCCGGAAAGCTGATAGCCGATGCCGACTACGTGCTTATCGGAGCCGGCTCGGGACTGTCTGCGGCCGCCGGACTGGTATATGACGGCGACGATTTCAACCGTGAGTTTGCCCCATGGATAAAACATTACGGCATCACCGACCTGTATTCGTCGTCGTTTTACCCTTTTCCCACTGAGGAAGAGCGGTGGGCTTACTGGGCCAAACACATTTGGTTCAGCCGCTATCGCATTGGTGCCACGCCGCTCTACAGGCAGTTGCTCAAGCTGGTGGAACAGAAAAACTACTTTGTTATAACCACCAATACCGACGGACTGTTTCTGAAATCGGGCTTCAACAAGGACAGACTGTTTTACACTCAAGGCGATTACGCCTACCTGCAAGACGCTACCGGCGAGGATAAGCACCTGTACTACAACGAGGAAAAGGTAATGCAGATGCTGAGAAGCATAAAAGACTGCCGCATTCCCAGCGAGATGGTGCCCCACGACCCCGTGAACGGCCACCCCATGGCGGTGAATCTGCGATGCGATGACACATTTGTTGAGGACAGCAACTGGTACGACATGTACACGAAATATGAGGCCTTTGTGGGCGAAGCCATTACCGGCCGGCTGGTAATGCTCGAGTTTGGCATCGGGTTCAATACGCCTTCTATCATCCGTTTTCCCTTCGAGCGACTGGCATCTGAGGTGGATGGTGCCTCGCTTATACGCTTCAATCGTGACCATCCCCAACTAACCGCCGCCCACCCCAAGCGCTATCTCAGCTTCCAAGAGCCCCTAACTTGCCAGCTTATAAGCTATCTGGCCCAGCGATAAGCCCTATTTTCTTACTCATTAACTATTGTTTCAGCACAGGCTCAACATGGGTCGGGCATGGAGTGTCAGTCTTTCTATCCGACCTAAACAACACTTGCCGTTTTATTACCCTTGGCTACAACCTGCCCAAGTCGGCCCTCCACGCACTGAAGATAAACAAGCTGCGCTTCTATTGCACACTGAAGAACTTTTTCGAGATAACCCGTTGCGGCATCGACGGTTACGATTCTGAGCGCAATGGCGCCTATGGCTTCCCAACTATCAAGCAACTTATCTTCGGACTGAACATTGTTTTCTAAACCAAAAATATAGCAACCATCATGAAAAACATATTATATTGCATGCTTGTAGCCTTTGCCTTGGTTTCTTGTGGAGGCTACTTGGAAGAGTACTACCCAAGCGGAACCACCGCCGATGGATTCTAACCTACCGAGGATGGAGCCGAAGCCGGCGTGAAGTCTTGCTACACTTGGCTACGCCATTTCTACGCAATCGACTACGGTTTCCGCATAACCGAACTCGGCACCGACCTGTTTACAGATGTCAATGGCCGCGGTGCGCCTGAGCTGGAGTTCTACAACAACTCGCTGCAAGGCACAAGTCCTACGGTCGATTACGTGTTCCGCTGCCACTATTATGCCCTCAACACCTGCAACACCGTGCTGCAAGCACTGCGCAGTTCCAAACTCAACGCAGCCACATTAAAGGAGCGCGAGGGTGAGGTTCGCTTCCTCCGTGCCCTCTATCTCTGGCAGATTGTCAACCAGTGGGGCGGAGTCGAACTCGACACAGTGCCCACAACAACAGCCCGTATCGAGGCTCATAAGTCGTCGGAGGCTGACTCCTACAAGGTGATAAAGGAAGACCTTAACTACGCTGTCAACAACTTGCCCGCCACAACCTCTGAGTATGGCCGTGCCACTAAGGGTGCAGCCGAGGCCATGAGCGCACGTGTCTACCTCTACACCAAGGACTACGAGCAAGCCAAGCAGTATGTAACAAACGTTATTAACAATTATGGCTACGAACTGGCAAGCACCTACGAGGAGCTGTGCGACATGAAAACATGCAACAGTAGCAAGGAAAACATTTTTGTTTGCAACTTTGCCAGCTTCGCCAATAACCAGTTCAACGAGTCGGTAATGGAGGGTCCTGAGGGCCGAATGACAATTCACGGCGACGGAGGAAACAACATGCACCTCTACTTCGTACCCGTTTACGACAAGAGTAACGACCGTAACGGCCAGACTCCTGTTAAACGTTGCATCCAGTATGGACGCCCTTGGAACCGCTTTATGCCCACTTACTTCTTCCTGCAGCTGTTTGATGAGAACATAGACTCGCGCTACGACGACGTGATGCAGAAGGCATGGATCTGCAATAACGCAACACAGCTGTGCCAAGTGGGCGATACGGGCATCATCTTCACCAAGTACAACGTGCCCGAAAGCGTGAAAAAGACAAGCAAAGCCATTATTTACGACAAGGCCGACATATACGGTGGCGAGAACAATGGCGTAACTGACCGACAGCATGGACCATGTTTCATGAAGTTTGCCGACCCAACCCGCGAGAGCGTTAACCAGGTTTCGGGCAGCCGTGACTTCGTTATCCTGCGCCTTGCTGAGATGTATCTCATACGCGCAGAAGCCGAAATGTATCTTGGAGACAATCAAGCCGCAGCCGAAGACCTTAACGTTATACGCCGCAGAGCAGCAAAGCCAGGCCACGAAAAGGATATGGAGATAACGGCAGACAAGGTTGACATCGACTTCATACTTGACGAACGCGGACGCGAACTCAGCTCTGAGTTCACCCGTTTCTACGACCTCAAGCGCACCGGAAAGCTTGTTGAGCGCGTGAAACTTCATAATCCTGACGCCGCTCCAAACATTCAGGACTACCATCAGTATCGGCCTATCCCGACTTCAGTGCTCGACGCTCTGACAAACAAGGACGAATTCAAACAGAACGAAGGCTACAACTAATCTCAGAATCAGCTATAACAACAAGGGGATGTGCCGACCTGTGGTCTTAGCACATCCCCTTTTTCTTTGCCAAGGCAGCGGGTCAAGGCCGTGGAGCCATAGCCTCAGGGCCTCACATACCTATCCTTGAACTGCAAGAGACACAGCTTCCGGCCGGCCGCGGTCTTGAAAATGTTGCGCAAAGCCGCGTCAACGCCGTGCTCGGATATATTGTCCTCGAGCAGGTTGACAAGGAAATCGGCCTCAACAAGTATCTGATAGTCCAGTCCGTCTATATTGCCGTAAGTGTGGTGATGGCCCACAAGAAAGCATACTCGCTCCACGTCGGCAGTACCAACTCCCAGCTCTTGCAGCATCTTCCTGGCCGGCTCAGGACCAAGTTCCTCCTGAAACTTCCCGTCAGAACTGCCATACTTGGCCTCGGCGGGGTGTATTCCAATGTCGTGAACCACTGCCGCCATCTCCACAATTTGCCGTGTGTGGCTGTCAGTATGCTCCACTCTGGCTATCAATTGGGCAAATCGGTGCACCTTCAAGAAGTGCTGTATGCGCATGGCATCGCCCCTGTCATACTCCATCATGGCCAGCGTGAGCCGGTCTATCAAGTCTGTCCATTCATCCATAAGGCATGATTATTACATTAATATATATGCTCTGCAAAAATACAAAATATTCAACGAAACCGCCAACAAAAGGCAAGCGCAATGCAATAAGCATAAATTTAACGGCCCATAAATTTTGTAATTCCGAATGATAGTCCTACCTTTGCACCCTGTTAATCGGAGGGTAACCATAAGGAATGGTGCTGGATAAGATTCGACGCATGGCGTATGAAACTTGTGCAGCACCGTTTTTTTAACCCCAAAACAGTAAGACAGCAATATGAAAGACACCAGAGACGCACTTGATTACGGCGAAATGCGAGTTCCTCGCTTATTTCGCAAGTTGTTCTTCCCTACCCTTCTGGGCCTGATATCGTCGGTTTTGCTCAACCTTGCCGATGGAATCTTCGTAGGAAGGGGTGTTGGCAGCGACGCTTTAGCAGCCATCAACATTGCCGCACCGGTATTTCAGATAGCCACTGGCATTGCCTTGATGTTCGGAAGCGGCATGAGCGTGGTTGTGGCCATACACCTTGGCAAGGGCAATCGTAAGGCAGCCAACATCAATGTAACACAAGCCTTCACCGTTGGCTTGCTCCTTATGGCCATGGCATTAGTGGCTATAAACGTCTTCCCCCGCCAAACCACAATGCTGTTTGGCGGCAGCGAGATGCTCTACCCTATGGTTCACCAGTACATTATGGGGGTTAGTCCGTGCCTGATGTTCCTTGTTGTCAACATGGTAGGGCTGTTTGCCATCCGCCTTGACGGCTCTCCTAACTACGCTATGGCCGTAAACGTGGTGGCAGCCCTACTCAACATCTTCCTCGATTGGCTCTTCGTGTTCCCGCTGCAGTGGGGAATATTCGGCGCTGCCGTAGCCACCTCGGTGGCATCGGGCATAGGCACGCTCATGGTAGCGTTCTATTTTCTGCGCCTTAGCAATCAGCTCAGGCTCTACAAGCCCAAGTTCTCGAGCACGGCCATAAGGCTAACGGCCCGCAATTGCGGCTACATGCTGCGCTTGGGTCTGCCCACCTTCATTGCCGAAACAGCCATAAGCGGCATGATGATTACCGGTAACTACGTATTCATGCACTACCTTCATGAGGACGGAGTGGCAGCTTTCTCGGTGGCTTGCTATCTGTTCCCTATGATATTCATGTTTGGCAACGCCATAGCACAGTCGTCATTGCCCATCGTTAGCTACAACTACGGACTGGGAAAGACCGGCCGCATACGCCAGACTCTGCATCTTTCGGCCGGTCTGGCCTGCGTCTTGGGACTGCTCATGACGCTTGTAGGCTACTTGCTGGCACCGCAAATAGCCAATCTCTTCATTGACAGCAAGTCAACAGCCAACGGCTATGCCTCGGCCGGACTGCCCCTATTCCTGCTCACAAGCTTGCCTTTCACGCTCAATGTGGTGCTCATAGGCTTTCTGCAAAGCATGGAACGCTACCGCCCGGCCACCGTTTTCATGCTCATGAGGGGCTTTATCGTAATCATTCCCTGCTTCATTCTGCTGCCCGAAGCTTTGGGATGGCACGGCCTCTGGCTTGCCGAGCCACTCTCAGAAGCCATAACCCTGGCCGTACTACTTGTGTATATGGCGGCCGCAAGCAGGAAGCGGGCAGTGCGTTAAGGCAGCAACCCACTGCCGAAGCAACAAAAAAGGGCAGCCCGAAAGGGGTTGCCCTGACTTGGGATGAGCTTAAAGCTCACACCTCGCTTATAGGAGATTTTGGATTATGCTACCTTAATTTGTCTCAGCTGGTTACTGTTCGTGCTTACAGAACCGCCGATATAGCTTTCTTTCTTAGGAAGAGTTACGCGCAGTATGCCGTTTTCCATCTTGGCCGAAACGTGCTTTCCGTCCACGTTGGCAGGCAATTGCAAGCGGCGCTCATCACGTATGTAGGTGTGGTTGTGCTGCCATGGCCAGCTGAAGCGGTGCCCTTTGTGCACCCTTAGGCACAGGCAGCCGTTACGCATGCGCAGTTTCACGTTCTTGTGCTCCATGCCCGGCATTGCCATTTCTATAATATAGCTGCCGTCTGTTTCCTTAACGTTGGTAGGAACCGACGTCACTTGCGGCATCATCTCAACATCATTCCACATCTGTTCAAGTACATTGTCAAATGGATTCCACATATTAAGCATAGTCCTAATCCTCCTCTTGTTTATCTATTCCACTGTTATAAAACCAAAAGGGAACCGGCCCCAAGGCCAGTTCCCTGATATCTTAAGCTGTCGCTTAGGGTTTACCTTTAGGCAATCTCTATGCGTTTTGTCTCTTTCTCAGCCTTCTGAGTGCGAGGAAGTGTTACATGAAGCACACCGTTCTCAACCTTTGCCTGAA
>CAZUWO010000056.1:16028-18149 GCA_964623995.1 uncultured Prevotella sp. | reverse complement strand
GGATTAGAAAACATCGACTTCACCAAGATAATCAGCATGAACGAAACAGCGGCTTACCTGTGGGAACACATTGCCAACGGCGAGGATTTCACCAACGAGAAGCTCGCCGATCTGCTTACAGAGGAATACGAAGTTGACAAAGAGACGGCTCTTGCCGACTGCTCTGATATGACAAGAAAGTGGATCGAGGCCGGAATAGTTTTGCCATAACAGACTTATACTTGTAATTTTACGCCTCATTATCACAACTTTCATAAGCGTCCCTCAATTGAGGGACGTTGGGGCAACAATTGAGGGCCAATCGGGCTACAATTGATGCACATTAGGGCAACAATTGATGGACTAACGGCAACGGACTAAGGACGTTAGCCGAATAGCATTGTTTAGCTGCACTGACCTTATACTTCATGCCTATATTTCAGAGGCTATTGGGGCATAAAAGCATAAAGACAACATTCCCCCACAAGTATATGTAAATAGTGAAGCCATGCGTCAGAGTGGCCGTTATTTGTCCGTTATACCTCCAAACAGATAAGGGGAAAGATACAAAAAAAGCCTCTTGCTGCCGGCTAAGGTAATCTAGCCAACAGCAAGAGGCATTACTATTTATATAGCCGTAAGGCGGTAATATTCCTCAGTTATTTCTTAGCCTTGCCCTGATTAGCCACGGCCTGTTGCTTGCGTTTTATCTCTTCGGGGTCGCCAAGATAGTAATCACGAACGAGATTCAAGTTGTCGTCGAACTCGAAAACATAAGGAGTGGCCGTTGGAATGTTAAGCGACGAAATGTCCTCATCACTAATATTCTTCAAGTGTTTCACAATACCCCGCAGGCTATTGCCATGGGCCGCCACTACAATATTGTCCACTTCCTTCAACTTTGGGAAGATAACGCACTCCCAATAAGGCATAACGCGGGCTATTGCGTCCTTTAAGCTCTCCGTCTTAGGCAAGTATTCTTCCGGCACTTTGGCATAACGGGGGTCTCCAAAAGCACTTCCCGTGCCGTCAACCGGCAGTTCGTGAGGAGCCACATCATAGCTTCTGCGCCAAATGTGAACCTGCTCGTCGCCATATTTGGCAGCAGTCTCAGCCTTGTTCAGGCCCTGCAGCATGCCGTAATGTTTCTCATTGAGGCGCCAAGTCTTCTCCACCGGAATCCAATCTTCATCCATTGCGTCGAGCACATTGTTGAGAGTCTTCACCGCTCTCTTCAGGTATGAAGTGTAAGCGATGTCGAAATGAAATCCATTTTTCTTCAGAAGCTTGCCTGCTTCAAATGCTTCCTTCTGGCCCTTTTCGGTCAAATCCACGTTGGTCCAGCCAGTAAAGCGGTTCTCCATGTTCCACTGGCTCTCGCCATGACGTATCAACACAATCCTTTTCATAATCTGACTATTTGTTTATACATTCTTAATTGAGATGTTGCAAATATACTGCCAAAATCTCAATTGCCAATGACGACAATGCCAAATTACCTACTTTTGATGATGCATGTTAAGAGAGAGCCATACCATATGGGTAATACTTAGTCAAGAAAACCTTGCTGTCGCAATGCGGCTATTAGTGTTTTGCTCATTTGTTCGTTGTCTTTGCGCGTGTAGCGGCAGTCGGTAAACACCTGTGCAAGGGTTTCTTTGTGGTTTATTTCTACAAAATGCTTGTTCTCAGGCAATGCTTCCTTCTCGGCATAGTACTTGTTTATGTCGGCAGAAGTATAATCATGATACTCCTCTTTGTGCACTATGGCCTCAAGAGGTAACCTGTCCTGCTGCTCAGGACATTCATCCGGCCAGCCCAAAGTAATGGTAGCAACGGGCATTGTCAGCTTTGGGAGGTTCAATATCCGAATTATCTCAGCCGGCTGATACACAGTTGTGCCGAGGAAACATGTGCCAAGGCCCTGCTCTTCGGCCAGATTGCAGAACGACTGGCAATAAAGCAAGGCATCGGTAGCGGCATTAATGAAGCTAAGAAAATTGTCATAGCCGGGGTCGGCCTTGCGGTTTTGCGCCCAAATCGTTGTACGGTTGAAGTCTGCACAAAACGTAAGCACTGCCGCTGCGTCAGTTATCATGGGCTGATTGAAGTGAGCCGGCAAGAGTTTACTTTTTATTTCAG
>CAZUWO010000056.1:7264-16018 GCA_964623995.1 uncultured Prevotella sp. | reverse complement strand
AGCGCTCGTAGTAACCACAACAGAGTATAATTGCAAGTTTCCCATGGTGGGAGTATGCTCCGCCTCGCTCAGCAACTCACTGATAAGTTGCTCTGATACAGGCTCTTTAGTGTATTTACGGATAGTCTTTCGGTCCTTGATGTTCATCTTTTTGAAATTTTTTAGTAAGCAAAATTATCAAAAAGTTTTCTATTATGGAAAACTATTATTAATTTCGCAAGTGTTTTTCGATTATTTAAATAAGCAATGGAAAATAAGACATACACATTCGATGAAGCCTATACGGCTTCTATAAAATATTTCGACGGCGATGAACTTGCGGCCAAAGTGTGGGTTAGCAAGTACGCCATGAAGGACAGCAGCGGTCATATCTTCGAGAGAACGCCCGAAGACATGCACCGGAGAATAGCCAAAGAGGTGGCTAGAATAGAGAAGAAATATCCTAACCCCATGAGTGCCGACGAGGTGTTTGCCCTCCTCGACCACTTCCGCTATCTGGTTCCGGCCGGCAGTCCCATGGCCGGCATTGGCAACAACAACCAAGTGGCAAGCCTGAGCAACTGCTTCGTGATTGGCCTTGACGGCAATGCCGACAGCTATGGGGCCATAATGAAGATTGACGAGGAGCAGGTTCAGCTCATGAAACGGCGTGGAGGCGTAGGCCATGACTTGAGTCAGCTGCGCCCTAAGGGCTCTCCGGTCCACAATTCCGCCCTAACGTCAACAGGACTTGTACCTTTCATGGAGCGTTATAGCAACTCCACGCGCGAAGTGGCACAGGATGGCCGCCGCGGAGCATTAATGCTCTCGGTAAGTATAAAGCATCCCGACGCCGAGGCTTTCATAGATGCCAAGACCGAAGAGGGCAAGATTACGGGGGCAAACGTAAGCGTTCGCATAAGCGATGACTTCATGAGGGCTGCCGAATCCGACTTGCCCTACACGCAGCAGTTCCCTGTGGACAGCGACAACCCAATGGTTTCGAAGCAAATTTCTGCCCGTAAGCTATGGCGGAAGATAGTACACAACGCTTGGAAGAGTGCCGAACCAGGAGTCCTTTTCTGGGATACTATAATCAGAGAGAGCATTCCCGACTGCTACGCCGACCTTGGTTTCCGCACCGTGAGCACCAATCCGTGTGGCGAAATACCCCTTTGCCCATACGATAGCTGTCGTTTGCTGTGTATAAACCTGTACAATTACGTTGAAAACCCATTCACTTCGCAAGCCAAATTCAACTTCGAGCTCTTCAAAAAGCACGTGGTGAAGGCCGAAAGGATAATGGACGACATCGTGGATCTGGAACTTGAGAAGATAGATCAGATTATAGAAAAGGTGAAAAGCGACCCTCAGAGCGACGAAATCAAGGCTACCGAACTGCACTTATGGGAGAAAATTAAAGCCAAAAGTGCACTGGGGCGCCGCACTGGACTGGGAATCACGGCCGAAGGCGACATGATTGCGGCCTTAGGACTCCGCTATGGCACTCAGGAAGCTACCAATTTCAGCGTCTCTGTCCACAAAACGCTGGCACTGAATGCTTACCGCTCGTCGGTGACAATGGCCAAAGAGCGTGGCGCTTTCAGTATATACGACAGCAAAAGGGAGGCCCAGAATCCATTCATACTGAGGATTAAGGATGCTGACCCACAACTCTACGCCGACATGGTGGCTCAAGGGCGGCGCAATATAGCCCTGCTGACGATAGCTCCTACGGGGACTACGTCGCTCATGACACAGACAACATCGGGCATTGAGCCAGTGTTCATGCCGGTTTATAAACGCCGCCGCAAGGTGAATCCAAATGATCCGGACTCTCATGTTGACTTTGTCGACGACACAGGCGACAGCTTTGAGGAATACATTGTGTACCATAAGCGCTTCCTTGACTGGATGAAGATAAACGGAATAGACACTGAAAAGAAGTACACTCAGGAGGAAATAGACGAGCTAGTAAGCCGTTCGCCCTACTATAAGGCCACTGCCAACGACGTGGACTGGCTCATGAAGGTCAAGATGCAAGGTGAAATACAGAAGTGGGTCGACCATAGCATCTCGGTAACCGTTAACCTCCCCAACGACGTTGATGAGGAATTGGTCAACCGTCTCTACGTAGAGGCTTGGCGAAGTGGATGCAAAGGCTGCACGATATATCGTGATGGCTCAAGGTCGGGCGTACTTGTCAGCACCAAAAAGAAAGAGAAGAAGAACCCCGCAGAGGAAGTTCCGGAGCCCGTTACTGCCCCTGTACAGATGAGACCACTTGTTCAGGAGGTCAGGCCAAAGGAACTTGAATGCGACGTTGTACGCTTCCAAAACAACAAAGAGAAGTGGGTTGCATTCGTAGGTTTGCTTGACGGCTATCCGTATGAAATATTTACGGGCCTTCAAGACGATGAAGAAGGTATCGTTCTGCCCAAAACCGTTACCAAAGGAAAGATTATAAAACAGACCAATGCGGATGGAAGCCACCGCTATGACTTCCAGTTTGAGAACAAACGAGGCTACAAGACTACTGTGGAAGGACTGAGTGAGAAATTCAATCCTGAGTATTGGAACTACGCAAAGCTTATCTCCGGCGTGCTGAGATACCGTATGCCGATAGACCATGTTATAAAACTCGTAAGCTCATTGCAATTGAAAGACGAGAGCATAAACACATGGAAGAATGGCGTTGAGCGTGCTCTGAAGAAGTATGTTACCAATGGCACCAAGGCAAAAGGGCAAATCTGCCCCGTGTGTGGACATGAATCTCTTGTCTATCAGGAGGGATGTCTCATCTGTACTAACTGTGGTGCCAGCCGTTGTGGCTGATAATACGTTGCTGTGCTGGCAAGATAAGGACTCCTGCCAGCACACATTATTAATATAATAATGGAGATAATCTCATCCGAAATATTCATTCGCGACATGCTTGTCCATGCCCCTATCGGGGTGATTGAGCAGGAACGCGTGGTAGGAAATGATATTATAATATCGCTATCAGCCAGCTATCCTGTAGCTAAAGCCATGCTTTCTGACGATGTAAGCAACACCTTAAACTATGCGGATGTGGCTTTGCTGTGAGGAACATAGCCCAAAAGCCCACAAAACTGTTGGAAAGGCTGGTCCATAACATAGCTGATGAGTTGTTCAAGCGGTGGCCCGCAATAGAGGCTTTGGACATAACTGCCACTAAAGTTACCCCACCTATCAGCTTAGAAATCAAAGGAGCTGGCGTGCATTTACGTTTTATTAATAGTAAAGCACACTGTTGAATTCATGGTTTTTGACTACCTTTGCAGTAACAATCATTATAATGAAGAGATTTTTCTTTTTTCTAACAGTTCTGTTGATGTTCCTATCAGCCGTCAGAGTAGAGGCAAAGCAGTTCACTGTGGTCATAGACGCAGGCCACGGGGGGCATGATGCCGGTGCCATAGGAGCCAACTCTAAGGAAAAAAATATCAATCTGAACGTGGCTTTGGCCCTTGGCAACTACATAGAACAGAACTGTCCGGACGTCAAAATTATATATACAAGAAAAACTGACGTGTTTGTTCCCCTCAACGAAAGGGCGAACATTGCCAACAGAAATAATGCCGACCTCTTCATCTCTATACACACCAACTCGCTTCCCGCAGGTAAAGTGGCTCGCGGTTTTGAAACTTATACACTCGGAATGCACCGAGCAAAGGACAACCTTGATGTGGCTATGCGTGAGAACTCAGTTATTTCGATGGAAAAGAACTATCAGCAAACCTATCAAGGATTTGACCCAAAGAGTTCTGAAAGCTACATCATGTTTGAGTTTATGCAAAGCGCCAACATGGAAAAAAGCGTAGAACTGGCCCGAATGATACAGAAATCGGTTTGCAATATTGCCAACAGGCCTGACAAAGGAGTACATCAAGCTGGCTTCCTTGTACTACGTGAGACTTCCATGCCCAGCTGTTTGATAGAGCTCGGATTTATCACTTCGCCAGAGGAAGAGGCATTTCTAAATTCAGATCAGGGCATAGCAATGATGGCAAAGGGCATAGGTGAGGCTTTCAGAAAATATAAGAACCAATACAGTCAGGGCACAGTGGCTCCCTATCTTCCACCCAAAGACGAGCCGGCACTAAAAACCGGAAGGCTAATACCATCTGATCCGGAAGAGTCGAGAGTTACTTCCAAAGTTAGAAAGAAGCCTGTCAAGCAGGAACCAGACAAGGAAAAACCTAAAGAACCTGTAACTGAAACAGCTACAGGAGCTCCAATCTTCAAGGTACAGATATTCTGCGCCAACAGACAACTGCCCAAATCATCGAGCCAATTCAAAGGACATGACGACTGCAACTACTATGAAGAAAATGGCATGGTAAAATACACAATAGGCGAATCTACAGACTATAATGCCATGAACCGGCTCCGCAAGGAACTAGACAAAGACTTTCCACAATGCTTTGTTGTGGCTTTCAAGGACAATAATAAAATAAACATCAATACAGCCATTAAGGAATTCATGGCTGCAAAGCGAAAATAAATTAGAACTATCAGTATCATGAAAGGCATATCACAAGAGATCAAAATTGCAATTGTGGCCATAGTAGCCATAGTTTTGCTATTCTTCGGACTCAAATTTCTGAAGGGTGTAAACATCTTCTCAAACGATTCTACCTATAAACTAAAGTTCACTAACGTGAGTGGTCTGTCAGTGAACACGGCAATATACGCCGACGGATACAAGGTTGGCTCTATTTCATCTATCGACTATGACTACGATAAGTCTGGCAATGTAACGGTAAACGCCAGTATTGACCACAATATGAGAATACCAAAGGGCACCACTGCCGAAATAAGTTCAGACCTTATGGGAAATGTTAAGGTAGACTTGCTGTTGGCAAACAATCCCCGTGAACGTGTGGAACCGGGAGAAACAATACCAGGAGAAACAGCAAGCGGAGCATTGGGGAAGGTGAAAGAACTCATGCCACAGATAGAATCTATGCTTCCCAAAATTGATTCCATACTCACAAGCCTTAATGCTCTCCTTGCAGACCCAGCAATAAAAGCCTCACTTCACAACATTCAAACAAGCACAGCAAACCTTACTGTAAGCACAGAAGAACTGAACAAACTAATGGCTAACCTCAATGGGGAGATGCCAAGGCTAACTGGCAAAGCTGCAAACCTACTTGACAATGCCAACAAGCTGGCCTCAAACGCCAACAATAAAATAAATGACATAGACGTGGCCAACACAATGAATAAGGTAAATCATGTGCTTGCCAACCTTGAAGAAACAACAAACAAGATTAACTCAAATGAGGGAACGCTGGGATTGCTCATGAACGACAAACAACTGTACACAAACATCAATAACACTATGCGTGATGCAGATTCGCTTATCGTAAATCTCAAGCAGCATCCTAAGCGCTATGTACACTTCTCTCTGTTTGGAAAGAAGGACAAATAAATCAAACTTAAACGATACAAAAACCGTTGGCATCTTCCGCAATAGCGGGCTGATGCCAACGGTTTTCCTTTTATTAGATTCTATTACTGTTTAGCCAATTCAATAACTTTTTCAATAGCAGCAGGCAATCCATCAGAATTCTTGCCACCGGCTTGGGCATAATGCGGTTGTCCACCACCACCACCTTGAATCAGTTTGGCTGCTTCATGAATTATCTTACCAGCATTCAGACCATGACTCTTAACCATATCATCGCTGAACATCACTGTAAGCAAAGGCTTCTCGTCATGCAAACTACCTATTACACATACAAGATTCTCTGGAATAAGGTCGCGAACCTTGAACACAAGATCCTTAGCCGAAGCCGGTTCTATGTGTAACAGAGCCGAAACAAAGCTGATACCACCATCTTTATGAGCCGAAGCGACAAGATGTTTTGCCGTATTAGTAACAGCTTGATGACGGAAATCCTCTATCCGTTTCTTCATTTCGGCATTCTCATCAATATATTTCTGAATTGCAGCTCTTAGATCTTTGGCATTAACAAATAGAGACTTGATTCTGTCGAAAGTATCTTCCACTTGGTAAATAGCTTCCTCACATTTCTCTCCAGTTAATGCTTCTATACGGCGAACACCTGCTGCCACGCTGCTTTCTGACACAATTTTGAAGAAGCCTATCGTACCAGTACGCTTTACATGGATACCTCCACAGAGCTCACAGCTAGGGCCGAAGCGAACCACACGAACCTTATCGCCATACTTTTCTCCAAATAAGGCAACAGCGCCCAATTCCCTTGCCTGCTCAATAGGCATATCACGCTTCTCGTCAAGAGGTATATCCTCACGTATCATCTTATTCACCAAACGCTCAACCTTGCGGAGTTCTTCGGGCGTTACTTTCTGGAAATGACTGAAATCAAAGCGCAATGTGGTTGGACTTACATAAGAACCCTTTTGCTCTACATGTGGTCCTAGCACCTGTTTCAAAGCATAATCAAGCAAGTGAGTTGCTGTATGATTGGCTGCCGAAGCCTGTCGCTTTTCAACATTGACACAAGCCATAAAGTCCGCCTTGGGATCTTTAGGCAGATTATTTAGTATATGCAGACTCTGATTGTTCTCCCTCTTGGTGTCAACAACCTCTACAGTCTCATCATCTGAGTTAAGAAAGCCTTGCTCTCCTACCTGTCCACCCATCTCACCATAGAACGGTGTACGGTCGAGAACAACCTCATAAAATGTCTTTTTCTTCTGTGTTACCTTGCGATACCTTAATATATGGCACTCACACTCAGCATTATCGTAGCCAACAAACTCTTGTTCGCCTTCGCGAAGTACCACCCAGTCACCGCTTTCCGTAACCGCTGCATTGCGCGCACGAGCCTTCTGCTTCTCCATTTCCACCTCAAACTGCTTCTCATCTACGGTGTATCCATTCTCACGAAGTATCAGTTCTGTAAGGTCGAGAGGAAATCCGTAGGTGTCAAACAGGCGGAAGGCCTCTATGCCATCAAGCTTTTTGAGTCCTTGAGCCTTTAGTTCGTCCATGTCGCCATTGAGCAAGTTGATTCCCTTCTCTAATGTTCTGAGGAATGCATCTTCCTCTTCCTTCATCACTCGAGTTATAAGTTCTTGCTGAGAGAACAGCTCCGGATAGGCTTCACCCATCTCATCGACAAGCACAGGTACAAGTTTGTACATAAAAGCTTGTTTCTGATAGAGGAAAGTATAGGCGTAACGAACAGCCCGACGAAGTATTCGGCGAATCACATAGCCCGCTTTTGCATTGGAAGGTAGCTGTCCATCGGCAATACTAAAAGCAACAGCACGTAAGTGATCGGCCACTACCCGCATAGCAATGTCTACTTTTTCCTGCTCATCGGCACCTTCACCATCCTTTCCTGTAGGTGTAGTAAAGCCATATTTGAGCCCAGAAAGTCGCTCTATTTCCTTGATAATTGGCTGGAATATGTCGGTATCATAGTTGGAATGCTTATCTTGCAGCATACGGACCAAACGTTCAAAGCCCATACCGGTATCGATAACCTTCATCGGCAGGGGAACAAGAGAACCGTCGGCCTTGCGCTCATACTGCATGAACACAATATTCCAAATCTCTATTACCTGAGGATTATCCTTGTTTACGAGTTCTCTTCCCGGCACTTTTGCCTTCTCTTCAAGTGGACGTGAGTCAACATGAATCTCAGAACACGGTCCACATGGACCGGTATCGCCCATTTCCCAAAAGTTGTCATGCTTATTTCCATCTATGATATGGTCAGCCGGAACATGCTTAAGCCAATATCCAGCGGCCTCAGTGTCGCGCTCCAGACCTTCTTTCTTGTCGCCCTCAAACACTGTTACATAGAGATCGTCTGGATTAAGCTTCAATACGTCCACCAGATATTCCCAAGCATAGTCGATAGCTCCTTCCTTAAAGTAGTCGCCAAACGACCAGTTGCCCAGCATCTCAAACATTGTGTGGTGGTAGGTATCATGCCCCACCTCCTCAAGGTCGTTGTGTTTGCCACTCACACGCAGACATTTCTGCGAGTCGCAACGACGGCGCGGCTCAGGTTTCTTTGTGCCCAGAATTATGTCCTTCCACTGGTTCATGCCCGCATTGGTAAACATCAATGTAGGGTCATCCTTGATTACCATTGGAGCTGAAGGCACAACCACATGTCCTTTAGATTCAAAGAACTTTTTGAAAGAGTCGCGGATTTCATTAGCTGTCATCATGATATAATGCTCTAATTTTAGAATTTTCTTTAAAAAAGTAGTGCAAAGATACCAAGTTTTTGCTATCTTTGCAAGAAAATAAGTGCAAGATTCGATTTAGTCAACTGTTTTTTATGACTGTAGGAAAATTATATTACTCGATTAAAGAGGTTGCAACCCAGATGCATGTAAGCGAAAGCTTGCTCCGATACTGGGAAACTGAGTTTCCACACCTGCGCCCAAAGACCACTGCGGGCAAGGTAAGGCAATACACACAGAAGGACATAGACCAAATAAAAGTGATATACAACTTGGTCAAAGTAAGAGGATTCAAGATTGCTGCAGCCAGAAGAATGCTGCAAGAGAACCGCTCCGGTGTTGACAAAAGCGCACAAGTGCTTGAGAAACTTACAGCTGTGCGCAACGAACTAAAGGATCTGAAAACACGACTCGACGGTTTGACATGAAAACCGACATGCAACCAACACTTATTATGTACTTTACCTTTCAGCATTTATGAAAATACTGTTCATTATTAACCCGATATCCGGCGATGTTAACAAGTCAGGTATGCCGGCAATGATAGACGAG
>CAZUWO010000056.1:6636-7254 GCA_964623995.1 uncultured Prevotella sp. | reverse complement strand
TATTCACCGAATATGCAGGACACGCTGTTGAGTTGGCCAAACAGGCAGCAAAAGACCACTATGATATAGTGGTGGCCGTTGGCGGCGATGGTACAGTAAATGAGGTTGGTCGAGGTCTTATTGACACTGATACAGCCTTAGGCATTATTCCTTGTGGCTCCGGCAACGGATTGGCCCGCCATTTGATGCTGCCCATGCGCCCTGAACGTGGAATAGAAATAATAAATGAAGCTGAAATACACCGTCTGGACTACGGCATCATCGATAACCATCCTTTCTTCTGCACTTGCGGCATGGGATTCGATGCTTTCATAAGCATGAAATTTGCTGAAAGCGGAAAGCGAGGACCACTCATGTATGTTGAAAACGTACTCCGCGGAGCCATACAATATAAGCCCGAAGTTTACGAACTGGCCGATGAGGAGGGCACACACCACTACCGCGCATTCCTTATATCTGTGGCCAATGCCTCCCAATACGGCAATAACGCATACATAGCGCCACATGCATCTATGCACGATGGTCTACTCGATATAATCGTTATGGAGCCTTTCGATGTGATTGATGCTCCTCAAGTGGCCATTGACTTATTAAACAAAACCTTGGATAAAAGTTCCA
>CAZUWO010000056.1:0-6626 GCA_964623995.1 uncultured Prevotella sp. | reverse complement strand
CAAATCTTTCCGCTCACGCCACCTAATAGTACACAGAGAGCATGAAGGAGAAATACATTTTGATGGCGAACCCACTATGGCCGGCAAGGATGTAGACGTGAGAGTTGTACCAGAAGGCATCAACATCGTTGTTAATCCCGAAGCAGACAAGCGCAGCCGCAAGCCTAATGCAGTGCAAACTGCATTTTCCTCACTGATGAATTCAATGATAATGATTCGTACAGATCTTACCAACAAAGGACGAGAAGCCTTAGGCAAGATATTCGAATAGGTGTAGATTCAAGCCAGTACCATACACATATTTAATTTATTAATAGAAAAAACATACAAATAATTACGGGACCTGCGTAATGCTATTACGTAAGTCCCGTAATCTCGTTACGACTATTCCGTAATACCGTTACGACTATTCCGTAATACCGTTACAGTAATGCCGTAATAGGATTACGACTATACCGTCACGACGTTACAACTGGCAAGCCAGGAAACGCACCGCCAATTCATTAATACCAATACAAGAATTAAGCCTTCTTGGAAGAGTAACGGTCCATAATCACAGCAAGCAGTATAACGAATCCCTTAACTACTTGTTGCCAGAACGGAGATACATTCAAAAGTACAAGTCCATTATTGAGAACGCCTATAATAAGCGCACCAACAACGGTGCCAACTATAGTGCCCCGACCGCCACTAAGAGAACCTCCGCCTATCACAACTGCTGCAATGGCATCAAGTTCGTAGCCACTTCCTGCATTGGGTTGGGCCGAATCGAGACGCGCAGTTACAAGCACACCAGCCACTGCAGCCAATATTCCTGCCAAGGTATAGACCAAGAGCACTACCTTATCTACCTTTATGCCAGACAAAAGCGAAGCTTTCTCATTACCGCCAATAGCATATATGTAACGGCCAGTGCGCGTTTTCTTTAGAAAAAATGCAAAAGCTGCAATGATAATTATGGCTATCCATACTGGCATGGGTATGCCAAGTAACCAACCTGTGCCCACAAACTCAAAGCCACCGCCAAGATTTGTAATAGGGAAGCCACCAGTATAGAGCATGGTAAGACCCCTTGCTATAGTCATCACACCAAGAGTAGCCACAAAAGGTGGCACTTTGAACCGCGTTACCAGCAATCCGTTGAAGCAGCCAAATACTGCACCAATAATCAAAGCTGCAAAACAACATCCCCAAAATGTGAAACCAACAAACAAATCAGCTCCTTCTACGGCAAAGCCCTGATGGGCTAAGCCTGCTGCCACAGCACCAGAAAGAGCCAAAACAGACCCCACAGAAAGATCGATGCCGCCGGTCAGTATAACCAAAGTCATGCCAACGGCTATACAAAGATTAACAGATGTCTGCCTTAGCACGTTGAAGAAGTTGGCCGTGGTAAGGAAATTCTCAGACAGGAAAGCCATAGCCACGCACATTAGCAACAAGGCTGCAAGCGGTTTTATTACTGGTTGCGATAATATCTTTTTCATTCTGGTAATGATGCTTTTAGTATTGATTCTTCATTAAATTGCTTTCGCTCGAAAGTCTGGCCCACTTTGCCGTCACGAAGTGTCATAATACGGTCAGAAATGGCCATAATCTCAGGTAATTCCGATGATACTACAACGAGAGCCATGCCCTCTTGAGCCAAACTATCTATGAGTCGGTATATTTCTGACTTCGCATTTATGTCGATGCCTCGGGTAGGCTCGTCGAGCAATAGAATCTTCGGACGCGTCAGAAGCCACTTGGCAAGCACCACTTTTTGTTGGTTTCCGCCACTCAACTTTCCTACACTCTGAAGCGAGGAGCTAGATTTTATGGATAGCTTGCCACGACTATCATCAGCTGTTTTGATTTCTTTTTTTTCATCGAGAGTATGTATCTTGGTCAGAAAGTCAGAAAGCGATGCCAGTGTAACGTTATTACAAATAGACATTCCAAGCACCAGCCCTTCCTGCTTACGGTCTTCCGGACACAACGCAAGGCCCTCTTTAACAGCTTCTTGCGGATGTTTTATCACAACTTCACGACCGTTTATCTTAACCACTCCCGTCATATCGTCCGGAAAAACGCCGAAAATAGACTCAAGAAGTTCCGTTCGTCCGGCACCCATAAGTCCATAAATGCCCAAGACTTCGCCCTGACTTACATGGAATGATATATCATTGAGCCGTAATTGTGATGGATGATTGGCGTCGCGAAGCGATAAATGCTCCACTTCGAGAGCCACATTGCCCAACTGATGGGGTTGCTTTACGAAGAAATCAGACTTGTCTCTACCCACCATAAGGCTAACTATCTCATCAATAGAGGTTTCTTTCATCGGCTTTTCTGCGATGAACTTACCATCACGAAGTATTGTAACATAGTCGGCTAAAGCATTAACCTCATCCATTTTGTGTGATATGTAGACAATACCAACGCCCTCCTGCTTAAGTTCATCTATTATTTTGAACAGCAATTGCGTTTCTGACTCCGACAGAGAAGACGTGGGTTCGTCCATGATTAGCACCCGAGGATTTAGCGAAAGAGCTTTTGCAATCTCTACAAGTTGCTGCTGGCCAATGTTCAAGTCGTCCACAATGGTGCGAGTATCAACGTTCAGATGAAGCTTTGATATAAGTTCGTGGGCCTGCCGGTGCATTTTCCGCTTGTCAATAAGATCAAAATGAGTTATCGGTTCGCGTCCAAGAAATATGTTTTCGGCCACACTGAGGTAAGGCACAAGGTTTAATTCCTGATGCACTATGGTGATACCACACCTTTGAGCGTCGGAAACGCCACTAAAATTCTGACTCTTTCCATCAACAAAGATGTCGCCTTCATAGTCAGTATAAACGCCGGAGAGAATGTTCATAAGCGTAGATTTGCCTGCGCCATTCTCTCCTACGAGCGCATTTACCTGCCCCGAGACCACATTAAGGTTAATTTTGTCGAGAGCAAGTACACCGGGGAAGCGCTTGGTTATTCCCCTTGCCTCCACTATTACTCTTCTTTCCATCACTTGAGCTGATAAGGTGTAATCTCTAAAGTATCGGGTAACAGGCCGTCTCTTATTGCTATAGCACCCGTAAAGCACACGTTTGGCCCGAATTTCTTACCCTTCAAGCTTGTCGCTATATATTTATTGAGGGCAGCAGAGACAGCATTGAAGTCCATTGTGTTATTGAAATCGTCTATCAAAAACCACCCCGAAGCATCGCGAGCCGTGTTTCCAAAGATATATTTCAGCGGAATCCGCACTGCCACATCGCCTACTGAACCCCGTAATTCGTCCGCCACCGTAACAGCATTGCTAACAGTTCCGCTCACAACATAGAATGCCGGCGAGCCTATACCAACCACACGCGAATGCGACTTGGCAAAAACAGTATCGCCTGAAGTCAAGCTTTTACTGAGTTCTTCTATGCTCACGGCTTTCTTTTCCAACAACGGAAGTGAGTCGCGCATGGCATAACCAACCAGTTTTTCAGGGTTAGCCTTGCTCAACAGCTCCATGCGGCGCTTCTCCGTAAGGTTTTCAGTATAGAACGAGCCCCATATTGCGATAGCAAGGAGCACTATAATAATAATTGTTTTCTTCATAATTGCCAATCAATCAAGTTTGCCAAAGTGGCCATAGTGTGATACATTACTCTTTGTAACCAAATCAACAGCTACAGGCAACTTCTTGGGCAGGTTGCGGTCGCCTTTCAGATAACGGTCTGCCAACTGCGCGGCAGTCTTAGCCATTATTTTTGGAAACTGCATACCAGTGGCCACAATACGCCCCTGACGTATTGAGTTTACGCAATCGTCGGAACCGTCAAATCCGAACACCTTAATATGGTGTTCTTTGCCTGCAGCCAGCACTGCTTGAAAGGCTCCCATTGCCATAGCATCATTGCCACAAAACACAGCATCAATATCTGGGTGGGCCTGCATCATTGATTCCATAACCTCCATTGCCTTGTTTTGGTCGAAGTCGGCATTTTGTTGAGCCACCATTTTCAGCCCTTTGAAGTTGTCAACCACCGAATGGAAGCCCCGACTACGGGCCCAAGTGTTGTTATCTCCTACAAGTCCGAGTATCTCAGCATAGTTGCCTTTGCGCCCCATCACATTGACAAAGTATTCGCCAAGCGTTATGCAGCCGGAGTAATTATCACTCAATATTTGGGTAACACATGCACCCGGCACGTTTATTTCCCTATCCATACAAAACACAGGGATGCCCTCTCTGGCTGCCGACTTAGCGTTTACGGCCGAGCCATCTGCATCTGTAGGGTTGAAAAGTATGGCTTTATAGCCCGAAGCTATGATGTTGTCGAAGTGCTCAGCCTCCTTCGACGGGTTGTTTTGGGAGTCAAAAAGAGTTGCATCATAGCCCAATTGGCGACATTGTTCAACAGCCGTTTGCCCCAAAACCACAAACCATGGATTATTAAGAGTGGAAATCACAACTGCAATGCGCCCTTTTTTCTTTTCCTTTCCGCTATTACACGACGTAAAAGGCAACACTATAAGCAGCAAAATGATAAAAATGGCCACACTGAACAGATGTTCCTTGAATCTTTTTGCGAACATTTCCGGGAGAAATATTATGTTTAAGTTTTTAGTTTATATTAATTGCAAAGTTATATAATATATTTCAAATATGCAAGTCAAAATACAAAAAACATAACATTCAATCTGTTTTTACAGCAAAAAGACGTAACTTTGCAACTTGAATAT
This sequence comes from uncultured Prevotella sp., assembly GCA_964623995.1. Lineage (GTDB taxonomy): Bacteria > Bacteroidota > Bacteroidia > Bacteroidales > Bacteroidaceae > Prevotella. The sequence goes on along the minus strand of CAZUWO010000056.1, from coordinate 1,913 downwards.
CTGTAAAACGAAATCATTATGAAGCATCAGTTGAGAAGCGCAGTTTGTACAGAAGGACGCAAAATGGCCGGAGCCAGAGCTCTATGGGTTGCTGCCGGCATGAAACCTTCCATGTTTGGAAAGCCTGTCATAGCAATAGTAAATTCCTTTACCCAGTTTGTTCCGGGTCATACCCACCTGCATGAGATTGGTCAAATAGTGAAACAGGAAATCGAATCAATGGGTTGCTATGCCGCAGAATTCAACACTATAGCCATCGACGATGGCATAGCAATGGGCCACGACGGCATGCTCTACTCACTGCCTTCACGCGATCTGATAGCCGACTCAGTAGAATACATGGTCAATGCCCATAAGGCCGACGCAATGATTTGCATCAGTAATTGCGACAAGGTTACTCCAGGAATGCTCATGGCAGCAATGCGACTCAACATTCCCACCGTTTTCTGCTCAGGAGGTCCTATGGAGGCAGGCCATTGGCATGGACAAAACGCCGATCTGATAACTGCAATGATAGGTGGAGCCGACCCTACGCTGAGCGATGAAGAGGTGAATCAACTTGAGCAAACAGCTTGCCCTGGATGCGGTTGCTGCTCCGGCATGTTCACGGCCAACTCCATGAACTCCCTCACAGAAGCCATAGGCCTCGCTCTTCCTGGCAATGGCACTATACTGGCCACCCATGTAAACAGACTTGAACTGTTCAAAAAAGCTGCAAAACTTATTGTGAAAAATGCCCTTGCCTACTATGAGGACGGCGACGAATCAGTATTGCCACGCAGCATTGCAACACGCGACGCTTTCCTAAATGCCATGACTCTCGACATAGCCATGGGAGGATCAACCAATACCGTGCTGCATCTGCTTGCAGTAGCACAGGAAGCCGGAGTTGATTTCACCATGAATGATATCGATAAACTCAGCCGTAAGGTACCATGTCTATGCAAACTGGCACCCAACACACAGAAATACAGCGTACAGGAATGCAACAGAGCAGGAGGTATACTTGGCATTCTCGGTGAGCTCGACAAAGGTGGACTCATCAAAGAAGATACATTGCGAGTGGATGGCATTACAACAGGTGAGGCAATAAAGAAGTATAGCATAACCGGAAAAGAAATAGATGCTGATGCCGACAACATATATCATAGTGCTCCGGGCAACAAGTTCTCAACTCAAATGGCCTCGCAAAACTGCAAATGGCCCACTCTCGACACCGACAGAGCTAATGGATGCATTCGTGACATAGCCCATGCCTACACAAAAGATGGCGGTTTGGCAGTGCTGTTTGGCAATATTGCGCAAGACGGATGCGTGGTTAAGACCGCTGGAGTTGCCCCCGAGCTGTGGCATTTCGAGGGTCCTGCCGTTGTGTTTGACTCACAAGAGGATGCCTGCGATGGCATTCTTGGCGGTAAAATCAAAGCTGGTGACTGCGTGGTAATAACGCATGAAGGCCCCAAGGGCGGCCCTGGAATGCAAGAAATGCTCTATCCCACATCCTATATTAAAAGTATGCACCTTGGTAAGAAGTGCGCCCTTATAACTGACGGACGTTTTTCAGGTGGCACAAGTGGACTTAGCATTGGCCACATATCGCCGGAAGCAGCAAGCGGAGGTAACATAGGTAAAATTAAAAATGGCGATATCATAGAGATAGACATACCCTCCCGCTCCATCAACGTAAAACTTTCCGCCGAAGAACTCGCCAACAGGCCACAGCAACCACTACGACGCAAGCGCACGGTGAGCAAGGCCTTGAAAGCTTATGCACAAAGTGTGGCAAGCGCAGACAAAGGTGGCGTAAGGATAATAGAATAAGATTGTAAAAACAAAAGACAGGATTCTAATTTGAATAAAGATATGAGCAATTCAACTTGGAGCGGCGTCAGAAACGGCGAGCAGTGCCAAGG
>CAZUWO010000055.1:0-18184 GCA_964623995.1 uncultured Prevotella sp. | reverse complement strand
TCTTATTCTTTGTGGTGGTATGACATACACTTTTGCAAAGGCAAATGGTGGCAAAGTGGGTAAGTCTATTTGTGAAGAGGACAAACTGGATGTGGCTCTTGATGTTGAGAAGAAGGCCAAAGAAAATGGTGTTAATCTTGTTCTCGGCACTGATTGTATAGCAGCCGACGAATTCAAGAACGATGCCCACACTATGGTTTGCATGGCAAACAACATTCCAGACGGATGGGAAGGACTCGATGCCGGACCAGAATCGCGCAAAGCTTTTGCTGCTGCCATCAAAGGTTCTAAAACAATTCTCTGGAATGGACCGGCAGGAGTGTTTGAATTTGATAACTTCACTGGTGGCTCAAGGGCCATTGCTGAAGCCATTGCAGAGGCAACAAAGGAAGGTGCTTTCTCACTTATTGGTGGCGGCGACAGCGTTGCTTGCATCAACAAGTTTGGTCTTGCCGACCAAGTAAGCTACATTTCGACAGGCGGTGGCGCTCTTCTTGAGGCTATTGAAGGCAAAGAACTCCCAGGAGTTGCAGCTATTGAAAACTAAGGAAAGATAACAACTTGAATACAGAGCCTCTGTCGGGAATCGTGTTTCCGGCAGGGGCTTTACGCAATTTTTGATGCCGTACATTATTAGAAAATTACTACTGTTTGCCTTTATCGTAGCTTTGGCTTCGTGCTCTAAATCGGAAAACGAGCCAAGGCAATTGTCTCAAACCGAAAAAGCACGTCTTTCTGCCGAGTATAAGGCCGCATTCAAGGTGGCAGTAATGCCTACATTGGACTGCTTACCGCTTTATGTTGCAAAGCAAGAAAACCTGTTTGACTCAACAAAGATAGATGTCAAACTCATCAATTTCAACAGTCAGGCTGACTGTGACACTGCTTTGATAGGTGGAAGTGTATTATGTGCGCCTGGAGACTTGATAAGATTTAAGAGCTTGGAGGCAAGAGGAGTACGACTTGACTATCTTATCCAGACCGAAGCACAGTGGCAACTGCTTGCCTCAAGGCGAGCCCGCGTGAAGAAGGCATCACAACTCGGCGACAAAATAATAGGAATCACCCGTAATTCGGCATGTAAATATACTGTGGAAAGAGCACTACGAATAAACAAACCTAAGCAACAGGCTTACATGGTGCAGGTAAACAACGTATTTATACGTCTTGACATGTTGCACAATAACGAGATTGATGCTATTGTAGCAACGGAACCGCAAGCTACTCAGGCTCGTTTGTTTGGAGCAAATTTGCTATATTCCACTGAGAAAGAGTCACTTCAGCTTGGTGCTTTTGCTTTCCGTAGCAATGATTTAGCAAAAGGAAAGCGCAAGATGCAGCTTTCCGAATTGCTAAAAGGATATAATGCTGCAGTTGACTCTATTAATAAGAATGGCATAAAGCATTATTCTGCTCTTCTGAAAGAGAGCATGAAATTGACTGATAAAGAAATTGCAGCCTTGCCAAATACAAAGTATGAATACGCACATAAGCCCGTAGCCAAGAATCTTAAGGCTGCTGGAATTAAAGAATAAGCAAAAAGAAATGGCTGAAAAGGCAATAGAGAAAATTCGTTATGCTGCCGAACTGTGCAGACTATCACAACTTAAGGAAACCATAGAGTGCCTTCAGCAAATCTATTCGGAACGTCCCGAATTGATAGGGCGCGAGAAACTCGAAACCGTAGCAAGCGATTACCAGCGGCTTATCGGCTTTATGATGTCTGGTTTTAATGATCCTAAGAGGGAAGAGTTGTATTCCAACCTTCTTAGAACAGTGGCATCAGTATGTGCTAACCTTGAGTTGTCATGGTTGAGAAAGAATGATGCCGCCTATATTGTAGCTATTTCGGAGGCCAATAATCTTAATGTGTCGCACGATTTTATAAGTAGTGTGCTTTCAGACTATGTAAGCGACATTGCAATGTTATCGCTTAATGACTCAAATCCGGCCTCAAAAGCTGAGCTAAATGAGCGCCATGCCTTGTTTATGCAGCGACTTTTTGCTTCTCTTTTTGTAAGTTATCAGTGGTCAAAGGAAGATGCAGACTTCTACACAGAGCTGCTTCTCTCACCTGCATTCGACGCCATTGATCAGCAACTTATCATTAGTGGCATCTCGCTGGGGTGCTGGAATATGTTCGATATATGGAAGTTTGCATGCTTGATAAATGTCTATGAACGTGCAACCAATGCAAGTGTGCGCCAGCGTGCTTTAGTAGGTTGGGTGTTTTCTTTCAGATCTGACGACCTCGCTCATCCAGAAATGCGTCAATGGGTTGAAACTTTACTTGTGGAAAAGCAAGTCAGACGCGATATAGAAGAGATGCAATTGCAGGTCATGATGTGTATCAAGGCCCCTTCAGACAACGATACAATACAGAAAGAGATTATCCCCGACTTGATAAAACATTCGCCAGTGCAGATGAAAAACGGCAACATTGAAGAAACAAAGCACGACGATCTTACAGAAATACTGCATCCGGAGAAAGACGATGAGAACATGGAGCAGATAGAAAAGAGTATGAATCGCATCATGGACATGCAACGTCAGGGTGTGGATATCTATTTCGGTGGATTCAAAATGATGAAGAGGTTCGACTTCTTTCACCCCATTGCCAATTGGTTTCTGCCTTTTTACACCGATCATCCTGCCTTAAACGCATTGCGGAAAAAACTTGGAACCAATGAACTCTTGCCCAATTTGCTCGAAAATGGTCCTTTTTGCGACTCTGACAGATATAGTTTTGCTTTTGCTTTGAACCAAGTGATAGACCGCTTGCCTGCCAATATCCGCGAGATGATGAACTCTGCTGAGGCCTTCGGGGCAAAGCCTCTGAACGAGGAAGAACGCAACAGTCCCTCAAATTTGCGCCGCAGTTATTTGCAAGACTTGTTCCGTTTCTTCAACATTTACCCTTATCGCTCCACGCTAAACAACATTTTCAATACTCAGAGGAGCCTTTTCATAAACCGTCTTAACAATGCTGATAACCTGTTGGGGCGTGGCTGTTTCCGCATTGCTTCTATTCTTACAAAGCATCATAACTATGATGTGGCATTCAAAGTGATAAAAGATCTTAAGCCATCTAAGCGCAACGACTATGCTGTATTGCTGCTTATAAGCATCTCTGAGCACAAAAAGGAGGTCTTCTCTGAATATATAAACTCCGTAACAAGTCAATTTGCCGATGATGATGAACTTATGGCGGCCTGCGCAAGATGGTATATTACCTTTGGAAACTACGATAAAGCCATTCAGATACTGAAAATTCTGAACGATCATATCCCCCAAAAATATGAATTACAGTTGGCTAACACGTTATTAAAATTAGGAAAATACGAAGAAGCTACTACCATATTCTATAAACTGTATTACAATAATCCGACTCCAGAAATATCACGCGGCCTTGCATTGGCACAATTAATGACTGGCCGTATCGATGCTGCAACTAATCTTTATGCCACGTTAGCAAGGCAAAAAGACCACTCTAAGGAAGATTTACTGTATCTTGCACTGGCCAAATGGATAAGAGGCAACGTAAGCCAGGCTGTAACCACGCTTAGCGAATATATCCATTCTAATACAGAAGTGGCCTCTCCATCTGAACTTTACGATGTAATTGCCAAGCATAATGAGTCACTTCTACTCAATGGAATTACCGATAGGCAAATCCGTATCGTTGCCGATGCTGCCTTCTTTGACCATAATTAACTGATAATGGAGATCATGTCAGCTTTACCTGAAAGTATATTTGATTTCAAGTAAAGGCATATTCTTTTTTGTTGTAATTTTGTTCAACAAGCGCAAACAAGTTATTTACAAGGCTTCTATAAATTATTGTAGGATAATCGTAATTATGTTGTGGCCATTCCATAGTATAAACACTAGTCCGATAAAAAATAAGCACAATTATTCATTGACTAATTATACACCGCTTTGTTGCTATTAATGGCTTCTTTAAAAATCTACAAGACACAACAAGAACAGGCAGAATATTTACTACAAAATATTGAAAGAGATAATCACAAAATGCTCATCTATACTAACGGACACAAACAAGATGGAATGTGATAACCAAATCATAAGTTCAAATCTTTAAAAATTAAAGTGTCCATTAATTGATGTCCAGTCTGGCTACTGACGAAGGATGCCTTTCATAGCAATGCATCCATAAAACAGTCTTTCTTCTTTATTTAAATATGCAAAAAACGAATCAAAATGCTTGTATAAAGCAAGAAGATATATACTAAAAGTAAAATATAATAATAGTTTTCTTCCGTTTTGATATTATTTTCTGTATCTTTGCAACGACTAATGATTAAATACGTGCGAACATGACATTCGATATTAATACAATACGCAAATTTTATTCAGGTTATGACAATAAGATTGCAAAAGCACATGAAGGACTCCATCGACCACTTACTTATGCAGAGAAAGTAATATACTCTCATCTGTTTACAGATACAGAAGTAAAACCTTATAAGCGTGGAATTGAATATGCAGAATTCCGTCCCGACCGCGTGGCCATGCAAGATGCAACGGCTCAGATGGCACTTTTGCAGTTCATGAATGCCGATCGCAATGAGGTGGCAGTGCCGTCTAGCATTCATACAGACCATCTTATATGTGCCGATAACGGTGCAAGGAAGGATCTTACTGCCGCTATGGAAGTTAACAGGGAGGTCTATGACTTTCTTAAATCAGCAGCAGCGAAATATCATATTGCATATTGGAAGCCGGGAGCAGGCATTATCCATCAGGTGGTTCTAGAGAATTACGCCTTCCCAGGAGGAATGATGGTTGGTACGGACTCCCATACTCCTAATGCTGGAGGACTGGGTATGGTGGCCATTGGTGTGGGAGGAGCCGATGCTGTTGATGTACTCACTGGACAACCATGGGAACTCAAAGTACCCAAACTTATCGGAGTACGACTCAATGGACGTCTCAACGGATGGGCTTCCCCCAAGGATGTAGCTCTCAGATTGCTTGGTTTACTAACTGTAAAAGGTGGTACCAATTCCATAATTGAGTATTTTGGCGATGGTGTAGCAAACCTTTCAGCCACCGGTAGGGCCACAATATGCAACATGGGGGCCGAACTTGGGGCCACTTGCAGCCTTTTTCCTTACGACAACAATAGCTATGAGTATCTAAAGGCAACAGGACGGCAGGATGTTGCGACCTTAGCCATGGGCTGTGAGGCCAATCTAAGAGCCGATAAAGAGGTGCTTTGCAATCCAGAAGAGTACTATGACCGAGTCATTGATATAAACTTGAGCGACATAGAACCACATCTTAATGGTCCGTTTACTCCCGATGCTGCCACTCCTATTTCCCATATGCATTCACTAATAGAGCAAAATGGATATCCAGCTAAGGTGGATGTGGCACTGATAGGCAGTTGCACCAACTCGAGTTATCAAGATCTTTGCCGTGCTGCATCAGTGATAAAACAAGCTCTTGATAGTAATATCGAGGTAAAAACACAGCTTATTATTAATCCCGGATCTACCTTAATAAGTAATACAGCCGAGCGTGATGGTATCTTGGATATTTTTCGTCGAGCTGGTGCACTAATAATGTGCAATGCCTGTGGTCCATGTATCGGGCAGTGGCATCGCCATACCGACGACAATTCACGCCGTAATACAATAGTAACATCATTCAATCGGAACTTCCGCCGTCGTGCCGATGGAAATCCAAACACATATGCTTTTATAGCCGGACCAGAACTTACAGCAGCCTTGGCATTGTCTGGACGACTTGATTTTAATCCCTCCACCGACGAACTTATCAACCGCGAAGGTCACAAAGTACTTCTAGACAAACCTAAAGGTTTTGAACTTCCTCCACGTGGCTTTGCCTCCACCTTTGATACCATGATATTAATGCCCACGGCTCAGCCAGAGCAGCAAGTTGAAATTAATGAGAACTCAGAGCGTATTCAGCGGCTCGAACCTTTCAAACCGTTCAATTCAAACGACTTTAAACAGATGCCAGTACTCATTAAAGTAAAAGGAAAATGCACAACCGACCATATCAGCCAGGCTGGACCTTGGCTTAGATTCCGAGGACATTTGGAAAACATTTCAAGAAACTTGCTTATGGGGGCGGTAAATGCATTTAATGGTAACACCAACTCGGTGAAAAATCAGCTTAATGGTACCTATGCTGAAGTCTCAACCGTAGCTAAAGAATATAAGAATAACGGCATTTCATCGGTCATTATAGCCGAAGATAACTATGGCGAAGGTAGCTCTCGTGAGCACGCAGCAATGGAACCTCGATTCTTAAACGTTAAACTAGTGCTGGCAAAGAGCTTTGCTAGAATCCACGAAACCAATCTAAAAAAACAGGGTATTTTGGCTCTGACCTTCAGCAATCCTCAAGACTATGATGCAATACAGGAAGATGACCGCATCAACGTGAACCTTTCTGATTTCGCTCCCGGTTCTGTAGTTATTATAACTCTAACACATGCCGATGGAACAATGCAAAATTTGGAGGCCAAACACACGTACAATGATTTGCAGATCAAATGGTTCAGGGCCGGTTCTGCCCTAAACTACTTGGGCATGAGATCATGATAAATGCGTAAAAGCTATTTTGTAAAAAGATGAAGAAAGAATATTTGATTTATAAGCTCTCTGACGAGGTAAAAAACTCTTGTAAGATAGATAATGAGCTGTTTGCAAAGTATGGCGTGAAGCGCGGACTGCGTAATGAGGATGGCTCTGGTGTGCTTGTAGGACTGACAAATATAGGTAATGTTGTGGGATATGAACGCGATGAGAGTGGGGTTCTGTGTCCTGCAGAAGGAAAACTCTATTATCGCGGCTATGAATTGAATGACCTCGTAACTCCATTATTGCAGGAAAAACGATTCGGATTTGAAGAGATAGCCTATCTGTTATTGTCTGGTCAGTTGCCAGATAAGGAGGAATTACAAGCTTTTCGTGCTTTACTCAATGACAATATGCCACTAGATCACCGCACCATAGTGCACATTATTGATCTTGAAGGCTCAAATATAATGAATATTTTGGCTCGTTGTGTGCTCGAAATGTATACTTTCGATCCTAATCCAGACGATATTTCCCGTGACAATCTAATGCGTCAGTCAATAGAACTCATAGCCAAATTCCCCACAATCATAGCCTATGCATACAACATTTACCGCCATAGTGTACAGGGAAGGAGCCTCATTATCCGCCACCCAAAAGAAAATTTGAGTCTTGCCGAGAACTTTCTTTATATGTTGAGGAATGATGAATACACCGAACTTGATGCACGAATGCTCGATCTTTTGTTAATTATCCAGGCAGAACATGGTGGTGGTAACAACTCTACATTTACGGTAAGAGTTACAAGTTCAACCCGTACCGATACTTATTCAAGTATTGCTGCTGGTATAGGTTCATTAAAGGGGCCTCTACATGGTGGTGCTAATATTAAGGTAATAAACATGTTCCACCATCTGAAAGACAACATAAAAGACTGGAATGATACCAATGAAATAGATACATACTTAAACCGCATGCTAAATAAAGAGGTCTACGATAAGAGTGGACTTATCTATGGACTTGGCCATGCCGTCTATACCCTTAGCGATCCTCGTGCTGTTCAGTTGAAGAGAATGGCCGGTCAACTTGCCAAAGAAAAGGGTAGAGTAGAGGAATATGAATTCCTCAGACGCATAGAACAGGAAGGAATAAAGTGTATAGAGGCAAAAAGGAAGACCCGTAAACCCGTATGTGCCAATCTGGATTTTTACAGTGGCTTCATATATGAGATGATAGGACTGCCTCAAGAAATATATACGCCCATCTTTGCAATGGCTCGCATCGTTGGTTGGACGGCACATCGGATAGAGGAACTCAACTTTGAGGGGCGCCGTATCATACGTCCGGCCTACAAAAACATATCAGGTATTAAGGAATATGTGCCACTCGAGAGGCGTTGAAGCAATTAAAATATATTTCAATCAAAATATTTTTCATTTTGTTTGGCTAAAATAAATAAAAGTAATACTTTTGCACCATAATTAAAGAAAAAGTGATGAATAGCGTAAATCTCGCATACTTTTATTTTTGGTATTACTTTACAAGCAATTGTAGAGCGGGAAGTTGCGTGTGATTTCAACTTAAAAGAGAGTCAAATTAAGCAAAAATAAAACGTCAATCCCGCTCCATAAAATATGAAGCGGGATTTTTATTATGAAGAAAATAGCAATACAAGGATTAGAAGGCAGTTTCCATGACATCGCAGCTCATAAATATTTCAAGGGTGAAGACATTGAACTGATATGTTGCAACACTTTTGAGCAAATATTTGAGAGCATGAAGATAGATCCAAGCGTGATAGGATTGCTTGCCATAGAAAACACTATAGCCGGATCTTTGCTCCATAACTATGAGTTGCTTCGTGGTTCTGGCACTACAATAGTGGGTGAATACAAACTCCATATAGAACATTGTATATGTTGTTTGCCAGACGATGACTGGCAAACACTGACAGAAGTACATTCTCATCCTGTGGCTCTGATGCAATGTCGACAATATCTTTCGGCCAATACAAACCGTTTGAAACCAGTCGAATCTGACGATACAGCGGGCTCAGCAAAGCTTATTGCAGAAAATAAAAGCCATGGTTGGGCAGCCATTTGTCATGCCGATGCAGCTCGATTTTACGGTCTTAAAGTGCTTGAAAACGGTATTGAAGATAACAAGCACAACTTTACGCGATTTCTTGTAGTGGTAAATCCATCATTAGCAGACAAACTTCGAAATCCTCTAATGGTGAATAAGGCCAGTCTGGTATTCACTCTTCCCGACGAAGAAGGGTCACTCAGCAAAATTCTCACCATACTAACGTTCTATGACATCAATCTTACAAAAATACAATCATTACCCATCATCGGACGTGAGTGGGAATATATGTTCTATGTAGATGTAACTTATAGTAGTCAAACACGTTACCAACAGTCGATAAGTGCAATAACTCCACTCGTAAAAGATATCAGAGAGCTTGGTGAATATATCATGGCTTAAAAAACAAAAATAATTTGGAAGATACAAAAATTAGACCTGCACAAAGGGTCAATGAAGTACAAGAATACTATTTTTCACGTAAACTTAAAGAAATAGCGCGCCTAAATGATGAGGGGAAAGACATCATCTCACTGGCTATCGGTAGTCCGGATATGCCACCATCGGCCCAAACAATCAAGAAATTGTGTGATGTTGCTGTTCGCCCAGACGCACACGGCTATCAGCCAACAGTTGGTCTTCCTGAATTAAGAAAGGCTATGGCTGGCTTTTATAAGCGTACTTATGGTGTTGACCTTGATTGGCAATCAGAGATTCAGCCTCTCATTGGCTCTAAAGAAGGCATACTTCACATCACACTTACATTTGTTAATCCTGGCGATACAGTATTGGTTCCAGACCCTGGATATCCTACTTATACTGCTCTGAGTAAGATACTCGGTGCCAATGTGGTGAAGTATAACCTTCTTGAGAGTCAAGAATGGCAGCCAGATTTCAATCAATTAGAAAATATGGACCTTAGTAGGGTGAAGCTGCTATGGACAAACTATCCTAACATGCCAACTGGAGGGGATGCCAAGAATGATACATTCGAGAAACTGGTTGATTTTGCCAAACGTCACAATATAGTAGTAGTAAATGACAATCCCTATTCTCTAATACTAAATCATAATCCAAAAAGTCTATTCCAAGTGCCTGGAGCGAAAGATTATTGCATAGAGATGAACTCTATGTCCAAGAGCCATAACATGCCAGGATGGCGTGTAGCAATGTGTGCATCCAACAAAACATTCATTAGTTGGATACTTAAAATTAAATCGAATATTGATAATGGTACATTCAAAGGCATACAACTTGCTGCAGCAGAGGCTTACAATACCAATACGGCAGAATGGCATGAGGAATTCAACTATGTCAATTATGCCCGTCGTCGCCACCTTGCTGAACAGATAATGGATGCACTCCACTGTACATATGATACAAGGCAAGTGGGTATGTTTCTTTGGGGCAAGATACCGGAGGCGTATAATGATGTTGAGCAATTCACAGAAAGGATTCTTCATGAGGCAAGAGTATTTATTACTCCTGGCTTCATTTTTGGCGAAAATGGTCGTCGTTACATCCGTATAAGTCTCTGTGCAAAAGACAAAAAGATAAAAGAAGCTTTAGAAAGAATATCAATAATGGACATTTAATATAATTATATGGAAATGGAACTTGATTTGAGGCCATTAGGGCTCCCAAGTGATAATGAGAGGCCTTTTGTTATAGCAGGTCCATGCTCTGCTGAAACTGAAGAGCAGGTATTAACAACAGCAAGACAGCTGGCCCAGAAAGGTTGTCACAACTTTAGAGCTGGGGTTTGGAAACCTCGGACAAAACCAGGAGGCTTTGAAGGCAATGGAGAAAAAGCTTTACCATGGCTCAAAGAAGTGAAAAATGAAACCGGCATGCTCATTGCTGTCGAAGTGGCAAAGCCTGAACATGTTGAGTTATGTCTAAAATATGGTGTAGACATTCTTTGGATTGGAGCCCGTACATCTGCTAATCCTTTTGCTATGCAAGATATTGCCGATTCTCTCCGTGGTGTTGATATTCCTGTATTGGTAAAAAATCCAGTCAATCCAGATCTTGAGCTATGGATAGGAGCCATGGAACGTATTAACCAGGCTGGAATAAAACGTATAGCAGCAATACATCGGGGCTTCTCAAGTGCCGATAAGAAAATATATCGCAACCTGCCCAATTGGCAAATACCAATAGAACTGCATAGGCGTATTCCTAATTTACCCATCATTTGTGACCCATCGCACATTGGCGGAAGGCGCGATCTTATAGCCCCTCTCTGTCAACAAGCTATGGATTTGGGCTTTGATGGTCTGATAATAGAAAGCCATTGTAATCCTGACGAAGCGTGGAGTGATGCCAAACAACAGATTACACCAGATGTACTCGACTATATCCTTTCGCTACTTGTAGTGCGTGATGAGCACACTACTACTGAAGGTATTAGACAATTGCGTTCTCAAATTGACGAAATAGACAATCAGTTGATGGACTTATTGGCTAAACGCATGCGCATTTGTCGTGAAATTGGTACATATAAGAAGGAACACAACATGACCGTGTTACAGGCTGGACGCTATAATGAAATACTTGAAAAGCGTGGAGCACAGGGCAGCTTAATAGGATTAAGCCCACAATCAGTGGCTCATATCTTTGAAGAAATACACGAAGAAAGCGTAAGACAACAATTGGAAATAGTGAACAGATGAAAATTTTGATACTTGGAGCAGGTAAGATGGGGAGGTTCTTCATCGATCTGCTCAGTTTTGATCACGAAGTAGCAGCATTTGAGAAAGAGCCAAAGAAACTTCGTTTTACATATAATTGCCGCCGCTTTACCACATTTGGTGAGATACTTGACTTTCAACCCGACTTGTTAATTAACGCAGTTACCGTAAAATATACAATCCCAGCATTTGAAGAGGTAATACCGTATCTGCCAAAAGATTGTATTATCAGTGACATCAGTTCTGTGAAGACAGGGCTTAAAAACTGGTATAACAAGTCCGGCCATCCATATGTCAGTACCCATCCTATGTTTGGTCCTACTTTTGCCAATCTGAATCAGTTAAGTGAGGAGAATGCCATTATCATAAAGGAAGGCGATGAAAATGGTAAAGCATTTTTCCGCAAGCTTTATAATAATCTTGGACTGAGTATTTACGACTACACATTTGAGGAACACGACAAGACTGTAGCCTATTCTTTGAGCATTCCTTTCGTCAGTACTTTTGTCTTTGCAGCCGTGATGAAGCATCAGGAAGCTCCGGGAACCACTTTCAAGCGCCACATGAATATAGCAAAGGGAGTGCTTAGTGAAGACGACTATCTGCTTCAAGAGGTGCTTTTCAACCCATACACACATGACCAAGTAGCTCAAATAAGAGAAGAACTTAAAGAGCTACTCGACATAATAGACAGCAAGGACTCAAAAGGGATGAATTCCTACCTTACAAAGATTAGACGCAATGTTAAGGAAGATAGTAGTTTTTAGGCCTGCTTCTGTATTGCTACTTGTCTTATTTAGCACATTACAATCGTTTGCGCAAGCACAATTGCCTATAAGACTCATGGAGTTGAATTGTGAAAACCTATTCGATTGTAGGCACGACTCGCTGAAGAATGATTACGAATACTTGCCAGAAGGCAATAGACATTGGACTTTTGGAAAATACTATCGCAAACTCAACAACATTGCTAAAGAGATAGTGGCGTGTACTGATACTACAACAATGCGTCCACCAGACATTGTTGCCCTGTGCGAGGTTGAGAACGACACCGTAATGATTGGACTTACGCGAATGTCTGCGTTAAGATATTATGGCTATAAATACATTATGACAGACTCACCTGATCCTCGTGGTATTGATGTAGCTATACTTTACAATCCGCAAATTGTGGAGTTACTTAACAATAACAGTCTAAGAGTTAATCCTCCACACGGCTTTCATGCCACACGAGATATTCTTTATGCCCGTTGTGCTATAGGAATTGATACACTGCACATATTTGTTCTTCATGCACCAAGCCGACTTGGTGGTGCCAGGCAATCACAACCGTATCGCTCTATGATAGCAGAAAGAATATGTAACGCCATAGATTCAATCAGAATGGAATCGCCTTTGGCTAAGATTGTAGCTTTGGGGGACTTTAACGATTATACTGGCGGTAAGACAATGGAAATATTTTCTAAGAAAGGGTTAACAGATGTCTCGTCAAAAGCAGAAGGATCTAACGGTTCAAAAGGAACATATAAGTTCAGAGGCAAATGGGAAAGCCTCGATCATGTACTTATGTCTAACGAATTGTCTAAATCCTTAAAAGACTGCCATATAGCTGATTTACTCTTTCTACTTGAAGACGACAAGACCTATGGAGGTAAGAAACCTTTGCGCACAGGTTACAGAAATTCAAACGGATTCAGTGACCATTTGCCTATTATAACTGATATTTTTATTAATGTGGATTAAATTTAACAACTATTTATGTTTAAGTAACACATAAATTATTACAGGAGCACCAACAAATGGCGTAACAGCATTTAGGGGTAAAACACCAAAAGAACTTATGTTGCACAACAGATTACAAATTAAGCCAACAATGCAACCACAAATGGTTGTTGCAGGCAATAAAACACGATGATTACTCGTACCAACGCATAATCTAGCAATGTGAGGAACGGCCAAACCTATAAAGGAAATTGGACCACACCATGCTGTTGCTATGGCCACAAGTAGTCCTGTTACAGCAAGAAGTATAAGCCTCGTCAACTTTATGTTGATACCAAGACTGAATGCATACTGTGGCCCAAGCTGCATGGCATTGAGAGGTTTTACAAGAAGCATAGAGCTAATTACACCTATCATGGATAATAATGCAAATAGTGGTACGCCATCCATGCTGACATCTGAGAACGTCCCCATACTCCAAACTGCATATGATTTAACTCCTTGCTCTGAGGCAAAGAAGTTTAAGAGGGTAATGGCACTGCTTGCCAAGTAACCTATCATTATACCTATTATCAACAGCAATGTATTATCTTTTACAACCGTTGCCATAAATAAAATGATAGTTGTAACTATCATGGCTCCAATAAAAGCCGCTGCAAGAATAGATATATGTGGCAATGCAAAGCCTAAAGTGCTAGCTCCAAGCATGGTTAAGGCAACAAAAAGTCCCGCTCCGCCACTTATTCCGAATATTCCAGGCCCTGCTAGAGGATTACGGAAAGCAGACTGTAACAACAAACCACTACATGCAAGTACAGCTCCAGCCAATAATGCAGTGATGGCTTGTGGAAGTCGTGACTCCATAACAATGTATTTGATAATAGGAGAATAATTCCCTCTATCTAAAATAACACATACCACATCAGCAGGTGATATAGATACTGAACCTATAAAAAGGTTACCCAAAAATAAAATGGAAACCAATAAGGACAAAATACAAAATATTTGAACTGTACGCTTCATTCCAATAATTTGTAAAAGTTTAGTTTCCCGCTAACTAAATCAGGATGAAGCATTAGTATATAATCATGCAGTAGTAAGTCCGGCCGGAATGATACTTGCTCAAAGAATGGCACATGCATAGTATTTACGCCATAAACTCTATGTTGTGCCACGGCTTTAAACTGTTTATAGGCCCCATTTTCAGTCTCAAGCTGTCTTAATGTCATATCGCAAGGTGCATAATAACTAAAAATCCACACATCGCAATTAGATCCTTTGCTTAGTACTTGTTCCAAGCTAAAAGATAATGAGCCGCTATGAGTATCGCTACTAAAAGCATATTCTGCTCCTGCATCAGAGAGCATAGTGCCTGTTGAGCTTCTCCCTCCGGGCAAATACCATACAGAACCTGTAAGCTTCTCTGTAATTACCGAGGTCTTTGGAAATTTACTTGCTTTATTTTTTAGTTCTTTATAATGCTTTTCGACGACAGTAAACAGCGAGTCTGCTTTCTGTTCGCAACCAAACAACAATCCATAGAATTTCATCCATTCGGCTCGTCCCAATGCGGTTGATTCCATATAGTCAGCAGTTTGTATGATGGGTACACCCAACTTGCCAATCTTTCCAAGCCCTCCAGAGCCCTCATAAGGTGAAAGAAGTACACCATCGCATTTGATTGATATGATCTTCTCGATGTCAGGAGCCATAGAATTGCCACAATCTGTGAGAGAACCTTTTTTCAGTCGATTTTGTATGGTTGGAATCAACATGTATTGAGGGTCGGTCACACCGGCAATAGAATTCTCTTTTCCAAGAGAAACCACAAGATTGGCATGTGCAGTAGTGCTGATTATACTTCTACGTAGAGGAATTTTTACGAATACTCCATCATCAGGAACACTATCCCTCGAACTTGAAAGATAGTAAGTTGAGAGTATATTATCTTTATGCCACGGATCTTTGAGCTCTACTTTATAATAATGTGGAAATTGTGTTATAATGATGTTTTTGGCATATTTGAAAACCATTGCATCACCACCTCGTCTTTTTTCAGGGTTATTTCTGGGTGTACAAGAAAATAGTACAACCGAAATCAGGAGCAAAGCAATATTAAACAAATGT
Organism: uncultured Prevotella sp.; assembly: GCA_964623995.1. Taxonomy (GTDB): domain Bacteria; phylum Bacteroidota; class Bacteroidia; order Bacteroidales; family Bacteroidaceae; genus Prevotella. Next base: position 2,985 of record CAZUWO010000055.1, on the reverse strand, counting down.
CGCATATATTATTTATTTTCGTGCAAAGTTAAAACTTTTATCCGAAAACTTTGTCTATGTCAGTTGAAAAACCTAAATTTGCACCTGTTTACAACAATCAAAATATTAAAAACCTATTAAAATAATGGAAGAAGAAACAAATCGGATCAGTGGCAAGCTCTCCGTTAAAAAACTTGTAGAGTTTGCCTTGATAATTTTGCTGACCATCATCGTCTGGAATTTGCCTTCGAGCTTTTTCGGAATCAATGGACTTACCGTTGTACAACAACGCATTATCGCCATCTTTGTTTTTGCAATAATGGCATGGATTACAGAGTGTATACCAACTTGGGCAACCTCTATGGCTATAATGGCTATAATGTGCGTTACGGTTACTCAAAACTCATTCTCAATATTCAAGGGCGATAATATCGGCAACTTACTTGACTCTACCGAGGTCATGGCTTCATTTGCCGATCCTGTCATCATGCTTTTCCTTGCGGGCTTTGTACTAGCCATAGCAGCCACTAAGTATGGACTCGACGTTATGTTGGCACGCAATCTGATAAAGCCTTTTGGCAACAAAAGTGAAAATGTATTGCTTGGTTTCCTACTCATTACAGGATTCTTCTCTATGTTTATTAGCAATACTGCAACTGCAGCTATGATGCTAACCTTCCTTACACCTGTTTTTGCGGCCCTCCCTGCCAATGGTAAAGGTCGTATAGCACTGACCATGTCTATTCCTGTTGCAGCAAACTTGGGTGGTATGGGTACCCCCATAGGAACTCCTCCAAACCTCATTGCGCTGAAATACTTGAACAATCCTAATGGCCTTAACATGGATATAGGTTTCGGACAGTGGATGTCTTTCATGTTTCCGTTGGTCATAATACTGCTCTTTATCAGTTGGCGCATTATACTACACTTCTTCCCTTTCACACAGAAAACCATCAAATTGGAAATCAATGGTTCCATACATAAGGGGTGGCGCATGTGGGTAGTTGTGGCCACATTTATTATAACAATTCTTCTTTGGATCTTACCAAAGAGTCTTACAGGTATTGATACCAACACAGTGTCAATGATACCGTTGGCCCTCTTTGCTATTACGGGTGTCATAACAGCTTCAGATCTTCAGAAAATCAATTGGAGTGTGATCTGGATGGTCGCCGGAGGCTTTGCTTTAGGACTGGGAATGAATGCTTCTGGACTTGCAGATGCTGCCATAGAGAGTATTCCTTTCGGAGAGTGGAGTCCATTAGTAATCTTGATAGTCTCAGCTTTGATATGCTACTTCCTTAGTAACTTTATCAGTAATAGCGCCACTGCAGCTCTGTTGATGCCTATACTTGCCGTTGTTTGTACAGGTATGGGCGACAAGCTTGCCTCCATTGGCGGCACAAGTACAATACTTATTGGAATAGCAATAGCCGCTTCGTCGGCAATGTGTCTGCCTATATCTACTCCACCTAATGCCATTGCTTTCTCAACAGGACTTGTCAACCAGAACAACATGCTTAAAGTTGGCTTGACTTCAGGTCTTCTTTCGCTTATTCTTGGCATCGCAACAGTTTTCTTTGTAGGCAAATTGGGAATTATCTAAATTAGATATTTTAGATAATATCGATATATAAGAGAGATGTGCTAACATCAGAAGCGCACCTCTCTTTATGTTTATTATTCTGTGAAAATAAATTATCACCTAAACGGGAAAGACACACATACCAATGGTTTACCGATGATAAAGCTATGCTTTCTTAATGCTTTTTCAGTGAGTAATATTGCTTGAGAATTATATTGTTTGTATAGGCATGAAAAAGATAAAATGTAAAAAAGGCCCACTATTGGTGTAAACATCATCTAATGAAAAATTGTTTATACTTTTGCAGTTGAAAAAAGAAAAAGTTATTAATATAACCGGTGCTATATCGGGAATTGATGTGCTCTATATTCCAATGCCGTAGTTTATGCGGTCTCTCAACAAGATAGTGTAGATGTTTCTGACATCGTTATTCATCCATCTAAGCAGGCTGACTAAAGATTCAGGCGCAGACCATATTATAGATATAGAAAAGCGAAGAACTTTCCCTTTTCAATGAAATTCTATAGTATTTTAATAATTATACTATTTAGCTGATTTGACTCACAATTTTATGTTCCGCCAAACAGCTTTGGGGAGCAAACGCCAGAAGAATATTAGCACTGCCCAACGCCAATCTATCACCACCACGTGGCGACGATGCTTTATAGCCCTAATTATATGTTTGGCCACGTGATGAGCCGACATGGTCATGGGAAAGTGAGAGCCGGCAATTAGAGGCGTGTTTACAAATCCTGGACGTACATCAGTAATTGTAATATCAAGACTACGAGTGTTAGAAAGCTGTTCAAGGGCTTGCAGATATGTAGACTGAAAAGCCTTGATGGCAGAGTAGGAAGGGGCGCGACCTAAGCCTTTGGTGCCAGCTACACTTGTAACAGCGGCTATATAGCCACCGGTGCCTTGGGCAAAATAGTTGAAAGCAGTGTCTATCATTCGCGTAAATCCAATGGCTCCCGTCTCAACCGTGCTTAACTCTTTAGTTATTTCTAGTTCGGGATTCTGAAAACCGATACCAGCCGAATAGAAAAAGAGGTTCATTCCGCCAAGAGCCTTGATTAGTTCCTGCAGATGTGAAGAACTATCAGGATGATTTACGTCTATTTTCTTTGTTATAACTCTTTCAGGACTGATAGATTTTATCTCTTCAAGACACTTCATGTTACGGGCCGCAATGCCTAAATGCCACCCTCGCTGCAGCAACAACTGTGCAACTTGACGGCCTATACCCGACGAAGCTCCTATAACTATGGCTCTTTTCATGTGGTGAATTACAAATTGTTGCTACAAATAAAAAAACCTCAAGCTTTCCAGCCTGAGGAATTAATTGCGGTGCGTACGAGATTCGGACTCGTGACCTCCTGCGTGACAGGCAGGCATTCTAACCAACTGAACTAACGCAC
>CAZUWO010000054.1:0-18697 GCA_964623995.1 uncultured Prevotella sp. | reverse complement strand
GGCCACCAATATCTTCTCGCCGCAGATGCTTCTGAGGGTGAATCCTTGTTTAGCTTTCATTATATCAGTTGCGTTTTTTGTTTGAAATAAGACCCAGTTTGAGTAATACTCTGTAGGCAAAGAGCAGGTATCGCCTTACGGGATAGAGCCTTGTCCACACGAAACTGTATGCTTTCCACTTGGCGCTGTCGGTACTGTCCATCGTCTTACGTCCTTTACGGTAAAAGCCTATGGCCTTGGCCTTGACGTCGCCAATTTGGCAATACTCGCAACTCCTGTTGCCGTCTCCCCTGAGAGTGACGTTTCCATTGGCATCTATGGCTATGATGCGGTGGAGAACATAGCGCCTTCCGTCGACAAAGGCAAGCACAGCATCTCCTTTTTTCACTCCTTCAGGCTTTGATAGCACACCCACGTCGCGGCCATCCTCAAGGAAAGGACGCATGGAATAGCCGTTGAGCACCAGCGACACAGTGTGTCCCTGGTTGATGTAGCCTATAAGTTGCGGCATCAACTCGGCGTTGCTAACCTTCAGAGTGTTTGCTTTGCTATGGCTTTGTTGCATAATATTGCTGATTCTTTGTTTGGCAGACAATGAAGAATATATATGCCTGTGGTCTCAATAACCTTTGATATGGTGTCACAAGTGCTGTTATAGACATCGCGGTCCCATATCATTGAGGAACAAGAGGGTAGGAGTGAGGCAAAGGATTGGGCGGGAGTGAGTTGCTCTATGCTGTTTTCTTTGGCCCGATCTATTCTGACCACGGCTCCGAGGGGTGCCTTAATATTGCGGTAACATGGCGTTTTGCCACTCCAAGGGCTACCGTATATGTAGGCCTTGCCGTTCTCTATGCGTATGATTGGGTTGTCATCGTTTAGCAAATCACAATCGGGAATGAAGCGCAACCACATGGAGACTTGCGTGCTTTTGCCGGTTCCGCTGCTCGCTATGAACGGATAGCCGTAGCCATGGTGCCTTACCGTAGAGGCATGGATAAGCAACGTCTGCCTGAAAGCAGAGGCAAAAGCGAATGAAAACATAAGAACAGTGTTGAGACCGAACTGCCTGCGTATGGTCCTTCCCTTGAGTGCGCACCGGCATTGGGCAAAATGCTTGTCAGAAATGAGCAGGGCACACTCCTTGTCGCGCAGGTCTTTAACTATGTATTGGTAGCCACCGTCGGGCAGATGGTCTACTATGACTTGGCCATTGCCCGAATCGAACGATTTGATTCGGGTGCGTTGGTCTTTCGGAACAGGTGTAAGTGTGTCGTCGATGGTGAGGGTGAAGAGTGGGGATGTGGCCGGTGTGTCGGAGCGAAACGGTTCAAAACTGCCTATAAGATTCATGTCGCGGCTCTGTTCCTGGCGGAACCGCAAGGTAATTGCATGACCGGCAACGTTGAAATAGTGGTTTACGAAGGCTGAATCTGGTGCCATCCTATTTTCCTACCACAATTACCGGGGCCTCTTCTGGCTTGACAGCTTCGAAAGAAAAGTCTGTGTTTTCGAGCTGACGCACAAAATATTGTTTCTTGGCTTTCTTGCCTGTGTACTTCTCTTTTACCTTAAGATATTTCTTTTCTATCTTCTTCCGGTCGGAAGAGAAGAAGGTTACGCAGGTTGGATTGGCCACTCCACGGCCCCGCATGTAGTAACGCAGCTGGTTACTGTACTCTGCCCGGCCGGTAAGAAAGCCGCTTTTGGGGTTGATATAGGCACTATCTACTTGCTGAATGGGCGTGAAATAGACTGTGGAGTCGTTGAATGAGGCCGAAAGTCCGAACATATAGATGGCCTTCTGTTCGGTCTTTGCGCTTAACGTAAGCGTTGTTGCCATCATCAAGGCAACGGCTATTATCCTAAATATTCTCATTTTTAAACTGTTTACTTGTTTTGTCTTGCCTATTAGCCAAGGTAACTCTTGAGGAGCTTGTTCTTGGAATTATACCTCAACTGGCGTATGGCTTTCTCTTTTATTTGCCGTACCCGCTCGCGCGTAAGGTTGTATTTTAGTCCTATTTCTTCAAGAGTCATTTCCGGTTGGCCTATTCCGAAGTAGGCTTCTACAACCTCCCGGTCCTTGATGCTAAGTGTAGAGAGAATGCGTTTCACCTCATCGTGCAAGCTCTCCACCACAAGTTCTTTGTCGGCATCGGGCGCATTGACGTTTGGTATTACGTCGAGCAGGCTGTTCTCCTCATCACCTCCGAAAGGCGCATCCATTGACATGTGACGTGTATTCACCTTCATGGCGTCGTGAATCTTGTCTATTGGTATGTCAACTTCATCGGCTATTTCGGTTAAACTCGGGTGACGCTCGTTCTCTTGTTCAAACTTTGATATGGCCTTATTGACCTTGTTGAGTGAGCCAACCTGATTGAGTGGCAACCGTACGAGGCGGCTCTGCTCGGCAATGGCTTGAAGAATGCTCTGTCTAATCCACCAAACGGCATAGGATATGAACTTGAATCCTCTGGTCTCATCAAATTTTTGAGCGGCCTTTATAAGTCCTACGTTCCCCTCATTGATCAGATCGGGCAGCGACAATCCTTGGTTTTGGTACTGCTTGGCTACGCTGACTACAAACCGAAGGTTGGCCCTTGTCAGTTTCTCCAAGGCTTTTTCATCACCATTTCTAATCCTTTGTGCAAGTCTTACTTCCTCGTCGGCACTAAGAAGTTCCTCTCGTCCTATTTCCTGAAGATATCTTTCAAGTGATAGACTCTGCCGGTTTGTGATTGATTTGGTGATTTTCAGTTGTCTCATTAGTATTATTGGTTTTCTTAAGGTTGGTTGCAAATTTACGAATTTCGTTTTGATTTGGCAAATTTTTATCCTTAAAACTGGCCAATATACCTAAAGACTATGGTGCTAACTGGCTATTTTCTTGGTTACATGGCCATTAAAACCAATTCTAAGAGTTATGAGATAGCTTGTGCTTTCGTCAGGAATGCCGAGTATGGCGGTATAGAATACGGCCTCTTTCTCTACATGATCGAAGAGAATATCGCTCAAAACGGCCTCTTGAAGAAATGTGGAAGGTACAAGCTTACGGAATTCTTCCTTGTGGAAATTGTGGGAGAATACGCGTACGGCACCCCGATAAATGGTTATGTTTATTGAATTATCCCAATAGGCATTGTCCACCTCGACTCCCTCATCATTGTAGGTTTGCTTTACTACTTTGTTATGACCGGGGTTTATTTGTGTATAGAGGTGGTAGTTGAACACGCTGTTGTTGACAACAGTATCGCGTTTTATCTTCTGGTTTAGGTTGATTACAACCGGCTTTCCCGTTCCGAACTGCGATTCAAAGTCCTTTTCTGAGGTCTTGACAAGCTTTATTTCATCGCCGGTAGAGTTGATAAAGATGAGCAAATGCTCAGCTTGCTTCACTATTTTGTATTTCACCAGCCGTTGATTCTGCATGAAGAGTGTGTCGGCGTTAATCCAAAAATGTGATGGAAGCGAAGTACTGTCAGGATAGAATATTGTATCGCCAACCGCCTTGAATACCGGTGTCTGTGAATCATCATCAATCCAGAGACCCTGCATCATTTGTTTGGCGGCCTGATCTTCTACCACTCGTGTCTCAGACTTGCGGTGACAGCCTGCAAATATGGACAACAGCAACAGGAATATGGTGACTTTTCCTAAACGCATGCTTAAGATTATTCGAACACTTCGGCGTCCTTAAGGAATGGGGCCTTGAGGTCTTTGTCTGATGTTATTACATCTTTGTGGTCGATGGGCCAGTCTATTCCGATTGTGGGATCGTCCCAACGTATGCCGGCTTCGTGGGTTGGGGCGTAGATATTGTCAACTTTGTAGGTGAATATTGCCTCATCTGAAAGTACAAGGAATCCATGTGCGAAGCCACGGGGAATAAAGAACTGACGCTTATTGTCCTCACTGAGTTCCACCATTACGTATTTTCCGAACGTAGGTGAGCTCTTTCTGATGTCAACTGCTACATCAAGTACCTTGCCACGGATTACTCTCACGAGCTTGGCTTGCGAGAATTCGCCCTTTTGATAGTGCAAACCGCGCAGTACTCCATAGCTTGACTTGCTCTCATTGTCTTGTATGAACTCTACGTGATGCCCAATGTTACTGTCAAAATCGGCTTGTTTCCATGCCTCAAAGAAGTATCCGCGCTTGTCGTTGAACACTTTTGGCTCAAGAATCCACACGCCTTTGATTTCAGTTTCCTTGTATGTCATTTTCTTGATGTAACTTTTTAATATTGCAAAGGTAATGAAATTTTGCTCACCTGTAAAACTTTTATTCATATTTTATACGTGGGGCTAATTTTTAATTCTTTTTGCTTGCTGTTTTGGTTTTAATAATGTAATTTTGCAGACGATGGATTTGACAAGACATATAGAAATACTACTGCTCGACAATGATTGTGTTATAGTGCCTGGACTAGGTGCTTTCCTCACTCATCATGTGCCGGCCCGCTACGATGATATTGATGGTTCGTTCATTCCGCCCATGCGTACGGTGGGATTCAATCAGCAACTTCGCGTGAACGATTCATTGCTGGCCCAATCTTATGTTGAAGCTTACGATATCAGTTATCCTGAGGCTGTACGCCGATTGGACGATGATGTGGAGGCAATAAGGCAACAGCTTGATGAGAATGGTGAATATCAGATGCGTGGTATTGGCACTTTGAGCCTAAATGCTGATGGCAATCTTGAGTTTGAGCCGTGTGAGGCAGGGGTCATAACGCCTGAACTGTACGGCTTGGGCAGCTTCCAGATGGCAAGAATAGGCTCTGTCAGAGTAGGTTCTGAGCAAAATCAGCATAAGAACAAGCGTGTTGCTCTGTCCGTTGTCCGTAATATAGCGGCTGCAGCGATTGCTGTTGTGGCCTTTTTGTTTATTCCATCGCCATCTAATGATGTATCTCATCAACCGGCTCATATAGAGCAAAGTGCTGTGTTGAAATCGATAATTCCAGACCATGTCAATATTGCAGCAGAGAATACGACGCTTGTTCCGACTCGAAAGCCGGCCGTTGTGAAACCTAATAAGGCTAAAGAACAGCCCACACAGGTGGAGATAGCTGAGCAGCCTAAGCCATACACAATTGTTCTGGCAAGCAGAATAACACGCAAGAATGGTGCTGAGATGGTGAAGGAACTTCAAGATGAGGGTATGAAAGGTGTGCGTTTGCATGCCGGTCATTCCAGCGTGAAAGTCGTAAACGGAGCTTTTGCCACTCGACAGGAGGCTGTTGACAGTTTAAATAAGCTTGTTGAGGACAAGAGATTTGCAGACTCTTGGGTTCTTGAAGTCAAGTAATAAGGAGCTATGAAGTCGGTTAGATGCCCTAAATGCGATAATTTCGTCTCTTTCGATGAGACGAAATATGTGCCGGGAAGTAAGTTAATATTTGTTTGTCCGAATTGTGGTAAGCAGTTTGCAATACGACTCGGTGTTTCGAGATTGCGTAAATCTAAAAGAGATATTAGTCCGGTTGACGATTCTTCGAACGGTAATTATGGCCAGATAGTGGTGATAGAGAATGTTTTTCACTACAAACAGACAATTCCTTTGCGTCTTGGCGATAATGTGATAGGCCGCTATCAGAAGGGTAATGATATAAACTGCCCAATAGAAACAGTGGATCCGAGCGTTGATATGACCCATTGTGTCATCAATGTGAGTTACGACAAGAACCACAAATTGAAGTATGTGCTTCGTGATGGCCCAAGTAATACAGGCACTTTCGTTGATAACGAAATACTTGGCGATAGGGAACGTCGCGTTATATCTGATGGTCAGCTGTTTACTATTGGTGCAACAAGCATCATACTGAAGGGACCTGATTCATCAGACTGAATTATTTATCGGTCTGATAAGGTTAAATCGTAATTGCAATCAACTTTGTTATCATCTTAATTTAAAAGAATAAAGAAAGGGCGCATCATTAACTGGTGCGCCCTTTACATTTAATATATATAATCTATTGAAGTACGGTCATTTGGCTTCTGTGGTCGTATCCGATGTTGGCTTCTCATCTTCCTCCTTAGTTATGCTAGTTTGTGGCTTGTCGCTAAGTGGGTCAAAGATTCCCATTCCGCCAAATCTGCTCTGCCAACCTACAGTTTGTACAACGCCAGGATTGTTCTCTTGATCGCCTTGTTCCAGTCCCATAAGATAGAGCTTCTTGTCCCAGTGGGGATTGGCATTACCGGTAGAATCAGCTTTTGTCATTGTCTCAACGTCCTTTCTGAGGAGATTTTTGCTATAGAACTCTGCAAGGGCCTGTACTTTTTTGTCGGCAAAAGTCATGGTAGATGTACCTTCTTCATCTTCGACAATACTGCCAGTGAAATCTTCTGTCAGGTCAAGAGCCTTTGGCTTAGTGAATTTCTTGGTCGTGAATGGGTCTGCATCAGCAGTATACTTGCCTGTGAATACAGACGGATCGAAGCAGATTTCAATTGCATGTAAGATCCTATCCTTAAGTGGAGTTACGCCAAGATATTTGCATGTGTTGCCTTCCCAACCGGTAAGAGTATAGTTACTGCCAAGTTCGCTCTGTCCTTCACCGCCGTCGAAGAGCATCCAGCGCATTGCATCATCGAAACTCTTTCCTTCGTATGCAAGTTCTATCTTGCGCTCATATAGAATTGCTTCAAACATTTTGGCACGGTTTCCAATTATTGCAGGATCAAGTCCACAGTCGCCTGTGTATCCAACACGTTCACGAATCTGCTTAAGTATTTGGTAAGCTTCATCCGTTTTACCTATACCACATGCTGCTTCTGCAAGATTTAGTAGAACTTCTGTGTAGCGGATGGCCAGTAAAGGCTGACCATTCATCTTGAATCCACCGTCGGTTTGGAAGTTATAGAGTGGTTTCTCGCCAAGAAGGTAATCTTGAGATTTCTTTCTTACGTAGATACTTCCTTTCTTTGTCTCACCAAGCAGGTCTGTATAGTAACCGTATACTTGTGTGTTGTTGGCTGTGGCTTGATCGCTATACCATGCAATATCCCACAGTTCATAATCAGTTCCACTTAAATATGGACACTGATCGGCACGGTCTTCTCCTATTGTTCCTGAGAATTCCCACTTCACTCCTGGGAATGCGAAAGTGCGATAGAAGCGTGGATCACGGTTTAAGAAAAATAGTTTCTTGTTATAAGTGTACTTTCCCGTCTCTGTAGGACGCTTGCCATCAGCCATTGGGAATTCGTCAACAATCTCAGCTGATGGTGCAATGCCACCGCCACCATTGGCATTTGAAGGGCGGATGTTTTGTTCCCAACAGTTATAAAGATCGTTTTCGCCTTCCACATTGTTGCACATTGCCATGTAAACACCTTCAGAGTTCATACTCTCTCCGGCCATAACATTACACCAAATCTTGGCCCAATTGCTTGCGTTCTTGCCTGGAGCACTACTGTAAGAAAGTCCAAAGTGTCCTTCTTCAAGCTTTTCTTTAGCCTTTTTGTTGAGTACATAGGCGCTATCCCAACGGGCTTTGTCATCAGAGCGGTTGAAAATAGGGCTCGCATAGTAGTTGGCTACTATGCCGGCCATGGCATAAGCGCAACCGGAAGTAATGCGTCCCCAGTCTACAGCTTCTTCTTCCCATCGAGCGGGGAGGTGCTCTCCTGCGTATTTAAGGTCATCAATAATGAAGCGAACTGTTTCTTCTGTGGAGTGACGGGGTATAGCCAGAGAGTCGCGATCGCCCATAAGAGTAGACTGAAGACCACGTACGATGGGCACACCTCCAAAGCGTTTGAACAGCCTATAGTAGCGAGTGGCACGGAAGAAGCGTGCCTGAGCCTCTACTTCTTGTTTCTGAAGATCAGTGAGAGTGGTGCTTTCTTTGGTACGGACAATAACATCAGTGCATTCACGCATTTTCTTCCAAGGGCTCTCATTTATACCAAAGTAAAAGTATTTGTGAATAGTTGTATTATCCCATGTGTTGGACGGATCCATATATACACCGTATCCGGGGAACTCATCAGTATTATTTGTCCATAGGTCGGGCAGTCCGACGGGCCAGAAGTCTGGTGGACAATTGTCCACTTGCCTTTCTCCTTTGGTGTTGTACCCCTTAAAATGAGGTAGTGAACGCTGATAAATGTAGTTCAAACGGAGTTTAACAGAACTCCAGTCGCCATACACTAAGTCTGGTCCGAAGCTTCCATAGGGCTTCTTTTCAGCCAGGAAGTCATCACTGCAGCCAGTGAATGCGGCCAGTCCTATGGCCATAATGCCAGCAAGCCCAGTCTTATATATCTTATTTTTGATTTCCATTGTTATAGAATTTTGAATTAAAGGTTAGAAAGAAACTTTAAGTCCGAATGTGATTTTGCGTACTCGTGGGTATGCTCCATAGCTACCTGCGAAGTTATCCCAATAATGTCCGGGAATGCCATTGTAGAAGCTGAACACGTTCTGACATGTCATATTGAAGCGTATGCTGCTCAATCCGAGCTTGTGAACCCATGACTGTGGCAGGTTGTAAGCCAAGGAAAGGTTGCGCAGATAAATCTCTGTGGCGGGCATCTTCCAGAATGTTGAAGCCACGCTGTTCTGATCCGCATAGCGGATGTTTGGCCAACGGCCATTCTGATTGGCATAAGCGACCACGTTACCGGAAGCATCGAGCACGTCTTCATATATATACATGTCCTTCCACATTGATGATATGTTTTGTGTTTCCATCTTTTTAAACGATTCGCCACGCAACGAGCTCGGCACGAGAGTGTAGGCTCCCCATTCTGCTTGGAATGTTGCTTGAAGTGAGAATGACTTATAGACGAAGTTAAGACTCATGTTTGCATGATATGGATTGCTTTCACGATGGGATATTTGTACCACATCGATGTTTTGATCTATCACACCATCGGGAGCAGTATAATTGCCGTTATCATCCTTAGGACCACGAATGTCCTCGTAGATGAGCATACCGGGGTGAACGTCTTTTTGAGTTTTGCCAAGATAACTGGTGATATGGTTCTTTGAGAAGTACTCCTCAATTTCCTGATAGCTGCGGAACATGCCTACGCAACTAAGTCCCCAAAGACCGCGGTCAGAGCGTTTACCCTTTACAAGGTCGCCAAATGTTGGGTCTTCTGCCCAACTTGTCTCAAGCACCTTATTGTCATCGTAGCCTGTACCGAGACGAACAGACCAGTAAAGATCCTTGTTAACACGTTGGCGCCAGCCGATAATGGTCTCAAATCCCCATGAGTTCATCTTGCCGAAGTTCTCAGGTGCAGCATAAATACCTACAGTTCCAGGGAGCACATGGGCAGAAGGATAGTCGAACATCTCACGACTCCAGTCGTAATATCCGTCGAAAGTGAACTCCAGTCGGCCTCCGAGCATACGCATATCGATACCGAAGTTGCTCTTGTAGTTCTTGTCCCAGCGCAAGTTAGGATTGGTACCAGACTTCTCTGGAAGCTGGAATGAGCGTGCAGACTGTACTGCCGGATTGGTTCCGAAGATTGAACCACCGTATTCATTGTATGAGTAGAGCTGCAGCCAGCGCCATGCCTGAACGTTGTCGCGCCCCATAAGACCAAATGATGCACGCAGTTTGAGGAAGTCTATCTTAGTTGCTTTTTTCGGGAACCATTTCTCATCACTTATAATCCAACCTGCAGAAATGCCAGGGAAGAAGCCCCAGTAGTTCTTCGGAGAGAACTTAGTAGAAGCCTGTGAGCGCATGAGGAACTCGAAAAGATACCTGTCTGCATAGGAGTAATTGACTCGACCGATATAAGCAAGGCTACCTCCCTCAGAGCGGTTCCACTCTACAGTCTTCTCAGAATCGTCGGAAAGAGAAGTAGATTGACCGTCAGTGAATGATAAAGGATGGGTGCCTCGGGCGGTCACATACTCACTCCAGTTCTCGCTTTTCTCTATAGAGAACGTTCCGCTGACATTGTGCTGACCAAAGCGGCGGTTGTAAAGGAACATCAAGTTCATCTGATAGCTGTCGCTACGTGTCATCTCCCTGCTGATGTAAGAGCTCTGACCGTCATTTAGTATGCGCTGCTCAAAGTTCTCATAGTCTGTGTAATGGAATCCCTCAAGGGTGGTTTCGTCGTAGTCTACCAAAGGATCGTTGTCAATTATCGCTGTGGGATCGGTTATATAGAGGTGATGTCCGGAACCGCCACGATTCTTAACGCGATACACTATGTTCTCCATTCGTATGCGATTGAGCTTGTCGTTGTCGATGCTCTTGCTGTAAGTGAAGCGCACTCGCAGGCCTTTTAGCGGTTTTAGCCAACTAAAGTCATGTTCTATTTGACCTTGGAGAGTCAGAGAGTTGGTTGAACGCTTCTGGTTATTCTGCGAACGGTAGAGCGATTGATAGTTATAGTAGTTGTTAAACGACGGACTATTCTGCATACCAGAGTGGTAAATGGGGTAATCCCCTATCTGATCTGGTACGTAAGGAGGATTCTTCAGCATGTAGTTATAGTCTTCCTGAGAACCTGAACCACCTGCCGACGACATGTGAGAGTCCTTGTCTGCGTAGTCACCAGATACGGTTAGGGCTGCAGTAGTCCACTTGCCAATCTTGGCATTTACGCCAGCTCGGTAGTTCCAACGGTCATAATCAAGTTTACCTATGTTACCATCCTGAGTATAGTAGCTCACACTTGTGAAGTAAGTGGCCTTCTCTGTACCACCGTTCATGTTGATACTGTGACGCTGAGTAAGTGCTGACGACCAATAACGGTCGAGCAAATCATAGTTGAGATGCTTCATTTCCTCAAGTTCATCGGCCTGGAACAGGTCGAGTCTGCGGTTCAGTTTGGCTGCGTCATTATCATCAGTGCGAGCACCCTTGGCTGCATTGTAGATGAGTCCGTAGTCGTATGCGCTGAGCATCTTGGCATGTTTGATGGCATTGGTATAGCCTATCTGGTTGCCATAGCTGATGCGTGGCTTGCCAGACTTGCCTCGTTTTGTCTTTACAAGTATCACACCGTAGGCACCATAGGCACCATAGACGGCTGCTGAAGCGTCCTTAAGAATAGAGATGCTCTCTACTTCGTCGATGTCAAGGTTATTAAAAGTGTCCTCGTTGCTGATGAAATCATCGATTACATAGAGTGGAGCCGGATTGGCATCACCGCCTATTGCCTGGCCGCCTTCGTCTTTACCTGTAGGCACCATGGCTACTGCGTCCTTGGCTTGGCGTATGGTTATGGATGCGTTCTCTCCAGGACGGCCTGTGTCTGGCATATCTACATGGATGGAAGGTGATAGACCTACGAGTGCTTCAGACAGGTTACTGACACTCAAATCCTTTAGTTCTTCAGCGTCAAATACCTCTACAGCGCCAGTAACATCACGCTTCTTCATGGTTCCATAGCCTACAACGACCACGTCGTCAAGGTTGTTTGCGTCGGGCTCCAAACGTATAGTCTGTCCGTCTTTCAGCTTAGAGATAGTCAGACTCTTATAGCCTATGTAGGAGATAATGACTTTATCGTTTGACTTTATGTTAATCTTGAAATTACCGTCAAGGTCAGTTACTGCGCCCACAGATTTCTTTCCCTGCAGGCGAACAGTAGCTCCGATTACCGGTTCTCCGTTTTCGTCGACCACGTTGCATTTCACTTCCTTACCGTTTTGTGCTTGGGCAGCTACGGAAGGCACCTGCTCTGCCATTGCCGGCATGCCGTATGAAAGGCACAAGGCAGCGGCCAGAATGCATGATTTATATCTTGTTTTCATCAATTAGGTTTCGTTTTGGGTTAATACAGAGGGATTAATAGGTTTGTTCTGGAAGCCATCTTGAGTCGCCACCACGGTTGCTCAGCACCTCATATTCGCCTGGAGTGAAATTGATTCCACCATTAGGCTTTGTCAAATCCAGCTCTTGCGTCGGGCTACCTTGGAATTGTGGATCATAGGTAGAGGCAAACGGGGCGCCGGAATCATCTTTATAGTTGGCATCGCTCTTGCCATTGTCGCCTGCTTGCAGTGACCAGAGGAAATTGAACTTATAGGTCTTGTTGCCCATAGATATGCGACGACCGGCCTGACAAACGTCATAGAAGATGCAGTGATCAATGTTCAGCATCATGTGGTTACCGCTGATGTTGTTAACCCACTTCTGGCCAGAGTAGTTTTTACTGAAAGTGCAGTGCGAGAAATTCCAATTCTGACTGCTGTAATAGCTTGTCTTATTGCCGTAAACCTTTTCCGGATTAGAATTAGATGAACTTACGTAGAACCTTATGAAGTAGGCTTTGTTATTGTCTTGAACATTATATATTGTGCTGTTGTTGATGTCGAGGTTCTTAATGCCACGACCTTTGTTTTCGAGACAGAGGAACGGAGTGCTCTTAGTGCCATTGTTTATCTGGCAAATGCAGTCGGTAATGGTCAGATACCACCAAGCCACTTGCGTGCCATTATCGTGAACGAGAGCCTCGGGTATATTCTTGAACCAACAATGGGCAAAGTAAATTGGGTCCTCTACGGCGTAAATGCCTTTGATTAGTGATGATCCGCGCATGTAACCACGGTTCTCACTCTTCAGGTAATCCGGGCAAACGCTATCTACACTCATATAATAGAAAGATGAGGCCTGTGCGTCAGTAAGGTCGAACTTGATGTATTTCACCTTGAAAGTGGCGTAACTGGCAAACGAACCATTCTCTACCATGCGCACTGTTGGCCAATGAATCTTGTCGCCACGGAATGTTAGCTTCTGCCCAAGAAAGTCTATCTGTCCGCTCATTGTGTATTCTCCGTTCGGCTCCAAGTCTATAGCAACTTCCTGTGTCGAGTCTTCAGGAGTCGGAATTGGATGTTCGGTAAGATATTGGTATATGTCGCTGCCGCTCGGAATGGTTGCGACAGAGGGCACAAGGGTGCTAAGGTCGAATACTTTTGTTTCGGCGGCATCAGTGTTTTCGTACTTTTCCTCGCCGAGTGTGCGTATCTCGAATTTGTATTTTGAATCTTCTGTTACGGGGACTGTCATGGAACTTCCGTCGACAAAGTACTTATCGAAGTTCTCTACTACTCTAGGAGAGTCAGGATCGTCTACATTGATAAACGATACCTCGTAACCTTTGGCTCCCATCGTTAATTTCCACGAGATAGTTGCTTTGGTACCATCAGTACTTACAGCAAAGTTAACACTGTCAGGGTTCAGCATTTGCGTGTTGTGAACACCCACATCGAATCCGTTGGGAGAGTCATAGCCAATGGCACAGCTACCCAACAGCAATGTCAATGCGAAGCTAAGCAAACCACAAAACTGCAGTCCTGCAAATCTAAAACTACTTTTTAGCTTAGGCATTTTTTTGGTTTTTAATTAGAAAATACGTTAGATTTTCCGCAAAGTTAAATTATTTAATCTTTCGTTGGGTGGATTATTCGTCCAAGCTGGTGGATTTTTCAGAATTTAATTAAACTCGATTGAGTTTTACACTTCTAACCTCTAAAGGTCCGTATATGTGCTTAAACTGAACAGTTGTAGGTACTTTTGTGACATAATCAAGCTGCCATTGGCATTATTTACCGCATTTTGTATAAAATAAATCGATTATTAGCGGAATGCCATATTGTCCAGGTTGATTTTGAATATTATTGCTATCTTAGCTGCATAATTAATATTAACTGTAGAGAACAATGAACATCTTTTTAATCGGACTGGTGGTATGCTTACTGACTGTTGCATACTTTGTGCTGCCTGAAAGAATTGTTGGCGGCAAGGTAGAATATGTAAAATATTCCCTCTTGGCTGTGAGCGTCTGGTGGGTCATATGCTTGGCCTATTTTGTGTTGGTGATACAGATTTGTGGAATGGGTGAGTCGCTGCCCAGTGCCAATGAGTTCAGCGCCATATCTTTGCTTCCTTGCCTGGCCGTAGTGCACCAGTTGTTCCCCTTTAAAGCTGTTAAGCGCAACCGGACGGTATCGTTTCTCTTGTGGGGAACTGTTATTATAGGTGCCGTAGTTGTAGGTTTGGAATGGCTATTGGTGCAGTTCAGCAATATGTAACGTTTTTAACTTTTTGCCGATAGTAAAAGGTTAAAATCTCTTTCAGTTATGTGCTGAAAGGTTCTATTATTGCCGTAATTCTGTTACCGCAATTTTGCAATAAGATCATGGCATTTTAGTAATTTTATTATGGCTCTTTCGTAATCTCGTTACAGATATGCCGTAATGCGATTACGAAAGCTTCGTAATGCGGTTACGGAAGTGCCGTAATAATATTACAGAAGCTTCGTAATCGAGTTACGAAACTTCTATAATGTATTGTTCTTTTTGTTGTATTGTAAATAAAGACGTTAAGTTGCTGAATATTAACGTCTTAATCGTTAACAAGCCATATGCTCAATTCAGAAGCATGTTGCCGTTTTCAATATTAGAATCTTGTGTGACATTAAGCTGCTACTGGCTTAACCGCAACTCAAAATAATATGATTCTAATATTCTTTTGGTTCCACTTTGCCTGTCAACACATCGTAAGCGTTCTGCGCAAGGGCTTTCATTTCGTCTTCGCCAGGGTAGATTACCACCGGCGCAATCCATTCAAGCCGCTTTCGAAGCAGGTCGACTATGCGCTTACTGTAGGCTATTCCGCCTGTAAGGATTATGGCATCAACCTTTCCTTCCAGTACTGCGCCCTCGGCAGCAATCCATTTTGCGGTGTGATAGGTCATGGCCTTGACCAGCGCAAGGGCCTCTTCGTTGCCAGCCTGTATCATTTTCTCTACCTTCTGCATGTCATTCGTGCCCAAATATGCTGTGATACCGGCCTTGCTGCTTATAATAGTGTTGAGCTCTTCCTCGGTCTTTCCGCTATTAAAACACATGTGAATAACGTCTGTTATTGGCAAACTACCGGCTCGTGAAGGCGAAAACGGCCCCTCACCATCGAGGGCATTGTTGGCGTCTATAGCTCTTCCGTGGCAGTGTGCCGCAACAGATATGCCGCCCCCTAAATGACACATTATTAAATTAAGGGCCTCATAGGTGGTGTTATGTCCTTCAGCATAACGCCGTGCTATAGCTCTCTGGTTCAGAGCATGCCATATACAGATTCTCTTCATGCTAGGCATGCCGCTCACTCTCGCTTCATCGCAGAGCTCATCTACTACTCCCGGGTCGGCAATGAAGCTCTGACAGCCCGGTATCATAGTGGCTATGTCGTGAGCTATCATGCATCCCAGGTCGCAAGCGTGCTTATGCTTGGCGTTGATAGAGTCTTCTATCATTTTCCAACTCACCCTGTACACGCCTCCTTCTATAGGCTTGGCCAATCCGCCACGGCCTATTACCGCATCAAAATCGAAAGGAATACTGTGTTCTCGCAGTTTGTCGGTAATGATTTGTTGGCGGAATGGCAATTGCTCCTCGAGGGTATTGTAGTTTGAAAGTTCCTCAGGAGTGTGGGCTATGTTCAGTTCCAACCAAGGATTGAGGTCATGAAACACTGCCACTTTGGTAGAAGTAGAGCCTGGATTTATAACGAGGATTTTCTTCATTGGTTGTATTGTCTGAGCGCTGAAAGTAATTCCTGGTTCTCGCCCCTTGCTCCTATGGTTACACGGAGGCAGTTATGGCAGAGCCTTACTTTGTTTCGGTTGCGCACTATTATGCCTTTGTCAACGAGATATTTGTATATGCCTGGGGCATCGGTCATTCTTGCGAGGAAGAAATTGGCGTCAGTTGGGTATACTCCCTTGCAAATTGGCAGTTGTTGGAATGCTGTCAGCATCACGTCACGTTCCTGTAGTATCATTCTTACCCATGTTCCAACTTGGAAAGGATCCTTAAGGGCCTCTAAGGCTTGCCGCTGTGTAAGTACATTAATGTTGTAAGGGTACTTTACTTTGTTGAATAAAGCAATGATATCCGGGCTTGCAAAAGCCATGCCCAATCGTATAGCGGCGCATCCCCATGCCTTGCTGAAGGTGTTAAGCACTATCAAATTAGGTCGCTTGGCAGCTATACTGCGGAATGGTTTTTGGCTTGAGAAGTCGGAGTAGGCCTCGTCGAGCACCACAATGCCATCGAAGCTGTCAATAACCCGCTCCACTTCTTCAGGGTTAATATTGTTGCCTGTGGGGTTGTTAGGAGAGCAAATCCAGATGAGTTTGGTATTGCTGTCAGTGGCGTCGAGCAGTTTCTTAGCCGTTATTTGGAAATCTTCGTCAAGCAAAACCGGCCTATACTCCACGTCGTTGATGTCGGCGCACACCTTGTACATGCCGTAAGTGGGCTCAATGGCAACCACATTATCTATCTGTGGACGACAAAACACACGATAGCAGAGGTCGATTGCTTCGTCGGAACCATTGCCAAGGAAAATGCATTCGGCTGGAATACCTTTTACTTTGGCCAGTTTTGCCTTCAGCTCCTTCTGCAAAGGGTCGGGATAACGGTTGAAAGGCTTGTTGTATGGATTCTCGTTGGCATCGAGAAATACATGAGCCTCATGGCCAGAATACTCGTCACGAGCCGACGAATAGGGTGCAAGTTTCAGTATGTTAGGGCGTACAAGTTCGTCGAGAGTTCTCATTTCTTATTCTTTATTTGTTCCAGTCTTAACCTCATGGCATTGGCATGGGCCTCTAAAAATTCATTTTCTGCCATGCAAACCACGGCTGGTCCTATGGCGTTAATACCTTCAGGAGTAATGTGCTGGAATGTTATCTTACGCATGTAGCTGTCCAAGTTCACTCCGTTATAGGCCTTGGCATAGCCATGAGTGGGCAGAGTGTGGTTGGTTCCGCTGGCATAGTCGCCCGCACTTTCGCATGCATAGGCTCCGAGAAATACGCTTCCGGCGTTGATTACCTTTTCTGCCAGTTCATTACAGTTGTCAGTTGCGAGTATTAAATGCTCAGGAGCGTATTCGTTAGCCAGTTCCATCGCCTCGTCAGTAGAATCTACGAGTACCAGTTTTGAGTAAGCCAGCGATGCCGCAGCTATTTCATGGCGGGGCAATAGCGGCAATTGGCGCTCTATTTCCTTTTCCACCTTGCTCAACATATCATCAGAATCGGTTATGAGAAGCACCTGTGAGTCTCTGCCATGTTCGGCCTGTGAGAGCAAGTCGGCAGCGACAAATACCGGATTTGCCTTTGCATCGGCTATCACACATACCTCAGATGGGCCTGCCGGCATGTCGATAGCAACGTCGTGTATGCTTACCAACTGCTTGGCAGCCATAACATATTGATTGCCCGGACCGAATATTTTGTAAACCTTTGGCACGCTTTCAGTGCCATAAGCCATAGCTCCTATGGCCTGAACGCCACCTATCTTGAAAATCTTACTTACTCCTGCCACGTGGGCTGCGGCCAGAATGGCACTGTTCACTTGTCCGTTTCCCGATGGGGGAGTGCAAAGAATGATGTTGTTACAGCCAGCAATCTTGGCCGGAGTGGCCAACATTAGCACAGTAGAGAACAAAGGCGCGGTGCCACCGGGTATGTATAGTCCCACACTCTGTATAGGAACGCTTCGCTGCCAGCATGCAACGCCGGGCGAAGTCTCCACTTCTGGAGCACTGAACCGCTGCGCTTCATGGAACTTGGCTATGTTGTCGTGAGCCAAAAGGAGTGCGTCCTTCAGATCATCAGGCGTCTTTTGCCATGCTTCATCTATCTCCTGCTGGCTAACAGCAAGTGAGTCGAGCTCTGCATGGTCGAACTTCTGCTCGTATTTTCTAATGGCCCTGTCGCCATCGGCCTTGATTTCATCAAGTATTGCCGACACTGTGGCGTTGAGCTCTGACATATCTATCTGTGGCCTTATGGTTATTTCATGCCACTGATTCCTTGAGGGGTGAATGTATTTCTTCATATTTATGAATTCAATAATAAAGGTAGAGAGTTGACAGGGAAATGGTCTGAGTTGATCATAGCAATAACCTTGCCACTTTGAGGCAAGTGTGATAGTCAGAGTATCATTTTCTCAATCGGAGTTACAAGTATTCCTTGAGCACCGAGTTCTTTCAACTTTCCGATGATTTCCCAAAAGCGTTTTTCGTCGAGAACAGTATGTATAGAGCACCAATCAGGGTCGGCAAGTGGTATCACTGTAGGGCTCTTGATGCCTGGTAGCACACTTGTTATCTCGTCTATCTTTGATTTCGGTGCATTCATCATGACATATTTCTTATCGCGAGCCGACCTTACAGCCTCAAAACGGAATAGCATTTCGTTGAGTGTTTGATGCTTTTGGTCGTCCATATGCCAATTGCCGATGAGTACGGCTTCGCTTTCCATTACCACTTCAACCTCCTTTAGGTTGTTGCTTACAAGCGTAGAGCCGGAGCTTACAATATCGAATATACCGTCGGCAAGGCCAATTCCGGGACTTATCTCTACAGAGCCGGTTATAACATGTATGTCTGTGCGAATGCCGTTCTTGTTCATGAACTTGCGAAGAATGTTGGGATAGCTTGTTGCTATTTTCCTTCCGTTGAACCATTCGAGTCCACGATAATCAACAGACTTGGGTATTGCAAGGCTCAAACGGCATTTACTGAACCCTAAACGGCTAATAATCTGAGCGTCTTCTCCACGCTCCTCAAACTCGTTTTCACCAACAATACCTATATCAGCTACTCCGCTTGCCACGCTTTGTGGTATGTCGTCGTCACGGAGATAGAGTATCTCGAGAGGGAAATTGTTTGACTGTACGAGCA
>CAZUWO010000053.1:0-18766 GCA_964623995.1 uncultured Prevotella sp. | reverse complement strand
TCTGGAATGAGCTGCGGCGACGATACTTAATGATTGTGCTACCGCCTTGAATAACGTCTTTTTGGAGCTGAGCCCACTCTTCTTGAGTCATACCCTTGCCGTTGACAGTGGCCTTACCAGCCAGCACATCGAGCAGTTTGACACCGGCGATGGTGGTAGGCGATGCGAAGACAGCCATCTTCTCGCCGTGGCCTCCATAGGTATAAGCGTTCTTTACCTCAGCCTGGCTGACGCCGAAGAACTTAGCCAGGGCCTCTTTCAGACGTGTAGAGTCGAGTGCTGCCAATGTGGCTACCTGGTTAGGCTTAAGTCCAGAGTGAACAAGAGTAACCAAACCGGTAATGTCGGCCGGGTTAAAGATAACTACAACGAACTTAGCATCCGGGCAATACTTCTTGATGTTGTCGCCAAGTTGTACGGCAGCGTCGCTGTTTCCAGCCAAAAGATCCTCACGGGTCATGCCCTCTTTGCGTGGAGCACCACCAGAAGAGATAATGTATTTGGCACCGGTGAAAGCCTCAGCGGGGTCGGTTGTAACTTGGATATTGGCCTCATCGAAGCCACTTTGGCGCATTTCCATGGCCACACCTTCAGATGAGAATACATCGTAGAGACAAATGTTAGGAGTCAATCCCAGCATTAGAGCCGTCTGGGTCATATTAGAACCGATCATGCCGGCTGCACCAACTATCACGAGTTTGTCGTTAGTTAAAAATTCCATAGCTGCTATTATGTTTTTTTTATTGTTAGTATTTATCTTGTATTTTCCGTAGAAAGGGGTTGCAAAAACCGTGCCTTCGTTTTTTAATCGTCGCAAAGTTACCAAAAAAACTTTTATGGTGTTTCGGTTTTTATAATTAATAATGTTATTAATTCTAAAACTCGTTGGCTTTGCAAAGTCCATATTGCAAAAAGCTTAATTGGCTATTTGGTCATTCAATATTGATTGTCATCTTGGCCGGTTTCATGCCTTCGCATTCGGCACGGAGTGTCAGTTTACCTTTGTTATTGCCCGCCTTAATTATGGCAAGAGCCGAACCGAGGAAGAGAGAGCGGCTCTTGTCGGTGGCCAGTTCGTTGCTACTGATGTCTCCATTGTCGGTTGCTGCTATAGTGCCGCTACCATTAAGGCTGAAGGAAACCTTGCCGTTAGCCGTAGGACAAATGCGTCCCTTGGAGTCTACAGCCCTTGCGTAGACGTAGATAAGGTCGTCGGTTCCAGCCTTAAGGGCAGCCTTGTCGTCGGTGAAGAGCTCCAACCTGACCGGCTTTCCGGCAGTCTCAATCTTGTGGGTAGCCACAATGCGGCCCCCTTTACGAGCTATGGCCTCCAGTTGTCCAGGCTCATAGGTTATGTTCTTCCATACGATGCGGCTACGTTGGGCCGGATCGGTGGTGTTCTTCTTTACTCCGAGGCTCTTCCCGTTGAGCTTCAGCTCCACCTCATCGGCATTGGTGAAAGTGTAAAGGTTCAATTTCTGACCTGTGGTGCGGTTCCAATGGTCGGTCAGTTTGTCATTGCCCACAACTATTCCATTCCATTCCTGATTGTCGTTTTGCTGCTCCACGATGCCGATATGAACCGTAGGCTCGTCGGTAAACATAGACTTAAGCAGCCAAGCCTGCGGTTTCGGTCTCAGGTCGATGTAGAACGCGCCGTTGTCCCAACCCTTTTTAGGCCACCCCATGCTCTCGCCGAGATAATCAATCATGCCCCAATAAGCCAGACCTACAACCTTATTGAGGTCCATGCCATAGAAATTAGGTCCCATATTGCTCATGTTGGCCTCGCTCTGGTAGAAAATCATGTTGGAGAATCGGCGTCCATCGCCCGGGAAATACATATATCTATAATTGTAAGCCTGTATGTCGGTGACCATGGCAAGGTCGCAAGGCAGCGAATCAGTTTCCCAATTCCGGCCACGAGGGTGCATGGCCACGGTGGTAAGACGGCTGTTATCGTAACGCTTTATCACAGTACGCAGCATCTTGTAGGTGGTGACTCCCCAGTCATTGAATGGAATATCGGTAAGCATTTGCAGTTCGTTGCCGAGGCTCCACAGCACCACAGACGGATGGTTACGGTCGCGCTTTACCCATTCAGGCACATCGTAGTACCAATGATTTAGCCATTCGCCACGTCCACCGGTATAGTGAGTGTCCCATTTATCGTAGAGTTCGTCAACCACAAGTATTCCGTATTTATCGGCAAGCCGGTACAAATCCTCGCTGTAAGGGTTGTGAGAGCAGCGGATATGATTGAATCCGAACTTCTTAAGCACCTTTATGCGCTCCTCGATGGCCTTAGGATAGGCTGCAGCACCAAGGGCTCCGAGGCTGTGATGGTTGGCAATGCCCTTGAGCAACACCTTCTTCCCGTTGAGAAGGAACCCCTGTTGCGGAGTGAACTCAATGGTGCGCATGCCGAATTGGTCAGTGGCCACGTCGAAAGTCTGGCCGGTTAAGTCGGTCAGTTCCACGCTAAGGGTGTACAGATATGGATTCTCCGTGTCCCAGAGGTGAGCGTTACGGAGCGTGATGGGAGTGAGAGTGTATTCCTTTGTGTGCCGTTTGGGACTAAGAAGGAGCGTATCGGTCTGTGTGGCGACGGTATTTCCGGAGGCATCTGTTATAGTGGTGTGGGCCAGACAACTCTTATCCTTACCGTATTTGCTTATCTCGGCGCTGACGCAGACATCGGTATTATTCTTTGTGGTTATGTATAACGGATGCCGCTCAAAGTAGAGTTGGTTATTGCTAACAATGAGCTTGACGTCGCGAAACAGTCCACCGCCGGTATACCACCGCGAATTCTGCGGATTGCTGGTGCTTGCCATGATAGTGATAACGTTCTGCTTGCCGTACTGTAACTTGTTGCTCAGGTCGATGCCGAAGCCCACATAGCCGTATTCTGTACCGCCAACACGCTCTCCATTCAGATAGACGTCGCCCACATACATAAGTCCGCCCACCTCGAGCATAACCCTACGGTTGCGCCATGAAAGGTCAGGAGTAAGGCTGAGCCGGTACCATCCTGTTCCCATCTCCTTGAATCCGCGGGCCGAGAGGCGGCTTTTAATGTTGGCCACCTGATTTGTCGCGTCGCCTTTCTCATTCTTATCGGGAGCCACCCACGGCTGGCTTATCTGAAAATCGTGGGGAAGGCAAACTTCGTTCCAAGAGCCTTGACCGTTTGTAGCCGACTGTGGAGTGAGATTGTCGCGGCTGAACTGCCACGTCTTAAGATTGATAGTGTCACGCTGAGCCATTACAGAGGTTGGCAACAATATCACCATCAGCATTGCGGTTATTTGTTTTGTCAGTTTCATAATAGTTTGTTTTAGTTTGGATTTTGTGTGCAAAAATAATCTTTTTTAGTTTCAGTAAACTTTGTTTATTGACAATTCAACATTAAGTTTCAACAAAGCGGCATGTTTTTGTGGAGTGGTTTACCGGTTGTGGATGATTAGGTAATGCCTTTCCTTTTATGGCAAGCAAGAATAGAAATTCATTAACGTAAAGCGTTTTTGTCATGTTTGCATAATGTTTACTTGTGTTACACAGTATTAAATATCAGTATTTTAGCCACGTTTTGCTGTCAAATAATCAGTTGAAGTTACTCAACGTATTTGAAAAATGTGTATCTTTGCAAGAGTTAACAAACAGAGTCAATTATGAACAATAAGAGAAACGAGAGGCGTTTGCCCTCAGAATGTACGACGATTATTGTTGGCGACCAGCAGTCAAGCGACGGTTCAAGATACTTGTGCCGTTCGAGCGACTTCGATGCCATGATGGGTATCAACTACGAATTCCATAAGCCGACGAAGTTTGGACCGTGTGAATTTGTGGCGAAAGACAGCAAATTCCGTTGTCCTTTGCCCCAAGAAGCCCTCGGTTACACTGGTTTGCCCGACTTTCAGTTCCCTGGTGAGTGGGGGAGTGCAGGCTTTAACACGGCCGGAGTGGGCATGAGCTCGACCGAAACCATATTCAGCAGCAATGAGGCACTGCAGTTTGACCCGTATGTAGAGGACGGACTGGCAGAGAATTGTACATATAATATAGTGTTGCCCTACATCCACACGGCCCGCGAGGGAGTGGAACGGCTTGGCAGTTTGATAGAACAGTATGGCTCGGCCGAAGGTTTCGGCATCGGATTCATTGATGACAAGGAGGTTTGGTATTTGGAAAATGCCTGTGGTCACATGTGGCTGGCCACCCGATTGCCACGTGACCAGTACTTCGTGACAGGTAATCAGAGCCGTTTCCGCGATTATGATCCGGACGATACCGACAACTATTTGGCTTCGCCGAGGCTGATAGAGTTTGCTGCTGAGCATGGACTCTACGACCCAAAGAAGGGCAAATTTGACTTCCATGAGGCTTATAGTCACGACGGAAAGGATGCTGACCGCGACGATACCACATATAATTATCCGCGCGTATGGGGCTTGCAGCACATGTTTACTCCGAGTCATAAGAGCGATGTGGGCCGCAATGACTTCCCTGTGTTTATTCATGCCGACGAGCCTATAACGCTTCAACGGTTGCGTCAGGCCTTCCGCTTCCACTACGACAATACTGATCATGATCCATACCTGCACAACAACGGCAAGGAGCCGTACCGTCCGGTGAGCATTTTCCGTACTACGCAGACTCACATCATACAGGTCCGTCCCGATCTTCCTCCGGAAATAGGTCACATTACCTATGTAGCACTCGGCATGGCTGACCTTGGGGTGTTCCTTCCATTATACCAAGGGGTGAAGAGTGTGCCCTCAGCATACAGTGAAGGCAAAGGTGAGGCCAGCGATTCTTCGGCCTATTGGACTTTCCGCAAGGTGCAAGCGCTCGGCATGGTGAACTATAATGCCTACGCACCAATAATCAAGGATGCCTACGCTAAGCTGGAAGCAGAGAACGATCAGCGCCAACGTGAGTTCGAGCAGGAATACCTTATGGTGGTGAAAGACCAGCCTTTGCGGGCTCAAGACATGCTGCAAGAGTTCAGTGACCAGATACACGAGCGTGCCCTAAGTGTGGCCCGTGAGCTCATTAACGAACTCTTCTCCCTGCTAACAGCCGATATTCAGAAGGAATATCTCTTCCACGGAGCCTGAAAAGCAGGCACTTTTAGAAGTGTTTTCATGGTTTCTTGCAGCGGCTTGGTTGATGGACCGGCAGCTGCAAGAAACATTTTTATGATTACGCCATTACAAATTATACGTCTTAATACTAATAAACTTAAAAAACAATTCATACTATGACTATTAAAAAATATGCGGGCGTGGTGGTTCCTATGGTAACTCCTGTAACCGAAGATGGCCGCATCGACGTGGCCGCTGTAGGCCGCATCGTTGAAAGTTTTGCCCAAGCCGGCGTGTCGCCATTGCTCATGGGCACTACGGGTGAAGGCAATTCGGTAAGTGCTGAAGACGGAGCTACGTTTGTTGACGCTGCTGTCAAGGCCGCAAAGGGCCGTATCAAGATCTACGCAGGACTGACAGGCAATGTGGTTTCGGCCCAGTATGAACAGGCAAACCGATACACTAAGCTCGGCGCCGACGTGATAGTTGCAACACTTCCTACCTATTATGCACTAACACCGGAACAGATGTACATTTATTATAAGAACCTTGCCGACAACATAGAGGGTCCTTTGATGATGTATAACATTCTGGCAACGACCCATATGAGCATTCCTGTAGATGTGGTGGAGCGCTTAAGCCATCATCCTAACATAGTGGGGCTGAAGGATTCTGAGCGCGATCTGGACCGCATGGCACAGATAGTAAGCTTCTCTAAGGGCCGTTCCGACTTTAGTTACTTCTGCGGTTGGGCAGCACAGTCGGCCCATAGCTTAGCTATTGGTGGTGATGGTATAGTGCCGAGCACAGCCAACTTCGTGCCGGGCATGTTCCGTGAACTCTATGATGCGGCCTTGCGGGGCGATACTGCCACTGCCAACAAACTTCAGGAGGAAACAAACGAGATAGCAAAGATATATCAGGCAGGCCGCATACTTGGCCAGACTCTCACCGCTCTAAAGGTGATGATGCAGACAAGGGGGCTCTGCGATCCTTGGATGTTGCCCCCACTGACCCGCCTGCCTGAAGCAGAAGAGAAAGAAATAGCCGCAAAGGCGCAGTCGATAACTAACAAATAAGCCGTAACAATGCAGCAACAGTTAAGTTGGATAGACTGGACCATAGTCGTAGCCTCTATCGTTCTGGCCATAGTAATGGGCCTTTACTTCTCACGCAGACAGAAAGACACTCACACTTACTTTGCCGCCGGCGGTAAGATTCCGGCCTGGGCGGTGGGCATGTCAATCTTTGCGACCCTTATTTCGAGTGTAACCTTCCTCGCGTATCCGGGTGCTGCCTATGAAGGAAACTGGATTCTGCTAGTCCAGGGACTCATGGTGCCCATCGTACTCGTTTGCCTTATACGCTACATTGTGCCACTCTACCGTCGCATTATCAAGATAAGCACGTATGAATATTTTGAGCGCAGGTTCGGACTCTTTGCCCGTCTCTACAGCTCTTTTGCCTTTCTGCTGGGCCACTTCAGCAAGTCGGGTACCGTGTTCTTCCTTGTCAGCATGGCACTGGGCACGTTCCTTGGCGTCAATGTGCGCGACATTCTGTTGGCACTCGGCATCACTGTAATCATAATAACGCTACTTGGCGGACTCGAAGCCATTGTCTGGATGGACGTGGTGCAGGGATTCCTGCTCATAGGCGGCGGACTTCTCTGTATGATTTTGTTGCTTTTCCTGCCTCAAGGCGGTCCTTCTGAGGCTATGCACATAGCAATGGAGTACGACAAGATAGACTTCGGGCCCTACAATTGGGACTTCACGCAGCTTACATTTATAGTAATGGTGCTCAATGGCATCTTTTATGCCTTGCAGAAATACGGCACCGACCAGACCATAGTGCAGCGCTATCTTGCAGCAAAGAGCGATAAGGAGGCCAAGCATGCTGCCTATTTCGGAGTGTTCCTTAGCGTTCCGGTTTGGGCCATGTTCATGTTCATCGGCACTTTGCTGTTCTCTTTCTACCACTCAGCAGGTGCACCGGTACTTCCTGCCGATATAAACGGCGACGAAGTGTTCCCATATTTCATCCGCACAGAATTGCCTGTGGGCGTTAAAGGACTGATAATAGCAGCCCTTGCCGCTGCGGCAATTTCGAGTCTTGATGCAGATCTGAACTGCATTTCGGCCATATGTATGAGCGATTACTATGTAAGATTCAAGAAAGGCCACGTAACCGACAAGCAGAAGATGCGCTTCAGTCGCTTGATGGTGATTATAGCCGGATTCGCTCTTGTAGGTATAGCCTTACTTTACATTTCGTGGGGAGGCGAGGGAGTACTCGGAGCGCTGTTTGGACTTTATGCCATCTTCTCAGCAGGTATTGTGGGTATCTTCCTCTTAGGTATACTTACGCGCCGGGCTAATAAGCAAGGACTCTACATTGGCATTGCAGCTTGCATATTGTTTACGGCCTATGCCGTGCTCACGTCTACCAAAGTGGACCTCTCCGGTACAGGTGTGAAGGAAACTCTCCTTGATCTTGGCGACTGGAACTTCAAACAGCATAAATACATGCTGGGCGTATACAGCCACCTTATTGTACTTGTGGTGGGTTATGTGGCCAGTCTCTTCTTCAAGACCAAGCCGGCCGACAAGGAGCTTACCATTTATGGTTACCTTGAAAGCCGCAATAAAGAAGCCGCAGAAGGCAAATAACTGCGGTCGGCAGAAATTATACGGTATGACGATAATCCAGTTTCAGCATGTAGTTACCGTAGGTTCTGCCATACGATAGAACTTAAAATACAACGAAAATGAGACAAATAACATTACAGCAGCCACAGAAAATCGTGTTCGGTTCGGGCTGCATCAACACATTGGCTGATGACTATCTGGCCATGGGACTTAGGCGTCTGATGGTGCTTACGGCCCCTGTAATACTCCCTTCCATTGAGCCTGCACTTGACGTGATACGCAAGGGTGGGGTTGAAGTGGAAGTTTTCGACCAGATTACCGGTGAACCGACAGTCAATGATTTCAAGAATGTACTTGCCGTAGCACGCAAATTCGGCGCTGACAGCGTAATAGGCGTGGGTGGAGGCAGTGTGCTCGACGTCTCTAAACTCACGGCTGCACTCATCAATAGCGACCAACCTGTGGAAACTCTCTTCGGCACCGGTCACATAAAGAAGGCCGGAGTGTGGTTTGCCTGTCTGCCAACAACGGCCGGAACAGGCAGTGAGGTTTCGCCAAATGCCATACTCCTTGACGAGACCGACCATCTGAAGAAGGGTATTGTGAGCCCGTTCCTAATGGCAAATGCAGCCTATGTTGACCCGAAGCTTACGGTTACAGTGCCTCCTAAGGTTACAGCCGACACAGGTATGGATGCCCTGACCCACTGCATAGAGGCATTCACCAACAAATTCTCACATCCTATGGTTGACCTCTACGCCCGTAAGGGTATAGAGTTGCTGTCGAGGAACTTGCTGAGAGCATATAAAGACGGTAGCGATATAGAGGCCCGTGAGGCTTGTTCTGCCGGTAGTCTCTATGGCGGACTGTGTCTTGGACCTGTCAATACGGCTGCCGTCCACGCCCTGAGCTATCCTCTTGGTGGCGAATATCATATTCCTCACGGACTGAGCAATGCCATTCTGCTTCCTTCAGTAATGAAGTTTAACCGCCCGGCTGCCCTACACAAGTATGCCGAAGTGGCCATAGCGCTTGGCTGTGAGCCCGGTAAGGACGATGATGAGACGGCTCAGCGCGGTGTAGACTTTATCTATGAACTGTCAGAAAAATTGGGTATCCCTAAGAAACTCACCGACCTCAATGTGCCCCACGAGGCCGTTCCGCATCTTGCAAAGGCAGCCCTTGAGGTGCAACGCTTGCTGAAAAACAATCCTCGTTTGGTTACCGAGCAGGACGCTATCAACATTTACGAAACGCTGTATTAATTAAAGAATAGAATTATGGCTTTACCAAAGCTTGCCATTACCATGGGCGATCCTGCAGGAATCGGCCCCGAGATATGTGTGAAATCGCTGCAACACGAAGACGTTTACAGCAGGTGCAGGCCACTTGTTGTAGGCGATGCGGCCATAATGGAGAAGGCTGTAGCCCTGCTTGGCGCAAACCTGAAGATTAATGCCATTAATAATGTGGCAGATGCCCGTTTCGAGTATGGCACGATAGACGTGTATGACCTTCACAACATTGACCTTTCAACATTCAGTTACGGTGTGGTGCAGAAGCAATGTGGCGATGCTGCATTCCACTATGTTACTACAGCCATCGACTTGGCTATGCGCGATGAAGTTGACGGCACAGTTACCGCACCGCTGAACAAGGAGGCTATGAACCTGGCAGGTCATCATTACGACGGTCATACCGAGATTTATGCCACTTTTACCCACACCAAGAAGTATGCCATGTTGCTGGCTGATGCTCATCTTCGCATCATTCATGTGAGCACCCATGTGTCGCTTCGCCATGCTTGCGACCTTGTAAAGAAAGCCCGTATCATAGAGGTGACGGAGTTGCTCAACGACGCTTGCAAGCAGTTTGGATACGATAATCCCCACATTGGCATTGCCGGACTAAATCCGCATGCCTCTGAAAACGGCCTCTTTGGTGATGAAGAAGCCAAGGAGATAATTCCAGCCGTGAAGGAGTTGCAGGGCCGAGGCTTCAACGTTGAGGGACCATTGCCTCCTGATAGCGTATTTGCCCGTGCCCGTTGCGGTCAGTTCGACGGCGTGGTGGCCATGTATCACGATCAGGGTCACATAGCTTTCAAGGTGGCGGGATTCAATTGGAACGAGAAAACCGGCAAGATGGACAGTGTAAAGGGCGTGAACATTACGCTTGGACTGCCTATTATCAGAGTCTCGGTAGACCATGGTACGGCTTTCGATGTGGCAGGAAAGGGCATTGCTAACGAAGATGCGCTGATGCTTTCTATCGACTACGCTACCCGGATGGCTACCTACCGGCTTGCTCACAAGAAGTAAAGGCATGATAATTGTAATAGCCGACGACATAACAGGGGCGGCAGAGATAGGCGGTATAGCCCTGTCTTTGGGTTTGAATACGCGCCTTGTTATGTCGGTCGGCAATGTTTTGCCCGAGTGTGACGTACTTGTCGTGGCCACGGACACGCGCTCCATGGCGCGTGAAGCGGCTGTAAGTGAGACTCGTCGCATTGCTGAGGCTGTAAGAGGACATGGCCTTATGTTCAAGAAAACCGACTCTGCTCTGCGTGGTAACGTTGAAGCTGAACTCAGTGAGCTAATGACGGTGGCTGGATATAAGCGTGCAGTCTATCTCCCCGCAAATCCTTCCAAGGGCCGGACTGTAGAGAATGGAATATATTATGTGGGCGGAGTGCCAATAGCAGAGACCGATTTCCGCCGCGATCCTGAGTTTCCGGCTCTCAGTTCTTCGTTGGCTGAGCGCTTTCCGCTTATGAAACCGTACTGCAAAGATGCTGTAGAGGGTATGTTGTATGCTGATGCGACATCGCAAGACGATATATCCCGCATGGTAGCAGAGGCTGGAAGCAACACCCTTCTTGCAGGTGCGGCCGATTTGTTCGAAACCCTTTTGCATGCAAAGTTTCCAAAAGCCGTGGCTCAAGCTAAGCCTTTGCCACGCATAAATTTCGGGAGTGATGTGCTGATAGTTAGAGGCAGCACCTTGAGCAAGCAGATAGAACTTGGCATTCCTGTTTCGGCCATGCCGGCTGATGTGTATTTCGGCCATGCCGATGCAGCTCAGTGGCAGACTGATGCCTTAAAAATGTATCAAGAAAAGCATGCTCTGATAGTGTCGTTCGGCTCTAACAGTGGGCTGGCTGATAAGCCTTCGGCTGAGCGTTTGCGCAATACCATGGCCGGAGTGGCCGCCGCGCTAGTGGCAGAACACAGACCAGAGGAGCTGATAATAGAGGGTGGAGCCACTGCTTACAGCCTTTTGAGCCGTCTGGGATGGCACAACTATACGCTGACCGACCAAATTGCTCCAGGCGTAGTGCGCATGCTGTCGGCTCAAGGCACTTACGTAACGCTCAAGCCGGGCAGCTATCCATGGGGCCGGTTGTTTGGTTCTTGATTCGTTCAGGGCGGTTTGTGTGGAAATGTTCCGTACGTATGCATTCATGATTATAATTTCCATTTGCAGAAAAAACGTTGAAATTGAATAGCAAAAAAACTTATAAACATTTGGAGGTTTGATAAATAAGCAGTAATTTTGTAGCCGAAAATTATGGGCTTTATGCCCAAAAACATTGTTGAACTATTAAATTTTAAAACAAAAAAGCATGATTATTGTACCAGTAAAGGACAACGAGAACATCGAGAGGGCATTGAAAAAATTCAAGCGTAAGTTTGAGCGTACAGGCGTTATTAAGGAGCTTCGTGCCCGTCAGCAGTACGACAAGCCATCGGTGAAGAAGCGTCTCAAGATGGAACATGCCATCTACGTGCAGAAATTGCGCGACGCTGAAGAACTGTAAGCGTTGCAAATGGGCCTGCATTGTTGCTGGTTCGGTGTCGGCAAGACACATTATTTATTATAGTCAACATATTTTTTGAAGCCCAGGAGGTGTAAACTAAATATAGGGTAGGAGCGTGATAGCAGTCACGCTCCTTTTTATGTTAATCCGGATAAACAATCTGTGTAATCTTATTACGGCACTTTCGTAAAGTCGTTACGGAACTTCCGTAATCTCATTACGGCTCAGCCGTGGTCTTATTACCGCAATTCTGTAATGAGATTATTGCTTTTTACCTATTCTTTCTTTGTTTTTCTTGTCTGTTTAAAGCTGATTTTCTTAAATTCAACAGGCCATAGATGTTAATGGAATGCAGACTATGCTTTGCCAAAAAGCATGATAGCCGTCATGCATTTTTTTCTTCTTATGTTTACGCAAGGTATATTATATAAAATGTGTATAAAGTACTTTACCGTAGTTATGGTAGCAAATGTGAATTTTAAAAGTAGTGATTGACTCATCTTAATGAATTCCTAAATAAAAGTTATCTATATTATATTGTTTTTAGACACAAGTGTGAGTTTATTTCTAAATTTATGATATTTTTATGTAATAACAGTTACAGTATAAGTATGCGTACGTTATAAAGACGAAAAAACCTAATATTATTATTACCCTTAATCGTTAACAAATGAAGAACAAGAAAACAGTATCCAGTGGCGTGAAGGTGTTGGTTGCACCTCTAATCGCAATGGGAATCGCTGTCTGGTTGCCTCAAACTGCCAGCGCCGCACAACTGCGGCAGGCCGTACAGCAGCAGGATGGCATTGTGAAGGGACATGTAGTTGACGAAAATGGTGAGCCTTTGATTGGTGTAACAGTCAGAGCTAAGAGTGGCCAAGCCACCATCACCGACATTGACGGCAACTATTCTATCAACGTTCCTAAAGGTACTCCTCTGACAATCAGCTACACAGGCTACAAGGACATGCAGACAACAGCCGGAGCAACCGTTAGTATGGTGCCCGACGTGCAAGGTCTTGACGACGTGGTTGTGATTGGTTATGGTACAGCTAAGAAGCGAGACCTGACTGGTTCTATCTCTCAAGTGAACGCAGACCAGCTGAAAGACCGTCCCTATGGCAATGCTCTACAGAGCATGGCGGGCCAAGTCTCAGGTGTGAACATTACTACAACACAGGGTGCTCCTGGTATGGCTCCTACAGTAAAGGTGCGTGGTATGTCGTCAATTAACTCCGGTACTTCTCCTCTTTACGTGATTGATGGTATTCCTCTTGAGGATAATACCAACTCAGGTGATGGTGCCAATGGCGGTAATGTGCAGATAGCCAACCGCAACCCTCTTAACAATATCAACCCTAATGATATTGAGAGTATTGAGGTTTTGAAGGATGCTTCTTCTGCCGCTATCTATGGTTCACGTGGTGCAAACGGCGTTGTCATCATCACAACCAAGACAGGTAAGGCTGGAAAAACCAAGATTGACGTCAATTATGAGTTTGGCATCTCTCGTGTTAATCGCAGAATTGACCTGATGAATGCTCCTGAGTGGATTGATTATGAAACAGCTGCCCGCAACAATTCTTATGCTACCGCTGTAAAGAGCAATCCAAGCTTAAAGCGCACTGATGGTATGGGCAACTATTATATACCAGATGAGTTTAGCGATCCAGAATGGCTTGCCCGTATTGGCAATGGTACCGATTGGCAGGATGTATTGCTCCACACAGCTCACACACACAATGTGCAAGTAAGTGTATCTGGTGGTAGCGAGAAGACGCAGTTCATGATCAGTGGCAACTACCTGAACCAGGAAGGTGTTGTTGATAACAACCCGTACGAGCGTTACAGCTTCCGTAGCAACATCAACCACAAATTCAACGATCATATCTCTGTTTCCATGAAGTTGGCAATGACCCACACAAAGGATAAGCCACAAGGACTTTCCGGTAAATCTGATGCTGTGTCTTTGGCCAACCAAAGCGATCCTATCTTCCCGAAATTTGTAGAAACAGGTAATCTTGGCTTCAAGGATCCTAACTCTATGTGGAATACATTCGTGAAGTATGGCTTCCAGTTGTGGCATCCTTACTCGTTGACACGTGAGATGAACAAGGACCACAGAACGGATACACAATTGATGAATACTTATGTGGACTGGAAAATTATAGATGGTCTCGTATTCCGTTCGGCTCTAAGTGCTGACAATGAGGACATGCACTATAGCACTTATTGGAATACAAACCAGGGCTATGGCTATTCAGGAGCTATGCCGGCAACTGGTTCTTTCCAGACTCTACGCCAGTTTAACTGGGCTTGGGAGAACACTCTCAACTATAACCAGAGCTTTGGCGACCACACCATCACCGGACTCCTTGGCTACACCATGCAGAAGCAGACCCTTGAGCTGAGCAACATGAACGCCAACAACTTCCCGAATGATATGGTCCACACACTCAATGCAGGTAAGGTGAACAGCGGAAGCACCTCAAAGACAGCTTGGAGCATTCTTTCTTACTTGGCTCGTGCCACATATTCTTATAAAGGAAAGTACTTGGCAAGCGCTGCAATACGTGCCGATGGTTGCTCTCGATTTGGTAAAGACAACCGCTGGGGTTACTTCCCATCAGCATCTTTGGCATGGCGTGCAAGCGAGGAATCATTCCTTAGCAACAACGTTGATTGGCTGAACAACTTGAAGTTCCGTTTGAGCTACGGTCAGACTGGTAACAACCAGATCGACAACTACGGCGCAATTGGTCTGCTTGATTATAGTTCTTATGTTGCCAACGGCAATGTCGTACAGGGCATGTACACCAGCACAAAGCCTTCTCCAAAGCTGAAATGGGAGAAGACATGGCAGGTTAACTTCGGTATCGACTTCTCAGTTCTCCGCGATCGTATCGGTGGTAGCTTGGATCTCTACTATTCTCGCACCAACGACCTGCTGCTCAACGTGCCAGTTCCTGTAATTACTGGTTTCGAAACACAGCTTGACAATGTAGGTTCTCTGCGCAACCAGGGTGTTGAGTTCAATATCAACTCTCGCAACTTCGTGGGTGAGTTCACTTGGACAACCGATTTCAACATCTCTGCTAACCGCAATAAAGTGCTGAAACTTGGCCAGAACGACGATCCTATCTATGTAAACACCAACTCTGCACTTTCAAAGACTGAAGTAGGTCAGCCTATAGGTAACTACTTTGGCTATAAGGCTGTTGGCGTACTCAGCACAGCTGAGGCCAACCAACTGGCAGCTAATGGTTACAATAACGGCACAGCCGGATGGTCAGCTCCATCAGGCAGTGAGGCTGGTGATCCTAAATATCTCGATGCTAACGGTGATGGCAAGATCTCTGCAGACGACCGTGTCATCCTTGGTAACTATCAACCGAACTTTACTTGGGGTATGACAAATACCTTTACTTATAAAGGTTTCGACTTTTCATTCATGCTTACAGGCTCAGAAGGCGGTGAGATCATGAACCAGAATGCACGTTATCTTGGTGAGTGGAATGGTAGTCGTGGTGGCTATAAGAGCCTGACAAAGTATTGGCGTTCGGATGAGAATCCTGGCGATGGTATTACACCAAAGCCTCGTACTGTTACAACCGGTGTGCGTGGACAAAGCTCAAGCTATTGGGTAGAGGATGGTTCATTCTGGCGTTTGAAGAATATCCGCCTCGGTTACACCTTCCCACGTAACCTCGTAAACAAGATTGGTATTACCAACCTGCGTCTCTACTGCAACCTTGAGAATGTTTATGTTCATTCAGACTACCGTAACTACGATCCTGAGAATTCAACATTCCAGACTGGTTACCGTGTAGGTTACGACTACGGAGCTTATCCTACGCCGTTTACTTGCTCATTTGGTATCAACTTGACATTCTGATGTTAAACACATAAGAAAAGAAATACAATGAAAAAGATAAAAACAATTTTACTGTTCTGCGTGGCTCTTGCTATGACTGGGTGCAACGACTTCATTGATTTGTCGCCTATATCCCAGGCCAGTGAGAATAATTTCTACAAGACGCAGAGCGATATGGAAACGGCCATGAATTCGGTCTATAACACCTTGTATGATATTTATGGACCTTCATGTTTGCCTTCTTATTTCGGCGAGGCAGCTTCAGACAATGCTTATTGCAATGAAACAGCCTACGAATTTGGCGCTAAAATAGCTATCGCTGAGCACAAAAATGTCAATACCGATAATGCTATGGTGTTGGATTTCTGGAACTACTACTATAAAGCATTGTTCAAAATCAACAATGTTATAAGCAAGTGCAACGGTTCTGACATACCAAATAAGGATCAGATTATTGGTGAGTGCCGTTTTCTTCGTGCTCTGTATTACTTCGACTTGGTACGTGCTTATGGCGATGTGCCATTGGTTCTCGAACCTGTTGACGCTGCCGAGGCCTACAAGATGGGCCGTACTCCATCATCAGAAATATACAATGCCATTGTTGAAGACCTTAAGTTTGCTGCCGATAATCTGCCAGCTAAGACCAATGAGCGTTTTACAGGAGCCGCTACAAGCGATGCAGCCAACACTCTTCTTGGCAAAGTTTACTTGACAATGGGCGACAAGCAGAATGCACAAACAGTCCTTTTGAAGGAGTATGGCAAGTTTACTCTTGTTCCTAACTATAAGGACCTTTGGGACAACACTAAGAAGAACTCTTCAGAGTCTATATTTGAGGTTCAGTATAAGGGTGGCAAGTCGAATCCTTACAGCCTCTATTTCGCAATATTCTCACCGCGCGACAACTACGGTATCAGCTCGTGGGGTATGGGCGGAAACCAAGTTCTGGCAAATCTTGTTTCAGAATTTGAAGCAGGCGACAAGCGTCTTGACGCTTCTATCCGCCAAGGTTACCTCGATGCCAGTGGCACTATGATGCCAGATAAATGGTACATTAAATGGTGGGATCAGGGTGCTGAGCTTAACGGACGAACCGAAGCAGGTGCCAGTAACTTCATAATACTGCGCTATTCCGACGTGTTGCTGATGCTGACCGAAGCTACCGGCGACCCGAAGTACATGAACGAGGTTCGCGCACGTGCAGGTCTGCCAGCTTATGGCACTGCAGGCTATCCTTCGCAGTATACAACTGTTGACCAGGCTGTACAGCATGAGGAGCGCGTTGAGTTCTGTGGTGAGTTCCATCGCACATTTGACCTTCTCCGTTATGGCAATGCTTATCAGAAGATTAACGCTGTAAAGGGCAGCACTATGACAAGTGATGCTCAGATGCTACTCCCGATTCCGCAGTCGGTAATAGACCAGAATCCAGATGTGATTACTCAGAACGAAGCTTACAAGTAATTTAGGTTTAGTTAAAGGAATATTGTTTCTGCCGGAGCATTGGACGTGAGTTTAGTGCTCCGGTTTTTATTTTGCCTTATTCTTAAGTTGTTTCCGATGGGCTGTTCTGGCCCTATCGCTGCTAAGAAGTATTAGCATCGTGAGCGTCCATCAATTGTTGTCCCGATGGTCCTCAATTGATGCCCTTTTGGCTTTCAATTGATGCCCAAATGGGCAACGGTTGAGGGACGATAGCAAACCCATTGGTTTTTGCATTGTTTATTTGTGCTTTACGGCTGTCATATTATTGCTTTTAGAGCTTGTTTGAATAGCTTCAGCTGGCGGCGAAGGCTGTTTCCGCTTTGCCTTGAAACTGTATGCAAGGTGCCGTGGAAGGCACTTGCAGGGCTGATTCCAAACTCTCGTGAAAGGCATGGAGCCTATTGCACGTTAACATTATTTGTGCAGTTTTCTTTGGCTGGTTCAGAAATAATGCCTAAATTCGTTGCCAGAAAGTAGAGGATGACGCGGATGATTGAGAAATTTGACGAATATCTTGCCACGGAGCGGCACTACTCGAAACTTACCATT
This sequence comes from uncultured Prevotella sp., assembly GCA_964623995.1. Taxonomy (GTDB): domain Bacteria; phylum Bacteroidota; class Bacteroidia; order Bacteroidales; family Bacteroidaceae; genus Prevotella. The sequence goes on along the minus strand of CAZUWO010000053.1, from coordinate 1,294 downwards.
GAGAGTTATCACTATGATTTGAGCCTCTTTGGGAAGTTCTTCAAGCAGCTTGACAGTGAGCTTACGTGGCAAACGGTGGACGCTGACGTGGTGCGCGACTGGATAGCAGACTCACTTGACGGAGGAAACTCACCGGCAACGATAAACGCCAAGCTCAGTTCGCTGAGGTCTTTCTACAAGTTCGCTCTCAAGAAGGGGCTCGTAGAGCATGATCCTATGCGTACGATTGAGGGGCTGAAGACGCGCCGTCCGCTGCCGAACTTCGTAAGAGAGGACGACATGGACCGGCTTTTGGACCACACGGCGTGGACTGACAGCTACGAGGACGTGCTCGACAGGGCTATACTTATGACGTTCTATGAGGCTGGACTCAGACTTAGCGAGCTGACGGGACTTAAGGACGAGGACGTGAACTTCGTGAACAGCGAGCTGAAAGTGCTGGGAAAACGCAACAAACAGCGCATAGTGCCATTCGGAAAGGAGCTCGGCGAGGCGCTGAGAGGCTATCGGGAGCGCAGAGATAAGGAAGTGGTGAGCCTCACTGATACTTTCTTTGTCAACTCCAGTGGTCGCAAGTTGCAAGGCCCTAAGGTGAGAGAGATGGTTAAGGAAAGACTTTCCGAGGTGTGCTCGCTTGGCAAACGCACTCCCCACGTGTTGCGGCACAGCTTCGCTACGGCAATGCTGAACCACGGAGCGGGACTGGAAAGTATACAAAAGCTGCTCGGACATGCCAGTGTGGACACAACAGAGATATACACTCATACAACTTTCGAGCAACTGAAAAAAGTATATAGTAATGCCCATCCAAGGGCCTAACCTTTAAATAATTTAAAAACGGAGGTAACTATGGAGATCAACATCAAGTCGATACATTTCGACGCTACCGAGAAGCTGCAGGCATTCATCAACAAAAAAGCAGAGAAGCTGCAGAAATCGTTTGAGGATATACAGAAAGTGGATGTGCAACTGAAGGTGGAGAAGCCCGCCCAAGCTCTCAATAAGACTACAAGTCTGACGGTGGCAGTACCGGGAACGACACTCTTTGTGGAAAAAACCTGCGATACATTTGAGGAGGGAGTGGACCTCTGCCTTGACGCAATGAAGGTTCAACTCACTAAGTATAAGGAAAAACTGCGCAAACATTAAAAAAAAGTACCTAAAATTTTGGCAGTTCGAAAATAATGCCTAACTTTGCAGCCGTTTTACGACCTGTGCGTATCTGAGCGCCCCTTTTGAGACGGCTGCAAAGATTTGCCTCTTTAGCTCAGTTGGCCAGAGCACGTGATTTGTA
>CAZUWO010000052.1:0-18848 GCA_964623995.1 uncultured Prevotella sp. | reverse complement strand
CGTGGAGGTGCAAATCAAGGACAACTTCGTTACCCTCGGCGGTGAGGTTACCTCAAAGGCAAAGTTCACTAAGAGGCAGATTTGCAAGTTTGTCCGTGATGCAGTCAATCATTTGGGGTACACCAAGGAATACCAAGACAAGTGGGGCAAGGAGAACGTCATTTGTAGCGATGACCTCAACGTTACACCTATCATCGGCCATCAGTCTGCCGAAATAGCACAGGGCGTTGACAACGACGGTTGGGGAGACCAAGGTATATTCTTCGGAATGGCTGCATATCATGGGGAGGACGACCCATACGAGATGATTCCGAAGGACTTCGCCATTGCCCGTTCCCTAAACCGTGCGCTTTTCCACAGCGGGCTTGGCGGTCTTGACATCAAGACACAGGTGGTGATGGACGATGACGAGATAAAGAGGGTTATTTGCGCCATTCCTTTGCGCACGTCCGCAGAAAAGGTAAAGGTCGAGGAATTTATCCACGAGCAGATAAAAGGCGATTATGCTTTAACTGTGAACGGAACAGGCAACTACGTGAAGCACTCGTCCATTGCTGACTGCGGAACAACAGGCAGAAAGCTTGCCGTGGACTTCTACGGGAGTGGCTGTAAGGTCGGTGGCGGAAGTGTATGCTCGAAAGATGGCTCCAAAGCTGATGTCGCTCTTAACCTCTACGCAAGGAAATTGGCGAAGAAGGCTGCATCGGATTGGAAGTGTACTTGCTTCGTATCGCTCGCTTGTTGCATCGGACAGGAGAACGTGGATTATACCGTCACCACAGAGAATGACACAATCCTTCAAGAAGGCTCTATTAACATACCGCAGTCTCGCCTCGTCAACGACCTCGGACTTTACAAGCCAATCTACGAGAGCCTATGCGACTACGGACTGTTCGGACAATTTCAAAAGGACAAGGCATGGGAAATAATAGATTGAAAAGGAGTTGCATTGCAAGCAATCATCAACAAGGCTAACTAACACAAAAGAACTATGGAGCGCAGGAAGACAGCGAAAGGCATATTGAAGGATGCGTGCGGCAAGGACATCGAGCGTAACCTAATATCCGCAATCGACAAGGTGGATATCATGGAGTATCTCCTTTCGTGCTCGATGGACGAGGTGATTGGCTACAACAGAAACCAGTACCCCTCGTTCATCGTGTCTTGCGCCTTGTTGCTTGCCAACAACCACTTGAAGGAGTACATGGAGGTGTTGGAGAAGTGTCGCCGAATAGCGAAGAAAGACAATTTTATGCAAAATTAGTGCGGTTTTATCGCTTTTTATGCGGTTTTATCCACTTTAATAGTTCATTAATTATAAAGGAAGAATATAGGAGGTGAGGTATGTCATTGAGTACAGACCCGGAAAAGAGGAAACGACAGCTTGCCAATCTTGAGAAAGGCAAATTTAAAAAGGGGCAGGTCTCCAACCCATTAGGCCGTGGCGCAAGGAAGTCGCCGTTGGCTGCATTTATCCATGATTGCGAGGAAGTGCGTGGAATGGCGATGCCCACACCGTCCGAGGTGGCTTCGACCTACGTTTACATCGCCGCCTTGCCAGAGGATAAACTGAAAAACCTCGTTAACGACAAGGTGCAGCCCATGATGATACGCATCATCGCCAAGGCTATCCTCAATAAGAAGGGCGTGGAAATGTTGGAGAAGGTCGTAAACCGTGCATACGGTCAGCAGCAGAGATTCGACATCACCACCAACGGCAAGGAGATACACCAAGAGCCTCTGATAATACAGTTTGTCGCAAACAAGAAGGAGTTGGCGAAAGCCAAGGACGAGATTTCGGATTTCGAGGGAGAAAAAGAGAAATAAGGAGCTGTTATGCCAACGGGATATGTCACAAAGAACTTTGTCAAGCTTGAATCTGCCTTTGAGAAGGGGTACGCGACTGCATCCCTTCAGGGAAGCAGCCGGTCTGGCAAAACATATGGAATCGTTCAGTGGATTATCCATCGTTGCATAACCGTACCATTTACCTCCGTTTCCATCGTCCGTAAGACGACCCCAGCAATCAAGCGTTCCGTCTACAAGGACTTCATTGAGATAATCAACATGTGGGGTGTGAACACGGGCAAACTCAACAAGAAGGAACTTGTTTACACCTTCGACAACGGCTCGACCGTGGAGTTCTTCTCCTGTGAAAACGAGCAGAAGCTGCGTGGTTCGAAGCGGCAAATCCTCTGCGTCAACGAGGCAAACGAAATATCGTACTTGGAGTGGGAGCAGTTGCAAATGCGTACCACCATGTTCTCAATCATCGACTACAACCCTTCGTTCTCCGAGGAGCATTGGATTAATCAAGTCAACGACGAGGGAAAGACGGCATGGTGGATTTCAACGTACAAGGACAATCCTTTCCTTGAACAGCGCATCATCGACGAGATTGAGAGCCTACAGTACAAGAATCCTTCTCTCTGGCGTGTGTACGGACTTGGCTTGCGTGCGATGGTCGAGGGCTTGGTGTTCCCAAAGTTCGAGATTGTCAACTACATGCCGACGGAGACGATGCGACACCGCTACCTTGGGCTAGACCTAGGTTACAGCCAAGACCCAACGACTATTGTTGAAGTGCGTTTTTATGGCGACGACATGTATATTAACGAGCTTTGCTATAGGACACATATGCTCACAAATGATATCATTCGTGAGCTAAAGAAATACCAATCGTGGTCGCCAGAGATTATCTCCGAGAGTGCCGACCCACGAATGATAGACGAGATTTATAACGCTGGGCTTGACATCAAGCCTGTGCGGAAGTATGGAGGCTCTATCGAGGCAGGCATTGCCAAAATGCAAGAGTTCAATATCAAGATTACGAGGCAGTCTACCGACGTAATCAAGGAGTTCAGAAACTATACGTATCGTCAGGACAAAGAGGGAAAGTGGCTGAATCAGCCTATAGATAGTTTTAACCATGCCTGTTTCACGCATGAAACAATGGTGCTGACCCAACGTGGACAAGTTCATATTGACGAAGTGCAGCAAGACGATTTTGCGCTGACTTCACGTGGTTACCGCCCGATATGCGATATGTTTATTCAGGGTTGCCGTGAGGTATGGCGGGTTCGCCTTTCCTTTGGTAAATTTGCGGTCGAAGTCGAGGCTACCCCCGACCACAAATTTAAAACCAAAGAAGGATGGAAACAACTAAAGGATTTGAAAGAAACGGACGTGTTGTACCTGTCCAAGTTTTTAATGGAAAGGAATACAAGCTTTATCCAAGGGAGAAGTATTTCAGAAACGGAAACACGTTGCTGCATAGGGATGTGTGGGAGTTCTATCATGGCGAAATTCCAAAAGACTATGACGTGCACCATGTTGACGAAGATACGCACAACAATGAGATTTCTAATCTTGTCCTTTTGGAAAAGCATGTCCACAGAAAAATGCACGGGCGTGAGCATGCTGAGAAAGACATTGCTGGACTTCGCAAAAAAATGGCATACGCTGCTGAATTCGCTAAAGAGTGGCATCACTCGGAAGAAGGCAGAAAGTGGCATAGCGAACATGCAAGACAGCAAGCCGAGCATAGACAGTATCGAAAGTATATCTGCCAATGCTGTGGAAAAGAATATTTGTCAAAGGATTTATCGCCAAAGCATACCCGTTTCTGTTCCAACAACTGTAAGTCCAAGTGGCGCAGAGACCACCACCTTGACGACGAGACAAGAGTTTGCAAATGGTGTAGGAAGGAGTTCAGAGTTAATAAATACGCAAAAACACAATGTTGTTCACGAAGCTGTGCTGGAAAGTATGGACGTTCTTTGCGTAAGCAAGAAGCCGACCTATGATATTTGCGTTGCCAACATGCACGAGTTTTTTGCCAACGGAGTGCTTGTTTCCAACTGCGATGCAACTCGTTACGTTGTTTTGGAGAAGATACTTGGCGACAATGCCCCCATCGTGACCTCCGCCGACATCCTCGGTCTGACCGATTAGTTTGCCACGTGTTGCGCTGCTTCCACTTTGTGGAACAACTACCCAAGAAAGAAGAAACAAGGCGACACAACGCAAAACAAGCGGCGAACAACCGAAGTTGATGCCGCTTGTTTTGTATTTTCTTTTACTTTAACCTTCTTCTTATATATTTTGCAGCCGCCTCCGCTGCTTCTTCTTTGGATTTGTAGTTAGTCCACGGCGAGCCTTGCTCACTGTAATAGAACTTGCTCGTTTCCATTAACGCATTTTTTGAAGCAGAATAGTTAACCTGAAAACCGTCAAAGCCTCTTTCGTCTCTTGTATGAAACACTTCTGCCATTGCACCATTTGAGTTTCGATAAGTCTTTGTATTGTCGCTATTTACAAAGTCTCTCACATTTACCCCCCCATTTACTGTTGCGACTCTTGTCGTCGAGCCTCCCATGCGTGTTGTATTACTTCCTTTACTCATATCTTCGTAGTTTTTGTGCAAATTTATTAAGAGTTGGGCAAAGCTGTGCTTTTTGCCTTGCCTTTTTAATAAACTATTTCTCCAGCTGCTCTTTTCCAAAGTCGCAATAGAAATCCGAAATCGGAAGGTTTGTCTCTTTTGCTCTGTCCTCGAAGTTAATCTTCAAGATGCAATAAGCGTGGTATTCTTTGCGGTACATGCAAACGTAGACGTTGTCGTCTCCTTCACGCTTCCATATATTCTTCTTCTGACCTTCACCGTCGTAGCCTTTGCCATCCCATCCTTTGGTTGTGAATTCAACCTTCTTACTTGTCTCGTGGAAATCACCTAATCTTTTCATTGTTGTATCTCTTTAAATGTTTAATTTTCAGTGGCAAAGTTAACCAATCACTTAGGAATACGCAAGTTTCATCTCCTAATTCTCACCCTTTTTAAGATTGTTTATAGAAAGAGAGAGAAAATAAGAGGAAGAGCATCAAAAAACATCTATTTTTGCCGGAAACAACACGATTTTTGCGCAAAAATGAAAAAAATTCAAGAGATACTCGCAAACAATGACGCACAGCACGTCCACACCTTGCTTACCAATCGCAAGAAACGCTTTAGAGTGTCCTTCAAGGAAAGCGAAGAGCAGTACACCCCCGAAGACCACCGTATCTTCGACGAGAAGTACCGCCCCAAGAAGATTGTCTCCGTGCCGACAGGAAGGAAAGACCCCGTTACAGGCAAAATGACCTATCGCAAGAAGAAAGTTGAGCGTGTGCGTATCGCCATTCCTTGTCAAGCACTTATCGTCAAACGAAATGCAGGCTTTGTTGTCGGCAATGCCGTTCAGTACAAAATGACCACAGACGGTATCGACATCAAACTGCCGACGGCACAGCAGACAAAGCTTTTCGACGCCGTAAAGAAGGTCTATCATCAAAATAAGATGAGATACTTCGACAAACGTCTCGTAAGGTCGGTATTTCGGGCAAGGGAGGCAGCGGAGCTCTGGTATATGGACACTAAGAACGACGGCATGCTTGATGTCCGCGGGAAAATTAGGGTCAAACTGTTGTCGCCAATCTTAGGCGATAAGCTTTATCCCCACTTCAACGATAACGACCGCATGGACGGATTTGCACGCGAGTACCGTGTTTTTGACGAGACGGGGACATCCGTCACTCATTTCGATGTCTACACCGACACTTATGTCTATCAGTATATCGACGACGGCACGGAGTGGAGGCTTGTGGACGGTGCGCCGAAAATCCACGGATTCACAAAAATACCTGTCGTCTACTACCGTCAGGAGAAGTCCGAATGGGAGGACGTGCAATGGGCTATCGAGCGCGTCGAGGACTGTCTCTCCAACTGGGGGGACAGCAACGACTATTTTGGCACGCCTAAGTACTTCATCAAGGGAAAACTGAACGGATTTGCCGAGAAGGCGGAACAGGGTGCGGTCTTTGAGGGCGACAAGGAGACTTCCATGAACGTTCTTTCTTGGGATAACTCGCCACAGAGCGTTACTGGCGAGATAAACACGCTGTTCAATATCATCTTCTCCTACTCACGCTGTGCCGACATTAGCTTCGAGCGCATGAAGGAGGTGGGAAACAATACGAGTGGCGCGGCAATCCGTCTGATGTTCACCGACCCACACATGAACGCTGCCGACAAGACAGAGTTGTTCGGTGAGATGTTCACACGAAGGAGCAATATCATTGCCAACGGCATTTGCAATGCAGGCATTATCACGAGCGGCATCCCTATGAGTATCGCCGACAGTGTGGAGTTCGAGCCAATCTTCACCCCGTTCATCCCCAAGAATGACGTTGAGACCCTACAGCTTATTTCTACATCCACTGGCGGTGCAAGCACGACCTCACGCAAGAGAGCCATTGAGCTTAACCCACTCAATGACGACCCACAGCGCATTGAACAGGAAATGGACGAGGAGCAGCAAGAGGCATTGAAACTACAGGCACATGCTATGGGCGTGGGCGGCTCGGCAAGCGGTGCGTCAGCAGCAGAACAAGGGAAGGAATAACTATGAGCAAAGGAAGCGGAACAACCCGTAAGACAATGGCACTTAAGGAAGTGAGCATTGGTAATGTGCCATCTGTTTCGCCCCAAGAATACCTATCCATGTCCGCCTCTGATAAACTTGACACTATAATCTCGGATATTCGGAATTCAGCAAAAATAAATCGCCCATCCGTAAACGTTGGCAAGGTGGAATCAGAAGTAAAGACGTATTCGCAGGCCAATAATATCCAACTTGGCGATGGTAATATGTATATGACGAGTAAAAGTATCAGCCACTCTTTGCGTGAATCGAAGGTAGCGAAGGGACTTGCTGTTGAACCACAAGTTATTAAGGATTTTCCGAACACGAAATCCAAAATGGCTGTTTATTATGACGGTGCAGCATTTGTGTACACTGACTACAGCTCGAAATTTATAGTGCGTCCTAATCAAAGCGTCAAGACAGAAAGCGGTAAAACTAATGGGGTATTGCATATAACGGCAGGAGTTGTTAGAGACCCTAACGAGTTTAACAATCCGAGGTACACAAAAATAAAAGATAAGACCTAACGGGGGAATCGAACCCCTCCACATAGCTTTCGCCATGCCGAAGTTGCCATCATCACGGCGCTATAGGTCTTATCTTGATGCAAAGATAATATTTAATTCGCAAAAAAGCAAGTATTATACTTGAAGTTTTAGTTAACTTTATATAAATGGCAAGCAACGTCAACCAACACAACCAGCTCCTCCAACTCTTTGCTGCCTACGCAAAGCGGTTAGACAAGCTATATGACGATTTCGTCAACAGATTAATTGCCTCCTTGCCCTATTCCGAGGACGAGGAGTGGAAGAGGTTTGCCGTTGACCCTCTATTCCGCTTCGACCAACTTCCTTATATGTCGGCAAGGCTACAGCATATCTTCGACGATTACGTCAATAAGCAAGTGCTGTGCTACAAGGCAGGTATCACCGACGGTGTGGCACTTGCCTTCTCACAGGATAAGATAAACCTTGGCAAGTATACCATCTTGCAAGACGAGGCGATAAAGGCGGCACGAAACGCTGCCGTCGCCTCGTTCATTGCCAACCGAATGTCAAGGAAGGAAGGCTTGTCGCTCTCCGATAAGGTGTGGAACTACTCGCAACTTGGCAAGTCCGAGGTTGAAATGGGCATCAGCAACGTATTGAAGGACGGTTTGAAGGCTGGCACCTCCGCAGAGGAACTTGGGCGCAAGGTTAGGCAGTACCTCAACAACCCAACGATGATGTACCGCCGATACTGGGTTACTGTTGCCGACCATGCCGGAAACAAAAAGAAGGTCGCTCGTTGGTATCGCTGCCACATCGACGAAAAGACGGGCAAGGTAACGTTCTCTGACGAGCCGTTGGAGAAAGTAGGCATGGGTGTTTACCGTTCGGCACGAATGAACGGCTACCGTCTGATGCGCACGGAGATAAACATGTCCTACCACAAGGCGAATGCCTCACGGTGGGCGAATGAGCCGTTTGTGCGAGGAATAAGGGTGTGGAAAAGCCCCGAGCACCCACGACCAGACATCTGCGATGAGTTGGAAGGGTACTATCCAAAGGACTTCGTGTTCGAGGGCTGGCACCCTGCGTGCTACGCTGACGGTACAAAGGTATTGACGGCACGTGGTTGGCTTCCCATTCAGAATGTTACGTACTACGACGAGGTTTGCTCGCTTAATCCAAAGACACTGAATATTGAATACGTCCGTATAACCGATAAGCAAGCGTACAAGAAGAACTGTGCTTTGTTGCATTTTAAAGGAAATGGTGTAGATTGTCTCGTTACCGAAGACCATCGAATGGTGTACGTTGATAAGAGTGGGAAAATACGCTACTTGAAGGCATGCCGCTTTAGGAGGAGTAAGGGTTCTTTCATTCTGTCTATGTATGGACTGAATGCTTTGTGTGGAAAATTCAAAGTTGTTCCAGAATTCTATGACGGAATGGTATACGACCTTACATTGAAGAAGAACCATATAATGTACGTCCAATACAACGGAACTAACTTTTGGGGTAGCAATTGTATGTGCGCATCAGCCCCTTTGACTTTGTATGGCGACGAGAAGCGTGATTTCTACCGCCGACTGATGAAGGGCGAGGACATGAGCAACTTCCACAGCAAGGAGGAAATTACCGAGGAAAACATGAACCCCAATTGGAAGCGATATATTGAGACCAACCACGATGCCATCAAGCGTGCAGCCTCTCGTGGCAAACTCGCATATTTCCTTCGTGACAACAAACAGTTTTGGATTAACTCCTTCACCAAGGCGGAGCAAAGAGAAATGGGCTTGCTTAAATCCATCAAGGAGATTGCCGACGCAAGGCACGCCGCAAGGACACCAGAACAGGTGAAGGCACTTACAGATTGGTGGCATGAGCATAAGCGCAAAGACGAAATCAACCGTATTGCCGAAACAAGACATGCAAAACGTAATGATGAGGAAGTGCTTGCTATTCTTAACGTGCGAAGAAATCACAAGACCATCGCACAAACATATAAGGATTACCACATAAACGCAGATGCCTTCAATGCCGCAGTAAAAAAAATCGATTGGATAAGGGCAAAGAAGGAATATGATTTGTTAGCTCCACGGCTTACCTTCGAGAAGAGCATAACACCAGACATCCTTGTTGACAGTGTGATGCGCAAGAAATATGGTCACGCTGCTGTAGAAGCGTTGTACAAAAATACGGCTCGCACCATGAGTAAATATGATAGGCTTGATATAAATGGGAAAATAGCCAAATATACATTTGAGGCGAATTGGGTAAGGACGCATCGCTCCTTTGCCACAGTACAGGAGGTTGCAGCCTTTTATGAAAGAGAAGTTGAACGGTTGAAGGCAATAAAAGAATTTGAGGATGTAAAGAAACAAGCATTGACTTTTGATAGGCAACTGACAAAACTCAAATTGAAGCCAATCCTAAATGGTACGGAGCAATATTGGGATAAAGAAGTAGTTGACAAGGCTTTAAAAAAATACGACCCGTTCAAGGACGAACTGAAACGCTTGCAAGCTGTTGAGGATTTTATTGCTTCTGCAAAGCCAAGGAGCAATGTAATCAAGCAATTGTGGGATGGCATTGAATATGCCTTAACAAAGAATGGCTTACAGGCTGATATAGAAGACACCTTGACAAAACTTGAAAGCAAAATTGAAAAATTGAAAAAGAAAGCCTTTGGTAAGACTGTTACCCTTGATGACTTAAGCAAGGCATTGGGCTCTAATATGCCAAAGACATTAGGAAACCTACAGTCCCTTATTGACGGCAAACTGGCATCCGCTTCGTTAACCGCTGACGAACAAGCCGAATTCGCAAAGAAGCTTAGAACTTTGTTTGCGAATTCAGATTATTGCATGAATGTGCCTCGGATAGACAGAAATGGTGACAATGTCATAGAAAAAATCTTCAATTCATATTTCAAAAACCAAATTGAGACTGGCACAGGCAAGGGAATGGTAAATGTTAGTTCAAGAAAGCGTGCGAGCAAAACCTTGTTTGGCACGAATATATCGACTGCACGGGCCATCGACTATGAAAAATATGGATTCCTTGCCGACAAAGACATCCTTAAACAGGCTAAAAGTGGCATAGCCGGACAATATTGGTCTCGTGGAGATGGTATTCAAGTTAGATTTAAGAAAGACAAAGTTATTGCGACATTTACCTTGGAGGATAGTCTTGGAAGTGGAAGAATCCCATCCCTATGCACTGACCCCAAAATAACATCATGTGCAAGCTATAAAGCAAAAAGTATTATAGCTGACAAACAGATAACCTCCGCCATCCAAGCAACTCACGATTGGGCATCTTCGTATATCGAATTGCAATATCATGGAAAGTTGACATTGGATTGCATAGAAAGCGTTTATATACCAAAAGGCGTAGTGGGCAAAATTGACACAACGACCCAAAAGTTGATAGCTAAATCTGGTGCAAAGATTTATTCAGAGGATGGATGGAAACTTATAGAAATGGCATGGTCTGTCACAGACAGTAAACTTGTCAACGCAGCAAGCCTTAATAGGTAAAAATGCGATTGAGATTGTCATAAGGATACCACTTGCCGTGCCAGAGGTCAAGGAAGTAAATGATAGTTCGCTTGTTGATGTCAATACTGCTGTCAGCAAGTGTGCCATTTACTTCTTTATTGTTGATGGCTTCTTGCAACAATCCTTTAACCCTATCAAAGAAACTGTCATCATTAATGCACTTGGTTGCAAAAACCCTCTCACCTTCCCACCACAAGGCGGCATCTGTGTTTGCCTTGCTTGGATTGGATTCTTCCATTTTGTAATACTTGAAAAGTGCGAGTAAACTGTTTTTATTCATAATATTCTTAATTTTTGCTGCAAAGGTAGTGAAATTAATGGAATTTCACTACCTTTGCAAAACATTGTTGTATCTTTTTTTTGCCGCGAGGCACGAAATTGATAGCCATCTTCCTTTTGTTTTAATTAGGAAGATGGTTTTTTTACTCTCTATAGCTCTCTTCAAGTATAACGGTTGGGGCGTCACATTCGTAACTCATATTGGCTATGAGTTCCCAATTTTCGAGAGCGTACACATAGAAATCTATATTTCCCAAGTCTTCATCAGGCTTCGCATCCCCGTAGTACCACCATTGGCATTCAAAACCTTCGTTATGGAGGTAAGCTTCTACAGCTTCTTGCTTGGTATTGGCTGCAACCAATACACATCCTCCCCCCCCCACCCTCCTTTATATGTATTCTTAAAAACTTTCATAAACAAATAGTTTTATGCAAAAATGACCGTAGCTCTACGTTGCCGGCCTTTGAATTTCTATAGTTTGGTGTTTCATTCATGATACCTTCAGCTGCTTTTCGCGAATATAAATTATCCATAGTCTTTTATCTCTTGTCTCTTGAAATTAGGCGGCTCTTTTGGCTCGTGTCTGCGTCTTTTCCGAAAACCGAATATCCTACCAAATGTTAGGAAGCGCGACATTCGCCAAAAGAAACCGCCGTGTTGGCTATTATTCATTACTCACCGTGTTGTTCTCCATCTTGTCGACCTAAGAAATTTGCCGCCGACAGAGCATTTCGTATAAATAGTCGAGAGCCTCGCGCTCGGCAAGAAGGGCCCTCCTCGTTGAAAGTGATGCCATTATCATACTACAGGAGTTTTTGTTAAGCTTTTGAAGAACCGCTTCCCTATGCGGTCTTACTTGTTCATTGTCCAATTCTAAATTTGCCATTGTTGTATCTGCTTTGATTAATTAAATGCTGTAAAGAAAACGTAGCTGACCGTAAGAGTTTTGCATTATCGCGTCAGGGTTCATGAGCATCAGCTCGTTGAATGTGCTGTAGTATTCCTTTTTTGCCTTTATCTCGCCTCCGAGCAGTTTGTCACCGCAGCTTAGGAATGCGCAACCTTTCTGAATCTCCCCTTTGACCTCGCCGCCTTTGCACAATGCTTTGAGAATCCTCTTTGCCGTTACTGGGCGACCATCTCCAGTTTGGAAATATACGCCATTGACTTCTAACTGCTCCGCTGTCATATCCTTCCCCTTGATTTTTCTTACTCTAAATTCTTATAGTAGACGGCGCACGCCTTACACGTTTTGTCAGCATCCTTTGGATGACAAGGCTCAAATAGTTCAATGTTTACTTTCATAACAGAGTGCTTTTCGTCCTTGCACGCCGCCATATCACAAGCCTCTTTCCTCGTGCTGAAGACAGGGCAGTTGTTAATATATCTACACTTATCGTACCTTAGAACATAAACCGTTTTTCCCATAATCATTTCACTTTTTATATTTCAAATTTATTGTCTACATGCTTGTTGAGTTTTCATTTGCAAAGTTAACCTATTTCACCGAAACGCACAACAACTGTCGCTTTTACATTCACTCTTTTTGCTTTAATTAAGAGTATTGAAAAATACAATCTTATATTTTACATAAATTAAGATTCCGACTAATAGACGTCAGCACAAAAAAGCCTACCTTTGCCCCAAAAGACAAGCTGAATGGTTAGAAACGACTATTATAACATGAGCATAGATGATGTAAGGGTATCTATTGACGTATGTGAGAAAAGCGGAGTATCGTCCGTAGCTATAGAAGGATACGAATGGCTATTACATCAATGGGAAATAGCCAAGTCCAAATATATACGGCTCATGGAGCTGTATCGTCTGAATGACGATTTTTGCGATTTCCGTCGGGTTAAGGAAAGGTATGATGCAATTTACAACAACAACTAAAAACAAAGAGAGAAACTTATGGAGAAAGAAATCCGGGAGATAAAGAAAATCCCATTGAGGGAGATATTCGGCAAGGAGGCCCATGGGGTCACGCCTTGGCTTGCCAATCACATGGAAATGCTGTCGGCGGCTGTCGACGTTCCATTGGCTGCGCCGAAAACCGAAGTACAACTGGAGACGCTCCGGCCGGATATCATCGCCTATACAGACCCAACGGAAGGAGAAGAGGTTACAATTGAAAACCAATACGACAGGAGCGACAGTTACCATGTTGGAAAACTTCTATCTTATGCTGCCTACGAAAAATATGGGGAAGGCCTATCATGGAACAACACCAAAGGACAGGTCAGTTGCAAAATAGACTACGCCATTGATAATTGTGGCGGTTATGAAAGCAATGGAAATTGAAATAAGCTTGTGGACAGCATGCTTGATGCCATAAAGGGAATGGACGATGCCCTGTCGCCCTACTACAAGCTGCTGTAAACTGTCGGGGACTGTTGCTCACTGTATGGCATATTGTTGGTGCGATTTAAACCGACGTCAACAGTTAGCCACTGTGAAACAATGTTCACATGTCTTTTACATCCTCCAACACTTCTTGCATGATTCCCCCCATCTTATCATGCATCCACTTGCCCGTGAGGTATAGGACATTATAACCCTTGGCTTCAACGGCTGCGCCATAATTCATACCCGCTACGATGATGAGGGTGTATCCTTTGGCTGCAACGACACCATTTTGCGTCGCGTAACGAGCAAGATTATCCTCTACCTGACCTTGACCTTCCTTGGTGGCATCAGGTTCTGGAATGCGTCCAACGCTTTGTTGTACCAATTCTCCGTCCTTGAATAATGCGTAGGAAATGGAATTCTTTAGATTTGCGGTATGGTCTTTATACCCCTTGTAGTCCTTGGCATGGGTTACGGCTTCTTCGCCAAGTTGTCGCAATTCCATGTCAAGCCTTCGCTCTACAGCCTCCTTCATCTTCAACAGCTTTTCCTGTAGCTTTTTTATACCTTCTGCTTTTATTTCAAGCTTTGCCATATTCTTTTTGGACAAAGATAACACTAAAAAAGCACCGCCACTTAATTGTAACGGTTCTTTTATAAACTTTGTTGTTGAAAGGGCTCTATGAGATATTGCTTTCTTTACCCTTCACTACGCCGTTTGCTGAATCCGTGAGACTTATATTACGTCCGAAAGGTCAACACCCTCTATTTTAGCTCTCTCGACGAGCACGCCAAGATACTTTTGCATTCCATCCAACTGCTTGTCGTAAACCTCACGAGGACAGGTGGGAGTGAAATTGAGTGTTCCTGCGTCCCAATGCCATAACATCAGCTTTAATCCGTCAAGACGGTTGTTGAGCTGGACGAACTCAGCCTTAAAACGCTGCTTGTAGCAAGGGGAGAACATACCCTCACAGGTCTTGGCAAGAGCCTCGTTCTTGACCTCGAAGTTGTGCTTCTCAAACACGTCCTTGGGGCACCACGACTTGTAGCCATCATTATAGGTTACTTCATAACCGTCACCCGTGTTTCCACTTGTGCGATAACCTTTTTTCTCTGCGTCGGCAGCACTCATGGGTGTTGCATCGACAAATTTAATTCCAATATACTCCATTTCAACTGTTTATTTGGCTTAATCCCGCTAAATCACGGTATGCTTGCGACATTTCGGGTACTTTCGACAACGACCGGATGAAGTCCTCCACGGAAAGGAACGAAGTCGTACCACTCGCAGCCTCTTCCCACGAGTTGCCTTCCATGCGGACAAAGGTCGCAGTCTCAAAGACTTTTTGTTCCATGCCCTGTTCGGGGAACTTCACTACCTTGCGGAGGATATACTTGACATTCCCGTCGTTGCTTTCCGCCTCGCAGCCACCGTTTAATCTTATTCCTTTCATGTCAAAAATTTGTCATTGACCCACCGCCCCACGGTCAACTGAAATCCCTGCAAGGAACGGCATATCTTGTACTCAAAGCCCAACCTCTCAACGTCTGCTTGGAACTTCTTCTGACTTGGCTGTTGTCTTCCTGTCTTGGTTTTCATCTCTACGAACAGGACAGCACGGTCAGCAACGATGATAAGGTCTGAAACACCAGCCAACACCCCTGAGCGTTTGAGGTTGACTGCTTCTAACAAGTTGCGAGAGCCGCCATTTGGCGTAGAAAAAATGACATACCTTGGAAAAGCCCACCGAAACCACTCGACACAAGCCGCCTGGATGTCCTCTTCGGGATGTCCGTGCTTCCGCTTAGGATTCTCCGGCATATACATTTCCTTAAACCCCTCAAACTTCATCGGTTATCGCCACTACCATGAATTTTGCCACGTTCTTTTCGTGATTGCAACTTCTCATAATTCATTTTTCCGATTTCCTCAAACTTAAATCCGATGTCGTTAGCAAGAGTGGCACAATACCATAAAACATCGCCGATTTCTTCGGCAATAGCGTGTCTTGTGTCATAATTATCAAAGTCACCACCTTTATCACGGATAACTTTCTTTACTTTGTCAGATACCTCACCAGCTTCTCCTGTGAGCCCCAGTGAAGGGTAAATAATTGGCATTGGATAAATTGCAGTTTCCATTGCCTTTTCCTGATATTCATTCAGCGTCATATTCTTTATTTTTTAATAGTGCAAACCATAACATATTGCATTCTGCCTTTGGAATATTCTCTTGTTGTCCCGAAGCCAAACTGCTCGTAGAATTTTATCATATCTTTCAAGCACAATAAGTAGAGTGCGCCAATGCCTTCGCATTGGCAGTATCGAATGGCTTTGCGAATTCACAGCTTGTCTCCTTTCTCATGATTCCGCATCAGTTTCCGTGCCTTGTTTCGCAGCATTTCGTACATATTGTCCGACTTCTCACCCCAGTCAATATCCTTTAAATAGGTGCTGCGTGAGGAAAGGTAGGCGAGTTTTGCCTTGGCTGCACTCGAAAGCTTCAGGATGTCCTCAAACTGCGTGAGGTCAAGGTCTTTGTCGGTCTTGTGGAGTATGTCGTTGAAATCCATAGTTGCCGTGTCGATGATGTCTGCGGCAAGGAACAATGTCAGCACTATCTCTGCCAACTCCCCTCGGTCAGCCTCAGGAAGGTCTTTTACCGACAAGTCAATATCGGTGTAGGCTTTTTCGGCATCTTCCAAGTAGGCTTGTATCGCTAGTGTGTGCAGCCTTTCAATCATCTTGCCAATCTTCAAGGCTTCCATCACGTTGCCTTGTCGTTGGAACATATTCTGCTGAATGCGCATCTGCCGCACTCGTGGGTCAGCTTCCACTTGCTCACGCATCTGCTGTAGCAGCTCTTGCGGCACGTCTTTTATATTAATCTGTCTGTTTGCCATTGTTATTTTTTTCTAAGCTATTATCTTTCATTCCTTGTAGGACATAACAAAGCATATCAATTGTATCATTTCTTTTCTTGGAGTTGAATATAAAAACTGTTTTAAGCACCTTTACGAAGAAGTAACCAAGCCCGTTGATAAGTAAAGGCACGTCCAATTTGTTTTTATTGTCTTTTGCTGCTTCTAAAACCGTATGTGTAATATCATCAGCAAAAGTAGCAATCCTTACCATATCCAACTCAGCTTTAATAGAGCTATTATTTATTCCCTTGCAATAGTTGTCGAATTCTTCGAATGTCATAGCCATTCTCCTTTCTCTAAGTTTGGGAAATAGAACATCACCACATCGTCGATATTATCTTGGCACTTGGCAAGGCAGTACACAAACTCTTTTTTAAACCTTCCGAAGTTCATGGGGAAGATGCCATCGTATTTGCGTTTTTGCTTTTGGTCAAAGTGCTTCCAACAGTAGCGTATGGCTCGCGTTAAACGAATATCTCGAATGCAATTCTTCATCTTTGCCTTCAAGAAGTCCTCTGAGTCGGTGTTTCGCACGAAGAAAGCTCTTGATTGGTTTTGTGTAATTTTTGGATAAACTCTGTCGGCATCGTCCTCTTCGGTTACAACTGCTATGCGATAAAGTGGTATCCACAGTCGCACTTCCACTCCGTCGAGGTTATATTCCTCGTTGTAGGTGATTTTGTGGTCGTGCAACCAAACACGGAGAATGTCGAGTTTTTCGTTTTTTGTCATTGTCTTTTTGTCTGTTTTCATTGTTGTATCTTTTTTTTCGAGGTTGTACTTTTTATAATCTAATTACTACCAAGCATGTGAGCAAAGAGAGAAGGCAGAGGAGAGAACGTAAGTGTTCGCCCTGACTTTCCACAGGTACCCCTTCTTAGAGATAAAAGTGTAACCTTGTGGAACTTCTTTCAGATTTTTTGCGCCTTTTCCAAGACTGTAAAAACAGTCAAAGTGGCTAATCTTAGAGAAAAAGCCACACTTTATGCCAAATGCGACCGCATCAAATGCAGACTTTAAGCAAACTCCAAGCTTTTCGGCAATCCTCTTATAGCTTAATCCGTTTTCAGTATAAGAATGTTGCCAACCATACAGCTTTCTCTCACACTGCCCTTTCTTAACTTCTTCGTAAGTTCTTCCATCGGTAGCATGCTGAAGTTGCAGGTTGGCATAATTCTTTTGCTGTTGGATAATAACAACCAAAATAGCTTGTAAGCTCCTTTCTATATCTTTAACCGTGTCATCTTTTATTTTTGAGATATCTAAGTTGTTACGCTGACATGAAGATTTCATGTTTACAAAGAGCAAATGGCGACCCAGCTCTTTGATAAGTTGCAATTCTCTTAGGGTCTGAATCCTCTTCTTTACTGTCGTTGCACTTATTCCAGTTACTGAGCAAATTTTGCTGACAGTCCAATTCTTAATCAAAGAGGAGGTGACATGCCTTTTTATATAAATAGCAAGGGCTAACGCCTTCAAGTATTCCTTGTGGCGAAACAAAAGCATGAGAATTCTAACCCTAATCTTATCCATATAAAAAAGGCTTTGCTCCTGGTGGTGGATGAGCAAAGCCTTGACGTTTCAAATTTATGTAGTTCAGCATTCGCTGACAAATTTGCTTTGGTTGTGCTTTGCAACAAAATCCACCAAAGTTTGTTGTTTGCGGTGGCAAAGGTAAGTAAAAGTCTCCTCCTATCAAACAAAATACACCTAAAATAAGTTAAAAGAGTGAATATAATTCAAGACTAACTTGCACGTTAAAATGATTGATATTAACTTTGCAACGAAAGAATTAACAAGGAGACACAACAATGAAACGAACCACAACAAGCTTCCAGAGCAAGACCAAGAAAGCCATTCAGCTTTACTTGAGCAAAGACCTAAAAGGTGCGCTCCGCATCTTCAAGGGCTTTAACAAACAGTTCGAGCCGAAACAGCTCCGCACCCTACAGATTGCCTACGAGGTGCTGACAGGAAATGGGAAGTTCTACAAACAGCTTGGAATAAACATCAACCACGAGGTCGCCGAGAGCATGAACATCATCGACAAAAAGTACGACATAAAATTCTAAAGGAA
Organism: uncultured Prevotella sp.; assembly: GCA_964623995.1. Classification (GTDB taxonomy): domain Bacteria; phylum Bacteroidota; class Bacteroidia; order Bacteroidales; family Bacteroidaceae; genus Prevotella. Next base: position 706 of record CAZUWO010000052.1, on the reverse strand, counting down.
ACGGGGAGGTCTACCACCTCCCCACAAAGAGATACGACAATGGAGAACTTAACGCTTACAGAGAAGGTTTTCAACCAGATTTACAAAGACCTCGCAAAGGTTTTGGAAGGCAAACGTTACGATGTAGTTAACTTTGGCGATTGGCACGCACGAGTTATCGTACGTGCCGACGACTTCAAAGGTTGGAACAATGGCGAAACACGTGATGAGTTTATCGCCAAAATGGAAGAGCACCACCACGATAACCTTTATCCTTATAATAGCTTCGGCAATATCTTTTCACTTGACTATGTGCGTGGATATATGGGGTATAAAGATAATCCTATCTACCTTGCCAACACAGAAGCTTGCACTAACCTTCGCAACGAAGTACTTGCTTTGCGTGACCTCATAGACGAAAATACGCCTTACAAGGTAGAGGATAGAGGCGCACATTTTCAAGAGTATTCTTGGTTTTTCTCAGACAAGCGTCGCAACCCTCACGGCATGGAGAAAGGTTGCTATATCACTTTTGATATTTCTAACGATTGCCTCGAAAAGTGGCGGGATATGGAATATGGCAGCTATTCTCAGTCAGACGAGTGCCGTTTGGAGCATGAAATGGAACGCAGAGCTGAGATACAATTCGAGGACATGGTTATGGGTACAAGTAACCTATAATGTTTACTCAAAGGGCATCGCAAAAGTACTGCGCTGCCTTATAAAA
>CAZUWO010000051.1:0-19179 GCA_964623995.1 uncultured Prevotella sp. | reverse complement strand
CGCACAGGAAAACCTGCGCGACTCGCTGGCCGTTGCATCAGATGTGCTGGCTTATCATCCCGATTCGGTTGACTTGAGGCTGAAGCGTGCGGCTTGGAATGTAGCCCTTCGTCAGTGGGATTACGCCAAGGACGACTACGATAAGATACTCTTCAAGGACCCCGGCAACGTGGCTGCGCTCTTCTTTCGTGCTTATGTTAATGAAAAACTTGGCCGATACAGCTTTGCGAGACTTGACTACGAGAATCTTCTTGCCATAGTTCCGACCCACTATGAGGGTAAACTCGGGTTGGCTTTGCTTAACGACAAGGACCATCACTACACTGAAGCGATGGACCAGATAAATCAGTTGATAGAGCAAAATCCCGATAGCGCAAGCGCATATGCGGCCCGCGGGGGCATGGAACAGGAGCGAAAGATGTGGGATGCTGCCGATTTCGACTTCTCGGAGGCACTCCGCCGCGACAAGGACAATCGCAGTTATCTGCTCTCAAGGGCCGAAGTGCGGGTTGAAATGGGCAGTTGGCAGGAGGCAAAGCACGACCTTGACCGGCTGTTGGCACTCGGAATGCCCATGCCTCAGCTGCGTTCGCTCTACGCTCGCATTGCCCGCAGACAGTAATTGCGGTAACTCCGGTAGCTTGAGCCTATGCTTTCGGTGGCATAAAGTATTGGTTTAGACCGCTTAAGCCATAGGTTTAGCCGTCTGAAGTGATAGGTTTGTGGATTCGGCATCTATGCTTCGGCGTTGTCCGCTATATATAAATAATGTGTTGTTAGCATCTTTTTTTATTATAATAGCAGAGTTACATAGCGCAAGTTTATACGTCTTTAATTATATGAAAAAGACTTTTCTAACTTTACTCCTGGCCGTTGTAGCAATGGCTGGAGTAGCTCAAACAAATCAAAACGATGTTTTGGCATTGGCATTCAAGGCCAATACCTATTTCATGCAGAAGCATCCTGACCCCACAAAGCCCACTTTCGTAAACAAAGTGCGCTCAAGTAACCTCTGGACCCGTGCCGTCTACTATGAGGGACTTATGGATTTGCTTTCCATTAAGGCCGACAAAGAGTCAGAAAACTATGTAGACGCATGGGCGAACTTTCATAAGTGGACTGCGCGCAATGGCGTAGAAGCCACCAATGCCGACGATCAGTGCTGCGAACAGATATATATTGAGCGCGCATTGCAGCTTGGCAAGCCCGAATTGCTGAAGAATACTGGTATCAATCTTGACCATCAGATAGCCACAGGGCGTAATAATTACTGGACGTGGATAGACGCAATACAGATGGCTATGCCCATTTACGCCAAGTACTATAAGGTTACAGGCGAGCAGAAGTATCTAGACTACGCCATGAGTTCTTACCTTTGGACCCGCGATACCCTTGCTGGCGGACTCTTCGACACCAAGTCCGGCCTCTGGTTCAGGGATAAAGATTACGTTCCTCCCTACAAGGAGAAAGACGGAAACAACTGCTATTGGAGCCGCGGAAACGGCTGGGTGTATGCCGCTCTCGTAAGGGTAATGGAGCAATTTCCGCAGAACAGCAAGGCTTACAAGAAGCTTAAGAAGGACTTTATATTGATGACCAAGGGCTTGGCAAAGTGCCAACGTGCCGACGGATATTGGAATGCGAGCCTTGTTTCGCCGGTAACTTATGGCGGTCCTGAGCTTACAGGCACCGGACTCTTCCTTTACGGCATGTCGTGGGGTCTCCGCAATGGCTTGATAGGTAAGGAATACCGTGCCAATGCCGATAAGGCTTGGACCGCATTGAGCAAGTGCGTTCACCCCGATGGATTCCTCGGATGGGTTCAAGGCACAGGTAAAGACCCCTCGGCAGGCCAGCCTGTGACATACACAAGTGTGCCAGACTTCGAGGATTTCGGTACTGGCTGCTTCCTTTTGGGCGCTTCTGAATACTACAAACTTTTGAATTCTGAAAATAAAAAATGATGAAATTCAATCATAAACTTATTCTCATGGGGATGGCAGCAGCCATCTCCATGAACGTTTCTGCCCAGTCGTGGCCGCAACCTCTACCTGAGGCCAAGGCCGGACTGCGCTGGTGGTGGTTCGGATCGGCAGTAGATGAGGCCAATCTCAAGTATAGGCTCGGCCAATACGCCCAGTGCGGCGCCGGCGCAGTGGAGATAACGCCTATCTATGGCATTAAGGGCAACGATCAAAACGACATCAGTTTCCTCTCGCCAAAGTGGATGCAGATGCTGAGGGTTACCGAAGAGGCAGCCAAGGCCAATGGTATTGAGGTGGATATGAACACTGGTACGGGCTGGCCTTTTGGTGGTCCGGAGGTTCCTATTACCGAGGCAGCGTGCAAAGCTGTGTTTGTTGACACTATCATTAAGTCGAAACACCCCGAGCGAGACTGTACCGACGACTTCTTCTTCAACCTTGTTCCTGAGGAGGAAAAGCCTTATTCCAAGCTTCAAGTAAAGCGTTTCTTCCCAGTTGATGGCCAGAAGAACAAGTGGAGAGCCATAGCTGTGTATGCCAGTCGTACGCGACAGAAGGTCAAGAGGCCTGCCCTTGGAGGCGCAGGTTGGGTAATAGACCACTTCGACTCAACGGCAGTGGCCCATTATCTGGCTCGTTTCACCAAGGCTTTTGAGAGCAGTGGCGTGCCCTATCCGCACACTTTCTTCAACGATAGCTATGAAGTGTATGGCGCTGACTGGTCTCCCACCATCTTTGAGGAGTTCTATAAGCGTCGCGGATATAAGCTGGAAGACCATCTTCCTGAGCTATTAGACCGTAATCCTAAGACAGTGAGCGACTATCGTGAAACTCTCTCCGACATGCTTTACCACAATTTCACTCAGCAATGGGCCAGTTGGGCTCACAGTCATGGTGCCTTGGTGCGTAATCAGGCCCATGGCTCACCTGCCAACCTGCTCGATCTCTACGCTGCTGTTGACATTCCGGAGATTGAAGGCTTTGGTCTCTCTAACTTTGGCATACGCGGTCTGCGCACAGATCCGGGCTATACACGCAAGAATTACAGCGACATGTCAATGCTGAAATATGCCAGTTCGGCTGCCCATGTTATGGGTAAGCGGTTCACAAGCAGTGAAACCTTCACATGGTTGACTGAGCATTTCCGCACATCATTGTCGCAAATGAAACCCGATCTTGACTTAATGTTTGCCAGTGGAGTTAATCATGTGTTCTTCCACGGCACCCCTTACAGTCCGAAAGAGGCAGCTTGGCCAGGCTGGCAGTTCTATGCATCGGTCAATATGAGTCCTACCAACTCAACATGGCGCGACGCTCCCAACCTGATGAAGTACATTGAGCGTTGCCAAAGCTTCCTGCAGTGGGGCGAACCTGATAATGACTTCCTCGTATATCTGCCGGTTAGAGACATGTGGAAGAATAATACTCAGGAGCTTTTGCTGCAGTTCGACATTCACAAAATGGGCGAGAAGGCTCCGGAATTTATCAAAGCCATTCTTGAACTCGACTCTCTGGGCTACGATTGTGACTATATCAGCGATAGGCAACTGGCCAAAACTACTCACGATGCTAATGGTTACACCACCGAAGGAGGCACTCACTACCGCGCCTTGCTCGATCCCAGAAAGCCATTCAATCCTGAGGAGCTTGCAAAATACGCCCAACCAGAGGAGCTACGCTCAAAACTGGGACTGCGTATAATAAGAAGGAAGAACCCAACTGGCTATCATTACTTCATAGCCAACCTGACTCCGCACGACGTTGATGACTTTGTGAGCCTCACGGTGAACTGGGCCGACGCCGTTTGGTTTGACCCTCTTGACGGCCGAACCTATGCTCCTGTGGCCGTGGGAGGCAAGATTAGAGTTAGTTTGCGTTCCGGCGAGAGCATGATTCTGCAGACTTACAACACCAAACAGAACTTTAACCTGTCGCCAAAGGCCAGTGCTGACGGCATAAGAAAGCCTCTCGACGGCAAGTGGACATTGAGTTTCGTTGAGGATCAGCCTCATTGCGACAAGACATTCACGGTGAACGTGCCCACCACATGGGAGACTCTTGACGATGATAGCGCCAAAGTGAACATGGGAACTGGCGTTTACACCACCCACGTTAACCTGAACAAGGCTGAGTCTACACTCTGCTGGGCCATTGATCTTGGCGATGTGCGCGAATCGGCCCGCGTCTATGTCAACGGCAAATATGCAGGTTGTGCTTGGTCTGTGCCTTATATCCTCGACTGCCGTAACCTGTTCAAGCAAGGCGATAATGAGATTCGGATTGAGGTTACCAACCTTCCGGCCAACCGTATTGCCGATTATGACCGCCGAGGGGTGAACTGGCGCATCATGAAGGACATAAACATAGTGGATATTAACTACAAGACTTCTGATTATTCCAACTGGAAGCCTATGAAGAGCGGACTGGCTTCGGCCGTCTCTCTTGTAGAAATGAAGTGAAATTAGGTCCATGCCGGCACTGCCATCTGTATGGCTCCTTCCGGCATTGGTACTATAATAAAAGTAAAATAAATCTTTCGCCAGGCAGCAAATCTTATTTGTTTGCCATGCGGAAGATTTATTTTTTAATTGCCATTTGGCTCCTATTTTTTACCGTAAATACTTGATTGCTTGTTGATTACGGTGTACAGTTGTTGCTAGAAAGCATAAAATTTAACGTGAGAAGCTTTGATTTCGCCTGAAAATCTTGTATCTTTGCCAGAGTAAACCAAATAGGTTCTGGCTTGCATTTTTTTAACTGTAACTCTGTCTTAAAAATCCTTTTTGGCAGAGAAAAATCACTATTTCCCCATCATATTAAAAAGACAACTTTTTTACGAAGCTTCTGTAATTCGATTACGGCGGCTTCGTAATCTCGTTACGGAACTTTCGTAATCCGATTACGGGGCTTTCGTAACGCGATTACAGAAGCCCCGTAACGAGGTTACAGAACTGCCGTAATGTGTTTACGAAAAATCTTTGGTCTGATAGTTCTTATTGAACTGAGCATAGCGTTCATTACCACACTTTTACAAAGGTAATGGCTCCTAACGAGGATATGTAGTTAATTATAATTAAATATGTGTGCTAAAAGCGAATGGTTACTGTTGTTTTTAGTTACTTTGCAATCGAGATTAGTTGGCAGGCGCTTCGATATGACACTGCCATTATGTCTTTAGTATGAAATAAAAACAGTCAAAACATTATATAGATTATGAAAAAAGTTCTATCTCTTTTGTTGTTTCTAGGCCTCGTTGTCACCGCGCAAGGCCAGTCGCTGGACAAGGTGCAGTACCGCATAACTTATAAAACTCTGGTGGCTAACGATACTACGCGCCGCGACAGTATGGGCAAATACAAGTACACCGACGATGATATGAGGCTCGATATAGGCGATAAGATAGGCAAGTTCTACAGTGGCCGGACAGCCGCCTTTGCCAAATTTATTGAGAATAGCTTGAAAGCAGGCAACGCTATCGACATAAGAAACCTCCATGCACCGCACCCCCACGTCACGATGGTGCTATATCGTAACTATCCTGAAGGCGAAACAACGGTGCTCGACGAAGCTATCACGGGCAAATACCGCATATCGGAGAAGACTGCTACGCCGCAATGGACACTCGACGGTGATACTTGCACGCTGCTGGGTTACCACTGTGCCAAGGCTGAAGCTGACTTTAAAGGGCGCCACTGGACGGTTTGGTTCACAGAAGACATACCTCTCGACTACGGACCGTGGAAACTTTGTGGGTTGCCGGGGCTGATTCTGAAGGCTGAAGATGCGGCAAGGCAGTTTGTTTTCGATGCTTCAGGCCTTGAACAGATAGGAGGCAAGGAAGACATAACACTTAAGGAGAACTACGGTAAGTATGAACCGGTGTCGCAAAAGAATTTTGACAAGGTTATGCGTACGGCAACTTTGGCCGACCGTGTGTTTGAAGGAGGCAAGATGAAGGTAAGGACTGTTGACAGCGAAGGGCACGAATTGTCGGAGTCTGAAAGCAGAAAGATTTACGGAACGGTGTCTCCTTACAATCCGATAGAGATTGTAAAATAAGAAAAAACAGGACGCCATGATTGCCATTGTAGCCATGGCGCCCTTGATTTATGATGTCTTTCTTGCCCGAAAGCTGATGACAGGCAGAACTCTTACATTAATTATTGGTGCCTATTTGGGCATTTTCGTCTATCCCCAAGCCGTATAGGGCGAAGTCGCCACGGCTTGGGTCGTCGGGGAAAGCATCAGCCATTTTCCGTGTTAGCGTCACGGCCGTGGTCCAGCTTGTGGTCTTTGTGCTTATCAGTCCGAAGCTTTTAGCCACTTGCACCACGTGAGTGTCGAGCGGAATAAGCAGATTGCGACGGTCTATGAAGTCGCTCCAGATGCCCAAATCAACGGGCGAGCCCGTCCGAACCATCCATCTGAGCAGCATACAAGGCCGTTTGCACACCGAGGAGCGTGGTGCAGGCACTATTCCTTTTATGCCTCGCTGACGAAAAAAGTCTGCCATCGCCGTGAGTACGCTCACTACGTCATTGCCGTATTGTCTTTTTTCGGCCGCATTGGCTGCGAAATCGGCTATCGAGCCATAGGTTTTCATCATTTCCCGAAGCGACTTCAGCAATTGGTTTATGGCCTTGCAGGTGTACATACGGTAGTAACAGCGGTCTTCTTGCGGTATGTCGGCCTCGAAATCTCCACTCTCCACCCAGTCGGCCACATTGCCTTCGGAGCGTTGCAGCATGAAGTCTATCTTGGGCAGAAACTGCTTGCGCGAGCCAAAACTGAGGCACGAGGCCAGAAAAGCCATGGTTTCCTGATTTCGTCGTCCACTAACTTGATGCATAAACCATGACGGATCGCCCTGGATAAAGCCCTTAGTTTCGTATTTATCGGCCAAACTGCGAAGCAGATTGCTGTTTGGTTGTAAGTTTGTTGTTGTCATTTTTCCTGTTCGTTATTATCAGTCCGGCTATTGTTATCAGTGCGTTCATCATCAGAAGCTCATAGCCGAAGGTGTAGTTCAAGTAAGTTTTGGCCCCAAAAGATATGGCAAGGCACAGCAAAGGCGACGCCACGGCCACCCATGGCACTGCTTTGTCGCATACGTTGCGGTGGGTCAGCAGTCCGTAAGCAAAGAGTCCGAGCAGTGGACCATATGTATAGCTCACCAAAGTGTATATGGCGTCGATTAGGCTGGTGCTGTTTAGCGACCCAAAGACGATTATAAAGCCAACGAAAATCACAGCCATGGCCAGATGGACCCTTTTGCGCAGCCGCTCATTGTTTGGCTGACGGCAGATGTCTATACAAAAACTTGTGGTCATGGATGTAAGTGATGAGTCGGCGGTGGAGAAGCATGCAGCTACGATACCTATGGTAAAGAGCACTGTTACGGTTGTGCCCAGTCGGCCTCCGGCTGCAAATGAGAGCATCAGTTCGTCGGTTTTATTGGGCAGGGGCAATCCTTCCTTGGCCGAAAGGATAATGAGCAGCACTCCGAGGGCAAGCAAAAGAAAGTTTACAGGCAGGAAGGCTACGCCGTAGGAACACATGTCTTTCTGTGCCTCACGTAGGGTTCGGCACGTCAGGTTCTTTTGCATCATGTCCTGATCGAGGCCGGTCATGACCACGACAATGAAGATACCTGAAAGAAATTGCTTCCAAAAGTTCTGCGTAGACATCCAATCGTTGAACAAGAAAATACGGGCATGACCGCTTGAAGCTATTGCACTCACAGCCTCGGAGATGTTGAAGTGGAGTGCCGTCATGGCCTGACCGATTATCAATATTATTGCCAGAATGATGCAAAGAGTTTGGAAACTGTCGGTCCAAACAAGGGTTCTGATGCCTCCACGACGTGTGTAGAGCCAGATGAAGCCCACAAGTATGGCCGCAGTAATGGGCATTGGCACGCCTATTTGGTCGAGAGCGAACCGCTGAAGAATCATGCATACGACGTAGAACTTCACCGCCGAGCCCGTCATCTTGCCTATAAGGAAGAGCGAAGAGCCCGTAAGGTAGCTCCTGCGGCCGAACCTTTGCTCCAAGTAAGTGTATATAGAGGTGAGGTTTAGCTTATAGTAGACGGGCAGAAGTACGAATGCCACCACCACGTAACCAATGATAAAGCCCATGCACATTTGCAGGTAGGTCATGCCAATGTTTATGGCCATGCCCGGCACAGATACGAAAGTGATGCCCGAAATGGATGCCCCTATCATACCGAAAGCCACCATTGGCCATGGTGAACGCCTCCCTGCACGGAAGAAATCGGCATTGCCGGCCTTGTGGCTAGTAACTTTTGCTATGGACAAGAGGCACAAGAAGTAAGCTATAAGGGTGATAACTATTATCATTTATGCCTTTTTAGCTGTTTTCGTTGTGCTCTTCCGTGTCCTGCTCCTTAGTGAAGTTCCTGTCGAATTCCTCTCTTGTGAATCTGTTTATGGCGAAGAACTGGTCGAAAATGGCCCTAAGATATGTCTTCAGATCGGGCATTTCGGGCATAAAAGGAATAGTGGCCCGAGTGTGAATGGCCATCTTATTGCTTTCTGTATTGTAGGTATAGATTACCTTTGGCAGTACAGAGTAGCTGCAGTTGGCCGTGTTTGCAGCCTTCTGAAGGGCGGCAACAGCGTCAATATCGTCAAGGTCAACGTTTCCCCACCACGTAAGAAAGATATCCACATAGGCTTTTCCGGGGGTAGTATCGGCAAAGAAGTTTAGGCTCTGGTAGTTGAAATTCAGCCTTCCTTCTACATCCTTGTCTTCTGTAGCCGTGCAATTGAGCTGTGAAAGCGTGTCAATGAACAGCCGTTTGAAGTCAATGACCTTTAATTTGTTGCCGTCTTTGTCGGTGATGTCTACGTAGTGGGGTTCTGGTGTGTCAGATTTCGAATCATCGTCTTTCTTGCTTCGTTTTTCCCACCATAGCTGTATCTTTGGTCCGAAGACTACAAAGATGATGCAAGCCACTATTGTTATAATGTATAATATGTTGTTGTTCATGGTCTTATAATTTCTTAATTAAGTTAGAAAGGCATACCAATTGCCAGATGCAGGGTTTGAGAATCGTGAAAACTGCCTATGTTGAAGAAGCCGGAATGGCCTGTTTCGTAAGGCACATGCAACCCTATGCCCCAGTCTACGCGTATCACTGCCAGTCCCATATCGTAACGCAGGCCCACGCCTGAGCCAACAGCGATTTGCCGAAAGAATCGTTCGAACTTGAATTGTCCCCCTGGTCGTGCCTCGTCATTGTGTATTGTCCACACGTTTCCTGCGTCGAGAAACACAGCTCCATATAGATTGCCGAACAGTCTTGGCCTATACTCAAGGTTGGCAAGTAGCTTTATATCGCCCGTTTGGTCGATATAGGAGAACCGTCCAGCCGTAGGCATGTACTTTCCCGGACCTATTGAGCGCACATTGAAGGCCCTTATACTGTTGGCACCACCCACATAGAATTGCTCTGTATATGGTGCTGAGGTGCTGTTGCCATAACTCCATACCGCGCCGGCATTGATTCTGCCCGCGATAGAACTGAAAGGAGTGAGCTGCCAGGTCTTAACAAAGTTGGCTTCTATCTTTACGAACTGCGCAAATGGGTTGTGAAACATCTCCTTATCTTTCTCTCCGAACTTCTTTCCCGCGGCCATGTAGCCCAGCGAGAGCAGGTTGGCGGCCTCACTCACGTCTACCGTGAGTTTGATAGGATTGAGATAGGTTTGCGGTGAAGTGTATTCGAGCGTATAACTCATCTTTGGCACGAACTGATCGCGCATGGACACCTGTAAGTAAGCATTGCCTTGGAGTAGTGAATCGAATGCCGCAGTGCGGCTGTTCATGTATTCGTAGCTCAGTGTCAGGGGTGAAAAGGTGTGGTGAAGCTGTGCTGACGAGTGCCAATCGTAGGTGAGCTCGCCGCTGACCACGTGGCGTTTGAAGTAGCTTGCACGGTTAAGCGTTGTCATTGATGCTGCTATCGTGGTAGTGGGGGAGTCGAAGAATGTTGGCAAGCCGCCTCGACGGGGCCTGCTATTGGTGCGTTGGTGCCTTATTCCCATAAGTTGGCGGGCAAATTTCCATGGCGTCATGATGCTGGGGAATACAAGTTGTGCCGTGGCTCCATATTCATAGCTGTTCAGTCTTGAGCTACTGCCCTCGTTTCTGTGGCCTGTTTGCCACTCGTAAGAGCCATGAAGAGAGATGTCAAGCTTCTCTCCGCTGCGCAGAAGGTTGCGCCTTGTGATGCCGATGGTAACTTCAGGGCCGAGCCATCCAGAGGTCTTGCCCTTGCCATTGGCCTCAACGTAGAAGTCGTATGGCTTCTGCATGATGCAAAGGAGGCTCATGTTGAGTGTTGAATCAATGCCACCGGGGCTGTTTTGTGTGAAATTGAAGTTTACTGATTGAAATATGTCGCTGGCATGGAGGCGCGAATAGCTCTGCTGATACTTCTCTTCGCTATAGGTTGTGCCTGGAGCAAGGCTCAATTGCTTAAAAATAAGTCCTGGACGCAATGGAGGGCGCTTGCCGCTGTAGCGCAACGTGAGCCCGCCAAAGGTTATCGAGTCGGTGGGACGGTTATAATTGCGCAGCATTGTCAGCTCTACCTTGCCTATATGGTAAGGATGCAGGACGGAATCGGGCAGGTTTGCTGCTGCGGTCATTTTGAGATCAACTTTCTGGTTGGCTGCCGTGGTGTCGGCCAAGTAGCTTAAATAGCCGTCCTGAAAGTAGTAATAGCCGTTGTTTCGCAGTAATTTGCTCACACGTTGGCGTTCTGAGTTGAGCGTAGGAACGTCGAAAGGCACTCCACGATGAATGTATGATTCAGCCCTTTTAGACTGAACTATGCTGTCGGCAACGTGGGGCAGTCCGCTCAGACTTACGGAATCGAGCCTCCATAGGGGCCCCATGTCGACGTCGTAGGCTATTTTGGCCTTGCGCTTGTTGTGACCTGTGATGATGTTATAGTCCACTTTGCCACGAAAATAGCCAAACTTGCGCAGCTGGTTCTGTGCTATGGTAGCGCGCATGTCGGGACTTGCCTTACTGATAAGGCGTGGCTCGGAGCCGAAAGCATTGCGAAGCCATTTGCCTAGACCATCTTCTGACTTGGCAAAGGCATTCCAGATCCACAGTCTTACGGGGATTGGGGTGGTATAATAGCTGGAACCGAACAGCGAACCGTTGGGTTTGTAGTCGAGGGCGGCCTCTATTTCGGTCATAGTAGAATCGGCATGAGAGTTCTTTTCGTAGTTAGTGAACTTTATTTTCTTCAATCCGGCGTAGAGCTGTTCGCTTTCCGGAAGGTTGGAAGTGGAAGAGCAGGCCGCAAAGAGTAGCGCCGAAGCCCACATTATTATATATGTTGTACTATTTTTCATTTTTTACGGAATCGTTCTTGTTGCTTGCCGGTGGAACGGGAGACTTGAATTTGAACAGGTCGGATAGTTTGTCGAGCTGACGACGCCAACGGAATCCGACTCCATATTCGCCTATAATGCCCTCAAGCCAGTCATAAGTGCTGTTGTTGTAGAAGGCTCTTATGTATCGGCTTTGTGTGTCGCCAAGTCGGTATTGCAATTCTACGTTATCGAAGAAGCTGTTGTTGTTCTGGTCGCTTATTTGAGAGCCTGTGCTAACTTTGCCGCCAATGAGAACAGAAAGACGGTTGTTGAAGAAGCGTTTTGAGAACTGGAAGCTGTAGTCGGTGTGCATTGCTCCGCTCGAATTTACGCTGTTTTCAACTCCCATTTGCAAGTTCAGCCCCATAGACTGCATGGCGCGGCCTGCGATGTTGTTGATTTCTGTCTGTAAGAATGAACTAAGTGCGGAGTTCATGGTGAACGATGACGTTGAGCCTCCGGCAAGATATATGCCTGAAGCCAGCATGGTTACGGCCACTTTAGCCCTCTCTTCGGTGCTCATGGTGTTGAGTTCGTCCTCTACAGTACGGTCGTTAGGAGCGTTGATAATGAACAATATGCCTGGCTTTGATAGTCTGTTGCTTAGTTGAACACCGGCCGTGAAGTCGACTGAACGCCCTTCTGAACTGCCGGACGAGGTCACGGTAGCCTTTACATTCTCTGTGGCTGTGATGTTGAGTCGTGGATTCATCGGGTCGCCATCGAAGTCAATATAAGAGCCATCGGCAATAGTGAAAGTTCGAAGCGGTATGATGGGCAGTGAGTATTTCACTTCGCCGTTGGCCAAAGTGTATCTTCCCGAAAGCCTTATGCCAGCTTGATCGTTGTATTGCATACGTAGTGAACCCTTGCCCATAAGGTCGGCGTAGTTGCTCTTATCGCTATTGAGGGCGCAGAATATACGTGCTGACTCATCAAGGTTAAGTTGCAGGTCCATGTTGAAGCCCTCTAAGGGCGGGAGAGTAACCTCATCGGCCAGAGTATCGTTGAGATTGACGAATGTTACCAGTTCATTGAGCTCGTTGTCGGTAGCTAATTCAGAGTCGCGCATGATGTAAGTCATATCAGTAGAGCCAAGAACGTTGACGAATCCTCTCATCTTGAGTTGTGAAAGTGGTCCGTTGATGGAGCCGAAGAAGTCGACAAAGGCTTTGCCATAGACCTCACTGCGTGGATTTTCCTTAGCATCGATTATCTGGAAGTTAAGAGCCCGCATCCTGGCATCAAGCCTAATATTATTAAGATTGGTCAAGTCGAGAGCTCCGGAGATGTCGAGTGGCTGATCGTTGTTGGCAAACATCTCGAAGTTTTCAAGCAGAAGCTTGGAGTTTACTATTCGTACTGGGTCGTTGGCAAACCTCATCTGTACTCCGTAAGGCACACTTACAAGGTAGCTTGAGTCGAGGAATACTTCGCCGTTGATGTCGAGTTTGGAGAGCGGCCCCTTAAGAGTGAGCGAGCCTTCGCCCGTTCCCTTGAGGCCAACTATCTGGTTTGGCACGAAGCCATTGACGAGATCGAGAGGCATACGGTTCATTTCGAAAGTGGCATCGAGTGAGCCTTCACCTTTATTTGAGTAGACACCATTGAGCGCTCCAACCTCTTCGTCGTTCTTAGTCAATATTCCGCTCACCATGTGGGTATCGTCTGCTTGCGGCAAATATACGAGTTGTGCTCCCAAATTACCCAGTAGACAGTTTTGATATGTTAGGTTCTTGGTGGCTATATCAGCGGAAACGGTGAGCTGTTCAGCGGTTTGCACCACGTGGAAGTCGCCGTTTACCACTCCGCTCATTTGTGGAGCGAATGGTAAAACAGAAAATACCTTTTCGAGTTCGAACTGATGCATGGACAAGGTAGCGTCTTGCAAGGCGTCGACATTGGTGGTATCGGTGTATAGTTGCACACCTGCACCATCGTCGGCAAGCAGCTTCATGTCGGCATATAGGTGGTTTCGGTTGTCGAGGAAAAGGTAATTATCGTCGTTTACGTGGAATTTCTTGTAGCCGAGGATAGCTTCTTGCGAGCTAACATTTACCTTTAGCCCGTTGTTTGCAAGCTGGGCAGCGAGTCCTATATCAAGTCCGAGACGGTCTTGTCCGTCCCAAATGCTAAGGTTTGCATTGGTTCCGTTGCCTAAGAAGCTGCCTCCAAGGAGAGCCCGGAATTGGTATTGCGGGTTGCCTTTGAAGTTTTGCAGGGCCAAAGAATATCGTAGTCCGCCGTCAGCCGAGTTCATTCTGAGGTCGATAGAGTCAATGCAGATGGTGTCTTTAACCAAAGAGTCGATGCAAACACAGCCGTTTATGCCAGCGTTTGTGGCCATGGTGAGGTCAGCATTGAGGCCTTTGAAGGCTAAACCACGTGCCTGTAGCATCTTGGCTACTACATTGTTGTTGCCCGAACTTACGCTTATGTGTCCGTTTGGCAGCAAGGCGAAAAGCTGCTGCTGATCAATCCATTTATCTTTTATCTGTCTTTCAAGACTCTTTTGCAGTTTTTGAGCAACACTCATCAGATGTTTGTAGCCACCGTCGGCATTGGCAGTGAAGCTTAGATCGTCACAATTTATGCTGGCTTTGGTAAGGTTGTGGTTTGTGAGAACGTCCAAAGTAAGGTCGCCTGGGGTGAAAACGTCGGTGCGTTCTGTAATTGACAGATCGTCAATCTTGCCATTTGCCATAAGATTCTCTTTAAGATCGGTGCGCAAAATAAGGTCAGCGTTACCCTTTATGGATAGAGGCGACGAGGTGAGGCCAAGCCTATAGAAGTCGAGATTACTGATATTGCCTATGAAATGAACGTCGATGAGCTTCTGGCTAAGCAGTCCTTCAACTTGGAAGAAGCCCTTTGCCAGATTGTTGCTGCTGTTTGCCATGGCTCTGATGCGTCCATTGCGGAGCGAAGCATCAAGTTTGATGCCGCCAAGATTCCACTTATCATAGTCGAGATTGCCGATATTGGCCTTTACATTAGCCAAGGTGTGTGTGCTGAGGAAGTCGGTTCCGAGTCCGTGGGCAGCAATATTACCGGTGAAATCCTTAGCTCCTACAGTGGGGAGGAAGTTCTGAATATGGAAGTTATGGCATCTTGTCGATAGTCGGTATTGCGAATTGGATGTCTTGTAGAAGGCTTTTGCTGTGACAGAACCGCCACCTTGCCGTAGGCTTATGTCGGCTCCGTAACTGCCATTGTTGATGTTTATTGTGCCACTGGCAGTAATACCACGAGGAATTTTTACGCTATTTCGTGTTTCCTTGTCAAGCAACATAGGGGCAATAAACGCAGCATCACGAGCATTAAGGTTGAATTTCAGATGGCCGCTACGGTAGTCCTCAGCTGCATTGGCCAGCCAACCAGATGAGGCTAATGCAATGTGGCCGGGTATTTTTATATTAACGTTGCTTAGATTAAGCCTTTTCAAATTGCCCGAAACTTTGCCTCTAAGACCGATGGTCGACGAAGGTATTTGGCGGAGGGTGCTCCTAAGCGAGTTCCCAGTAAAGGAATTGATGTCTTGTTTGGCCACTACGCCTTCAATGTAAGCTGAGAATTGTCTTGGATTATGGTCGTCGAAAGCGTTCATATCCATATGGAAGTTGCCTGAAAGCTTGGTGTTTGATGTGGCCATATTGAACCTTGGAAGGCTTATAGACGTTGAGTCCATGCTGAAAGGCAACGATAGAGAGGAGATGATGAGACCACTTTTCTCCCTGAAAGAAGCCGAAACTATATTGACGGAGAGCTTAGGTTGCAGGTAGGAGAAGCCTCTGGCAAGCAGCCTGACATTGGATAGTGCGATGTGATTGGTATCAAAGCCCTTGCTCTTTACAGTGAAATTCTGATTGTATTTTAGGGCTCCGCCCTGCCAATCGAGCAATCCTATACTGTATTTGCTTATGCCAAGATCGAGCAAGACGCTGTCTATACCGGCTTTTTCCATACTTGCCTCAACGCTCATGGAGTCTCCCGGCATGTGCAAAGCAAAGCTCGTATTGTTCAGCTTCAGTTTGCTGAGGTCAATTTTCCAGTGGTTTTCGCTCTTTGTAGTGTCTTTCTTGGCTGTGTCTGAAAGCAATATGGTTATTTGAGAGTTGCTTATCGTGGCATCATCTATGAGAGCTTGCTCGCTCTTCCAGTTGATAGAGCGGCTTCGAATGTCGAGATTGCCTATTGAAGCCACAATCTGAGTGTTTGAGATGAAGTTGTATGTGTTTACCTTTACGCTGCCAAGATGGAGTCTATCCACCTTGGCCTCGCTCTTGAACAGAGGCAAGAGCTGGACGCTTATGGTGAGTCGGCGTGCGTTGGCAATGGTATCGACTGGATGTGTGGCTGATTGGCCGCGTTGAGTCATAAGGAAGTCCTCCACACCGAGGTCGAGGGGAAAGGTTAATGCAACATGACCGACGCTTATTTGCTTGCCAGTTTCCTCAGAAAGGTAGCTTGCCACCTGGCGGATAGCCCAATTCTGTATGGGGGGGACGTAGAGAAGGACAGCCAAAAGAACTACCAGTGCTACCGGCAGAAGTATCAGAAGCAAGATGGTTTTAAGGAGAATCCTTAGTTTCATTGACTATTTGGCTGTTGGATTTATGTTTATTCTTCGGGTGCTATGGCCTTCCAGAGATTGTCGTCGGGCAATGATGCCGTTACGCTTATTTCCTTTCCAGACACAGGATGGATGAATTCCACCTTGCGGGAGAGCAGAGATATGCCTCCATCGGGGTTGGAGCGGCGAGCTCCATACTTGAGATCGCCCTTTATGGGGCAACCTATCGAAGCCAGTTGGCATCGTATTTGGTGGTGTCTGCCTGTGAGAAGATGTACTTCAAGCAATGTGTAGTGGTCGGTGTGGCCTATGATTCGGTAGTTGAGAATGGCTTTTTTGCTTCCTGCCACTTCTTGGTTGTGGCTGTAACTCTTATTCTGTCGCTCGTTGCGTGTGAGCCAACTCTCTATTGTTCCTTCTTCTTTGGCGGGTGCGTTTTGCACTATGGCCCAATATGTTTTGTGAATTTCGCCTTTGCTGAACATGGCATTGAGGCGCGAAAGGGCTTTGGAGGTGCGTGCGAAAATTACAAGTCCTGCTACCGGACGGTCAAGTCTGTGGGTTACGCCAAGGAAAACATTGCCAGGCTTGTGGTATTTTTCTTTAATCCACTGCTTTACTTTCTCTGAGAGAGGGGTGTCGCCGGTTTTGTCGCCTTGTACTATTTCGCCGACATCTTTGTTTACTATCAGTATGTGATTGTCTTCGTAGACTATCTGCATTCTATGGTTTCAGATTGTTTGGCAGTTGTAACGATGCCATGGACTTACCGCATTATGGCGTCCATGGCATCGTTATTAAAGATTATATTACATGTTCATGCCGCCGTCGACCTGAATAACCTGGCCGCTGACATACGACGAAAGGTCGCTTGCCAGATAGAGAGCGGTGTTTGCTATGTCGTCTACGGTGCCTGCTCGGCGCACTGGTATCTTGCTGATCCAGTCCTTCCGGATGTCCTCAGGTAAGGCTTGGGTCATAGCTGTGTCTATAAAGCCCGGTGCTATGGCGTTGGCGCGAATGCCCTTGGGGCCCATTTCCTGACCGATACTCTTGGCAAGGGCTATCAGTCCAGCCTTAGATGCAGCGTAGTTCGACTGTCCGGCATTACCGTGTACGCCTACTACCGACGACATGTTGATGATAGAGCCACGGCGCTGGCGCATCATTATGGGCACGCAGGCATGGATAAAGTTGAAGGCGCTCTTAAGATTGACGGCTATTACCGCATCCCATTGCTCTTCTTTCATGCGCAGCATGAGTCCGTCTTTGGTGATTCCGGCATTGTTAACCAGTATGTCGATGGCGCCGAATTCCTCTTTCACTCGGTTAACGAGTGCCTCGGTGTCGGCAAAATTGGCAGCGTTGCCTGCAAATCCCTTTGCCTTTACGCCTCTGGCTTGCAGCTCACGCTCTGTGGCAAGGCCGCCATGCTCTTCATCTATTACCAGATCGGTGAAGGCAATGTTTGCTCCTTCTTCAGCAAATTTTAGGGCTATGGCCTTGCCAATGCCCCTGGCGGCGCCCGTTATCAGTGCGGTGCGTCCTGCAAGTAATCCTTTTGATTCCATAATAATTTCGTTTTTGATTTGTTATTTTGTCTTATTTTATTCTTGGTTATGCTTCTTTCCCAGTGCGCCGTATACCACTTTGGCCACGATAGGTCTCGAAGTTTCCTCGGTTAGGCCATGTCCCAGACGACCGTAGATGAAAGGAACCTCAAGGCCTTTGATGCAATAGTGGGTAATGTCGGCCACAAGTTCAACGTCGTCTATGTCGAATTCGCCTTCTTCCTTGCCTTCGTTGTAGACCTTTCTGAACAGTTCTATCTCGTCTTCATCGAAGTTTTTGCGTACCTTTTCTACCATCCAGATATTGCGGAAGAATTCTGCGCGTAGGTTGCCATTGCGTATTACGGTTTCTTTTATCATTGACAAGTGGGTGTAGATAAGCTCTATTATCTTGTCGTGGGGCTTTATTTTCTTTGCGGCCACCTCGTCAAGCTTGTCTGAAAGGCGCTCAAGTTCCGACTCTATCACGGCATAATAGATGTCTTCCTTGCTTTTGAAGTAAGTGTAAAGGGTGCGACGGCCTTTCCCTGAAGCCACAGCTATGTTGTTCATCGTAGTGTTGTTGAGCCCATTTTGGGCGAACAACTGCCGTGCTACGTCTACAAGCTTTTGTCGTGTTTTTGATATTGACATGAAAAGAAACCGATATTAGGATTTGCACAAATGCTTTTCGTGTGCAAATATAGGCATTTTCTGCCTAACAACCAAATGTTTGTATAAAAATAATGCCGCAATGCTGCTGCATTACGGCAAAGATATTGCGGTCAGGCGTTTTTGAGTCTGAACGAGTGTTCTATGGCAGTGAGGTCGTCGTTGAATTTCTTGTCGGTTTTCATCTTGGCTTCCACTTGGTTGCAACTGTGTATTACGGTGCTGTGGTCGCGCCCTCCCACGAGCCTTCCTATGCGGCTTGCTGGCATCTTTGTGTACTTTTGGGCAAGATACATGCTTACCTGTCGGGCCTGGACAAACTCGCGTCGGCGGCTGCGCGAGGCCACATCGCGGGTGCTTACGTTGTAGTGCCGGCACACGGTTTCTATGATTTCGTCTATCGTAAGCGGCTCATCGTCTATCTTTACGGCTCTCTTTATAACCCTTTCGGCCAGCCTAAGGTCGATGTTAGAGTTGTATACGATACTGTAAGCCAACAATGAGTTGACCACGCCTTGCAGGTCTCTCACGCTGCCACTTGCCGTTTGGGCTATGTATTGTATGACTTCCTCGGGTATCTGCAAGCCGTCGCGCTTTATCTTATAATGCAGAATGTCGGCGCAGAGCTGCGTGTTGGGCTTCTCGAGTTCGGCAATCAGTCCGCATGCAAAGCGTGTAAGAAGTCTGTCTGGCATGCCTGCGAGCTCCTTCGGAGGGCGGTCTGAGGCCAGGATTATCTGCTTTCCGTTGCGGAAAAGGTGGTTGAATATGTGGAAAAACGTGTTTAGTGTCTTCTCTGCATTTATCCATTCTTGAATGTCATCGACAATAAGCATGTCGATGGTTTGGTAGAAGCTGATGAAGTCGTTGGTTGTGTTGTGGCGTACCGAGTCGGTGTATTGCACTTGAAAGAGCCTTGCCGATACGTAGAGTACACGCTTCTGTGGGTAAAGTTCCTTTGTCTTTACGCCTATTGCATT
>CAZUWO010000050.1:0-19430 GCA_964623995.1 uncultured Prevotella sp. | reverse complement strand
AACCTATAATGTTTACTCAAAGGGCATCGCAAAAGTACTGCGCTGCCTTATAAAAGATTAAATTTGCAAGAAAAAGATAGCAACTATGAGCAAAGGTAGCAATACAACACGTTCAGTCAACAGCTGCAAATCGAATCGGTACAGCGTCAGAACAAGCAGATAACAGCGCAGAACGTTAAAAAGGTAAAAAACACTTGCACGGTCGGGAAATAGTTCGTATCTTTGCAACGTCTAATAAATCAAAGCGGTCGAGACGACGAAGCTCTTCCGCACTTGGGAGGGCATTTTTTATGTCTGACTGTCTTATCGAGTACGTGAGTACATTATAACGGTGTACCGCTCCCTTGATTACGTGGTAATAGCGTAGTCGTACCCATCGCTTTGAGGTATTAGACAAAGGGTCAGCGGTACATTTCGTGTTTGTGCCAACCCAACAATGTTTAATCGTCTAAAAAATCAAAGCTATGGACGAAATTCAAGTTTTCAAAAATCCTGTGTTTGGAGCAATTCGAGTAACAGGTTCAGCAGACAAACCGTTGTTCTGTCTGACTGATGTATGCAAGGCACTTGACATTAAGAATGTAAGTGATTGCAAGTCAAGACTTAATCAACATGGGGTCGGTATTACCGATACCATCGATGCTCTTGGAAGAAAGCAGCCAACCACGTTTATTAGCGAAGGCAACCTTTACAAGTGTATCTTCCAAAGTCGTAAAGCGGAGGCTAATCAATTTCAAGATTGGGTAACCGACGAAGTTCTTCCCTCTATCCGCAAGACGGGCGGCTACATCGCCACTAAGCAGGACGACACGCCCGAAACCATCATGGCGCGGGCGGTACTCATCGCTAACGACACGATGAAACGGCAGAAGGAGCAGATTGAGAGCCTGCAGCGACAGAACAAGCAGATAACAGCGCAGAACGAGGCACAGGCCGAGGAGATAAGCAGGCTCGCACCCGACGCGGAGTATACACGCACCGTGCTGACCTCCAACTCCACCTACACCACCACGCAGATTGCAAAAGAGTACGGAATGGGAGCCGTGACGTTCAACAAGACACTCTCACGGCTGCGCATACAGTACAAGGTACGCGGACAGTGGATGCTCTACGAGAAATACCAAGACAAGGGATATACCGTCAGCACAACCGTCAACTTCATCCAGTCGGACGGAACCGTGGGCACACGCATGCAGACGGAATGGACCGAAGCGGGAAGGCAGTTCCTGCACCAACTGCACGACGAGCACTGGTTCTAAAATCACTCAACCATCAAAAACAAACCATTCTTAAAAGCAAGACAAGACATGAACAACAATAGCGAGCTTCACGAAGTAATAAGCAAGGCCATCAAGGAGACGGAAAGATTGAGAGAACTCGTAACACCATTTGCATACGCCGAAGGAGGCGCAAGAGGATTGGAGATACGGAAGGCCATGTATGACGTCGAGTACTACCTAAAGGCGTTGGAGCTGAACACGCGCGAGGTAACGGACGAGGAGGCGGACAGCGATGAGTACATGAAAGAGTGCGATATGTACGACATGTAGCAGATATACAGAACAATCCCCACCATTGTAATGCTGATGGTGGATTAGTGGTTTTAGACGACAACTTCTCAACCGCATAATTGACTGAGTTTTGGGGCGGCATTCGGCATTACGCTGTTTGCTGCTTTTTTCGTTTGTTCGCTTCACACTTTCCAAGTCTAATAACTATCCCTCAAACCAAATCCAAGCCCACGCAGCCCCAACAATCCTCCCCATTTGCCGACTAAAATCAAATTGTTTATTCAAACATTTGTTTTGGACGAAAAAAAAACTCTTTCTTCCTTATCTTTGCTTTCAAATTTTCATTAACTCTAAACAGGAAAAGTATGATAATCTTAGAACGAGTGCTTGCAAAAATGAAAACGTCCTACGCTAAGTACGGTTTCAAGAAGGAAGAACTCTCAAAATTGGCAGAAATCATCTCCAAAAACCTCAAAGACGAGAGTACGGACGAGGACATCGACGCCGCTCTTACAGCGAATGAGGGTTTCGCACAGATGATGCAATCAGTTTACAATCGTGGAGTTTCGGAAACGGACACGAAGTATAAGGGTTATATCCCAAAACCGAAGGAAGAGCCGAAGCCGACACCGACTGCACCAAAGCCGAATGAGCTGAATTTTACACTTGACGATGTGAGGAAGCTTGTCAGCGAAGGAATCGCAGAGGGATTGAAGCCTTACAAGGAGCGCGAGGAGCGCAACCGCTTACAGACAATACTCCAAGGCAACGCGAAACTGAAAGACTTGCCGAAGAAATTCCTGTCTAGGTACCATCTTGATAAAGAAGAGAATGCCGATACAGTCGCTGACCAGATAGTCTCCGATTGGACAGACATTAAGCAGAGCCTTGTTCAGAGTGGCAAGTTCGTTGAAGCTCCGAAACACGGCAATGAGGGAAGTGAAGATGACGACTTCCGCAAGATGATGGAGGAAAGTGCCAACCGCGTGAAGGCGGCACAGGACGAGCGTGTTGGGCATGCGGCCGCGGCAGGGGCAAACAAGTAAACGAATGGTCATCAAGTAACAACAACTAAAAGTAGGAAAATTATGGCAAATAAGCAAGGTATGTTCTTCCACAAGTCCACCGCCGACCATATCAAGGAGGCGATGTGGTGGGAGGAGCATTGCATTCGCAGACAGGGAGGTTACGACCTCGACAAGTCCAACCTCCCTAGCACCTTCCGTTGGCTCGCAAAGGGCACCGTGCTAAAGCTAGACGCTGATTCCGGCAAGGCTGTGGTCGTAAAGTCGGCTAAGGTCGCGCAGACCGCGTCGACAGGAACAACGGAGATTAAGGTGAAGCACACTGGATTGCTGAATGTCGGCGACACACTTGGCGGCAACACAATCTCAGCTATCGCGACTGACGGCGACATTGACACTCTGACGGTTGGCACAACATCCGCCGAGTTTAAGGCTGGCGACGTTATCAGTGACTACGACAAGGATATTGACACCCTTCTCGGTCTTGCCTACGAGACCAATGACCTCCGAGACAACGACAATCCGTTCGTTACTCCCACCTTGGAAGCCGTGGAGATTGAGAAGGATTCGCTCCCTATCCCTGTTAACGACGATATCATCGCAGGGCTGAACAAGCCGGGGTACGGAAAGCACCTCTTCCGCATCCAGTAATAGGTATGCCCTATAGAAGTATTTAGGTAATAACACACAACAACGCAAACACAAAATTCTAAGATATGGATAGTATTCTTAAGAGACTTCAAGAGCCTCAGAATTTCGATGCCTTCGTGAACGACTACATGAAGACATCGACCTACAAGGCCCTGTGGAAGGACGAGATTACACAGGTCGACTATTGCGCTGCACGAGTTTATCAGCAGACCCTTGCCGAGTACTCCGCCGCCATCGTCGGTTCTGTAATCGCCAAGAATGGCGAGAAGCCTGTACATCAGATGCCGACCATCGGCGAGTTGACAGGCTCTATTGGACACATGGGTGACCAGTGGGAACTTGACGCCGACTATCTCGACCAAATCGACTATTTGGAGGGACGTCTGCGCAACAAGAACGCCAACTACACACAGTCCAATCGTCAGCAGGACTACGACAAGCTGATGACCTATGCCTTCCGTCCGTTCGAACGTGCGGTTATCGCTCCACACAAGCGAATTGACCTTCTCTATTTCGAGGGATTGTTCAACGGCACACAGACCGTGAACCGCTCTAACAACGTCCGTGCCAACATCTCCTACACCTTCGACTTGGAGGTTAAGAAGTTCAAGGCAAAGGTGAAGGAGTGGGGAGATGCGAAGGCAACTCCGTTTGACGACATCAGCGAAATCAACGACTTCGCCGAGAGCAAGGGACGTGATGTCCTCCGCATCCGCATGTCAAAGGCTACGTTCCGCAAGATGTGCAAGAGCGACCAAATCGCCAAGACCTTCAAGCTGAACCTCGGCACTGTGCGTGTAGACCAGACCGTGCCCATGCTCTCTGTGGAGCAGGTGAACACATACCTCGGAGGTCTTTCTCTTCCTGAGATTACCATCGAGCCGAACCGCTTCGTGCGCCTTGCCAATGGAACTAACTACAATATGACCGTCGAAGACCGTGTTGTGTTCCAGTGCGCTCCGACCGTGGCCGTAATGAAGATTGGAGACCCTGTAGAGTTGCACCACGAGCGTCCAAACAAGGTTTATTCTTCTCACGATGATAACCTTGTCGGATACTTCGAGGATAGCACTGGCTACCATGTCGA
Organism: uncultured Prevotella sp.; assembly: GCA_964623995.1. Classification (GTDB taxonomy): domain Bacteria; phylum Bacteroidota; class Bacteroidia; order Bacteroidales; family Bacteroidaceae; genus Prevotella. Next base: position 15,156 of record CAZUWO010000050.1, on the reverse strand, counting down.
CTATGACATGTGGGGACAGCCTGTGTTCAATGGCATCAACGACTACTTCATCCTTGAGACCGACAAGACCTCATAATAAATAGTCGTTCCCTCTCGATAACAAGTTGAGGCATTAAATCCATGAGACTTCTATAAATTTAGCAAGCGTAATGACAAACCGTGAGGCTATAGCCACAGAAATAGAACCGTACTCGCTCTCTGACGAGGCATACGAAGCTGCATTCGTCAAGGCACAGGCACACTTTGGTGTTACCGATGGCGTGGACGATGAGTATTCTGCCGAGATGATACAACCAGTCGCCTATGCGGGCATGGTCTGTTTGGCAAAGCTGCTCACTTTAACCAACGAGAACATCGGAGGTGTGTCGCAGTCCTACAACACGGCAAAAGTTGAGAAGGCTTTGAAATCTTTGGCTCAGTCCGCAGGTTTGTCCGCTTCGCTTGTTCTTGACGATGACAGCGACAACTACGGATTGAAAGCCGTAAATGTATGGTAAAGCATGAACTTCACCGACACCATAAAAGTACAGGCACTCGTCTTTGAGAAAGGATATGCAGCAGTAGGAGACGCGGTGTTCCCCATTGTGGATGGAGTAATCTCCAACATCGCCGACAAAGAGAAAACTGCCGAATACCAATCGAAAGGCATGTATGATGAGAAAGGAAATCCTTTAGAGCCTATGCAAGAGTGGGTAGCATTTGGAAAGCAAAAGAACGCTGCAATATTTCCAAACAGTCGCGCAAACAAGATAATCCTTGCCGACGGACAAGACTTCATCTATTCATACGAGGTGGTTGCGAAACTGAAAAGGTCGCTTTATCATCTGTTGCCAAAGGAAGGCGACCACATTTGGATAGCAAAGGCAGACGGAACTATCGACAAGGAAATGGAAGTCAAAGGATTTGTAACGTTAAAGCAAAGGTATTTGAGGTTATGGCTCTGATGATGGGAAATATGGCTGTGGAACAAGTGGTGATGCGGATTAATAACGCAAAAGTGCAAAAGAGTGCATCCAACAATGCCTGCATCCGAGCCTACAAGTACGAGAAAGGTGAGAAGGAAAATGGCGAGTATATCGCCGTGAACCACCTGCCTTTTACTCACGGGCAAGGCAGGGACATAGAGGAAGGCACCGTGAACGTCAACGTCCATGTGCCCAAGCTTAAATCGGGTGAAGTGCCCACCAAAAGGCTCGATGAGCTATGCCGAAAGGTAATCGCTCTTTTTCCCGATGACCTTTACCTTGAAGGGGCTTACTACAACTTCTATTGCGACAGCCGGCCGACGCTTGACAACGATGATACCTACTTCATCAACTTGCAAATACAAGTAATTTACAACAATCTCCACACAGAGGAAATAAAGTAACACAAAAATAATTAAAGTTATGGCAAAAACAGCAGCATACGGTATTAGTACCGTCTCCCTTGCCGAACCAGTAGCGGGCGATTTTCCTACCGCGTTTACAGGGTCGGGTACGTTCGCATTCAAGGCAATCGTTCAGGATAGCGTTCAGTTCAATGACGCTGCGCCATCAACCAATGACGTGAACGTCGAGGAGACTGACGACATTTACGCAACTCTCAATTCCGACAATGGAACCAAGGGGTTCACCATGCAAACCTACGACCTCTCAGAGGAATCGTACAAGTTTTTGCTTGGATTTTCAAAGGACAGTTCTACAAAATGGAACAATGAGCCCACTCAACGTCTAAAGCTTGTCAAAGCAGTTCAAATCGTCACTAGAGCATTTGATGATTTCCCATCAAAAACTTTTCAGTGGGCAAAGATGGACATCACTGTCATCAAGGCAGGAACAATCGGCAAGAGTGGCTTCCCGAACCTCTCGCTGACCTTCAAGCAGCTCGCTAATTACGATTCCGGAGGAAACGTTAAGAGCGGACATAGATGGGCATTAACATCAGAATTAACACACACTGAGTAAGAAAAGATTGCAGGATAATATGAGGGGCGGCAAGGCATGGGTTATCCAAGCCGTGTCGCCCTTTTGTTATTTCAACTAATTAGCAAAGCATGAAAACAGAAGATAAGAAAAAAGTGGCAAGTACTTTGTCGGAACGCAGTCATTGGATGTGGGTTGGCAAGCTGCCTATAAAATTGAAGCCTCTTACATTGTCTCAAATATACGACATGGGAGTTGCGGCCAACGACATCAACGCTGACGACCTGCAGCACATGGGCAAGGTAAATATCATTGCGGTGCTCATCAAGCATGCTAAGGATGCAATGGCATTGCAAGATGTATTCCTTGTATGTGCCTATCGCAAAAAGTGGAAGCGTTGGCTCTTTGGGCGTTATCTCCGCAACAGGCTGACAGTAGAGCATTTCAACAAATTGCTGACGCAGATTGCCACAACCTTTAATGCAAATTTTTTCTTAACCTCTATCATTTTCCTAAGTCAGACAAAGATAATGACCGAACCGAGCCAAACGACAGCCCATGGGCTGTCGTCGGAGGAGTAATGAAGTACTTTCGTATGAGTTACGAGGAGGTCGTATTTAGACGCTCATACCTCAATATCTTACTATTGAATCGTTCTATACCCTCTTTCGATTATGATAAGGAGGGAGACAATGACAAAGGGTGGAATCCCAAATACAAAAAGGTAAAGACTAAATTCAGGAACGAAGGTGAACTCTTTATGTCGCTAATGTAATGTCTAATGGCGGAATATGACCTTGCAATTCACTGCCAAGGCTTTTTGTCTTATGTGGCGGGACTGCATGGTACAAGAGTGAACAGTGATAAGATTGCCATGGTTGTTTCCAAAATGGAAACAACCATGGCAATGAGATAATTAAACTCTTCAAAGCGCAAGAGACAGGGTAAGAAAACGATGTCTTCGACGGGGCTACCGACTATTATCAAAATCACTTAGGTAACGATACCATCCAAGAATTAAGCGTTCTTTGATATACAATTCTCTCTTCGCTCAAAAGGGATGCAAGAGCTTCTTGCATTTCATTATGGATTTCCGCCATGATATCATCACGAAGTACGCCACTTGGTATAATGCGCTTTTCCTTTTTTTTACGCTCTATTTTGCTGATTATATCAAGGAGATAAGATTTATCCATTTGCGTCTATGAATTTTACTCCGTAATATTTTGCCGCAAAAGCCTCGGCACGACCATTGCGTCGTGTCTTTTCATCATAATAGACAACCGATTTGTTTATATCCGGGTCGCGGAAGTAATCATACATATAGCATAACATTGTCATTCTCCGTCGACATCTATAAGATAGAATTGATACCGTTATTTTGCTTTCTTTTTGTTGTCCACTCAATAGGCGGAGCAATTCTCTTCGATATGTACGTCTACGTGTCTTCCGCGACTTCTCGTATGAACTTTTAGTATGTCCCTTGGTTATTGCATCTGAACGTATTTTCTTTATTCTCCTCCAACATTCATCTGTATGCGACAATCCCATTTTCTTTGCATACAGATGAATATGTTGGCGCGACAACCCTAATATCTTCCCTATTTCACTTCCCGACATTGTAGGATAGAATTCTATAATCTTTTGTTTTTGCTCCTCAGTCATAAGCTCTTACTTCTGTTGGATGCCAATTTGGTATATATTCGTTATTTACTTCCATACTTGCCTCATTGTCCCCTTGTAAGCCACCTTTACCCTAGAGTTCTCGTACTTTCCATTTTTCTTGGAGAGTGCGTTCCATAGGCTATTTTTGGTTATTCCTATGGCTTCCTCACCGAGCAAGGTGTACATTTGGGTGATGGTGGGGAAGATTCGTACTTCCCCAGTAGTCTTGATTTGAACTAAAATATATTTCTTCAGCATTCCGTCAATTCCTTTGCAACGTTGTCCCGGAGTTCCTTTAAAAGGTAGTCGAGGACGTTGTTGATGATTTGTGGATTCTTGATTTCTATCTCACCGCTTGTAGCGGAGACGACCACACGCTTTGCGCTGTCGCCTCCGATACGAATGTCTTGAAACTGCTCAATCAGCTGTTGCTTCTTCTTTGTCTCCATTTGCATTCTCTTTTGTTTCGGATTTATGCTCGAAGAAGTCCAGTATCTTCGTCTCGTTGATAGCCGTTATCACGTAGTCAATAACAGTACCTTTGAACACCTCGTTGGTGTTGTCGAGCGCATTCTTAACCGAAGAGCCTTGAACAAGGTAGGTGTTGACGCTGCGTTTCTCCTTTCCGTTTTTCTCGTCAACGGATATGAATGCGACCTTGACCTTGTAGTATTTGTCTGCTTTTGGATTGTCGGTAAGGAATATCTCTCCGTAGGCGGCAGGAACCTCGGACTTAATCTCGTACTCGCCACTGATATAGTGCGACATTTCATTTGCTATCCGTTCCTCTGCCTCCGTGAAGCTGAGTGCGTCAATGACGTACCGTTCGGTTACTTTCTTCTGTTGTCCGTCCTCCATTGTCTTGTCGTAACGGACACCAACTTCAAAAAAACTTCCTGATTTTGTTCTCATAGTTATTATCTTTAGAATGGTAAATTATCGTCGTCGCCAAGACCATTGTCAACACTTGGCGCAGCCACGGTTAATACGCCGTTCCCTTGCGCCTGTATCGGCTTTGCATTGCCTATAATAGGTGTGTCTTTTGCTTCATCTGGGTGAGCCTCGCGGAACTCCTTGCTGAAGCTTTTCTTAATGTAGTGGGTGTCGCCGTACTGACTTACCCCGTTCTTGTTTTCCCATGCCGACAAATGCAGATGTGCTGATTTCGCTTTGTTCTGCTCGTCAACGCCGACGTAGATGTCGTTTTCTTCAACAGGGATAACAACACACTTCACTCCGTGAATGCTTGCCACCCCCACACGTGATAGTTTCATTAAATTGATGTCAATGCTTAAATTTGCCATTTTTTTTATTCGTTTATGTGGTTTCTTAAAGTTTCTATGAGCTCGTCAACGCACTCCTTCTTGGTGATGCCTTGACCGTTGCCTTCTTTCTCTACGGCTGTGAAGATGGAATCCAACGCCATCGCCGTTCCTGTTATCAGCAGAGCGACATCGAGTTGCTTGCCGTCCTCCACCGAGGCTGCTGCCAACAGTGGAGGAGTTACCTTCCGAGTGAAGTCGGATAAGAGATTTGTAATATAGACTGACATAATATAAACATTCGGATATTTCAGTTAAGCTATCCTTAAGTCAGATGAGCTGTATGAACCCTTCTTTTTCTTTGTTGTACCGCAGAACTTTTATACTATCCCCCCCCCCCGTCCGCTTGCATAGTAATTCCATGCTTTTGAAATATATGCCTGTCTTGTAGAACTAGTGTCAGGATTTCTGTTGTCTACGTCAGAATCCTTGTAAAGGTAGTCGTTTAACAGACGGCAAACATTAATCGAAGGTTCGCTGAAGTAGACGCTCTCGAAAAAATCCTTTACTTGCTTCGAGGAGTGTTTCTTGTCAAGAATAAGATAAAGATACATACCTGATAGCTCCTTCATTCGGATATATCTCTTCCGATGGGAGTACCATCTCTTAGAGAGATTTACGGCTTGTTGAACCAAGTCCGAATTCTGAAGGTAAAAGTCAAGAACAAACGAGGATGAAGCTCTGTGTCCTTTTGCGGTAGGAGTATTGCCACCTCGTGCGTATCTGTTTGAAGAGAAAGCTAAGAGTCCTCCACGGAATCTCATTAGACTTTGTATTGCCGCTGCAACACTGTTAGCATTTGGTATACACGAAATGTTTAGAATGTCCCCGTTTGTCCGCCCTCTCATGTTCGTATCGATTGTTAGCATGGCACTGTTTGGCTGACCATAAGAGACCAAGAGTGTATAGTCTCTATGTGATTTCCACATTGCCCACAAACGATGTTGTCCGTCCAATATCATACCCTCTGTGTTGAGTACTATAGGGTTGCTCCCGTTTATCGGATTGAATGTGTTTGCAAGCATTTCATTCATCAAGTCTAGACCGTGAGTCCGCACAAAAGGTCTATTCTTAAAACCGTGTGCTTTTGCATAATTTTCGTCTGGATTCCGATTTTTAAACATCCAACCAGCCATCTCAGAACTGATAATTATGCGTTTCTCTTTTGGAAAGTTAGATATTGGAAGCATGCTCTTCCAATCCTCTTCTTTTAAAGTTTCTTTTTCCATTTCTTGCCTTATTTTTGCCTACTGTGGGCTTTTCCGAAGGTCAGCCGAGTAGTTGACCGACCTCCGGAGTTTAGCCTTACACGTTGGCTGTTTCGTAAATATGATATTTCTTAATGAACCGCATCATTGAGAGGTTCTGCGGCATAATATTATTTTGCTCACAATCCGTTGGCTTGTAGAGGTTTGTCGCAGCGTTGTAGAAATCCCATGCCGTTATCTGCCCCTTGTCCTTCTGCTGACAGAGAAGGTCGGTGTCGAACTTCACGAGCTGCGATTGATTCAAAGGGTAGACATCGCCCTTGTACTTAATCCGCTTGATGTCGGTGTCAGTCTGTACCCTTATCGTGAACAGCAGTCCGAGGATTTTGTAGAGGTCGTCAGCGGAGATAACAGCTTGCTTCATCTTCTCTATTTCCTCACGGTCGGTAATAACGATATGCTCAGTGTCCGTCAACCAAGTCTCGACCTTTGCGAAGATGCCCTTAAGGTCGGTCTTGTAAGGGTCGTTGGCGTAGCGGTTGTGTGTTGAGTAGTCGCTTGCGAAGCACCCTTTGCCCATCATGTTCTGATTGGTGCAAACCTTGACCATGCTACCGAAGCCAACTTGAATGCCTCTCTGTGTGTAGCTAACGGCAAGGTTGGTGGTCAGTTCGTCATCATCGAAGTTCTTAATGCGGATGTTGGCGAAAACTCTGCGAAGGGTAGTAGCCTTGACAGCACGCTCGCCGTAGACTGCCTCCAATTCGGGATAGACCGAAGTACCGTTGGCTTGCTTGTCTCTGTTGTTAGTAGCAAACAAACTCTGTACCTCCGTGGTGTAGCCGTGCTTTTCGCACATGTCAAGGAGCTGCTCGATAAGAACGCAGTGGTAGATTCCATGAGGGCACTCACGGTCGTCACCTCTGTTCTCAAGGTTGGAGCTCTTGAGCTGTTCGAGGGTGATAGGCTGAACCTTGTGCTTCGAAAAGTCCAAGAACTGATTTTCTGTTGCTGTTTCTACTTCCTCAGTCCGTACTGGGGTTGCTTCAATTGTTTCTGTTGGCTGTTCGCCGAAATTCGGTAATATCATTGTTGTATCTGTTTTGTGGAGGTTGGTAGCCTCCGTTACCCTTGTCTTAGTTCTTTGATGCCTCGTTCCAAACTTCCCAAGCTCCAAGCATCTGAATTGCTCCGTCTGTGTCCTCGACCACCTTCTCAGCGTCATTGAATCTTACTACGTAGTAGCCTTCTATCAAGTTGGTTGGGTTCTCGTCGACCACAAGGACTGCGAGCATTCTGTGGTACTCGTTTGCCATAGCATGCTTGCAAGCGAACTTCTTGTTGGTGAAACGCTCGGGGCGTTCCTTGAGGTTGAATATTCCTTGAAACCTCTTCTCGTTGCTGTAGTCGTACTTTGCTGTTTCCATTGTCGCATCTTCTTTGTTAAGTTTGTTAGTGCAAAGTTAATCTATTGGTTTCGAAGATGCAAATTAATGTTCACCCTTTTAGCTTTCTTTAAGGGAATTACTTTCTTCCATTTCGTGGAGCAGCTCTGTTTCCGAAAAATTTTTGCTCACAACGAACTGACCGACCACATTGGCGTTAGCTACAAAGGTGATGACCTTGCGGAACACCCAAGTCCAAATGAACACCAAGAATTCCGATTCATTATCGGGATTGTCGGTTATCTCGACCTTGTTCTTCGGCTCAGAACACTTCTCATTGCCGAAGCGGAAGAAAACGGCGTTCTTCACTTCTGTTACGTCAGTCTTTGGAATACTGAATACTGTTACTGTCTGCTTGACTTCCATTGTTGTTAATTTTTAAAGGTGAAACTTTTGATTACCACATGTCGTTCTCACTGAGCTCATTGAAATCCAATACTTCCTGCCCGTTCTTGTCGTGCGTGAAAGACAGCTCATAAAAGCCCTTGCCGAAAGAATAGCTAGGCAGAAGTTTCAATGCACGCTCCTTCGTGATTGGTCTGGCACCTGCGCCTTTCCAACCCCAACCGTAGCGGTAAACGCATGGCTTACCTTCTTCAATCCACTTACGTGCGTTCTCCTTCGTGTTCTTGTTGTCAGTCTTTGATTCCATTGTTGTATCTGTTAAGTTTTTTAGTGAAAAATTACTATAACAAAGCAGGATACGGCCATACATGCCAAGACCATCATTCCACCTACCCAAGTATCCTTGTCCCAATTCTTGGGGTTGCAATACCCCAAATACTCTTTATCTATCATGTCGTAATTGTTTAGTTATACCTACGCCCGTATTCGTCGATTTTCGCATTATTAAAGCGTGCCACAACCTCACCACCCTTACGATGCTCGTAACAGCAATTTTTAAGGTTGTGATATTTGCCCGCCTCGGCAGCGGAAGCATAAGTCCTCATGACATTGCACTTGCGCCAAATAGCCTGATGAAACATTTGCGCAAAATTTTTCAATTCACAAACAACATAAATCTCCATTGTCGTATCTCCTATGTTTATGGTTAAATGCATATCGCTTCTATCTCGTTGATGTCAATCCAAGCGGGAACTCCGTGCAAGCAAAAGATTTGGAGAATACCTTCAACCCCGACACATTCGAGTATTAAGTCCTCGTTGTCGCCTACATTGAAGGTAAACTCCTTGCCACTATTCGTTCTGATTACACCTTCGAGGTCCGAGTCCATTTGTAGAACCTCGTGCAAAATGCTTTTTAATGCTGTAGCTTTCATTGTCGTATCTTCTTTGCTTGTTAAGTTTTCTACCGCAAAGTTAACCCTTTTATCTCATACACGCAAGCCTTGACGTGAAAATATTCTCTTATTTTCACTTCTTTAGCTTTTCCTTCTTAGTATTAAAACGATTTTAGCTTTAACCTTACGAATATCCCTTGCATCACGGTTGGATAGCCTCACGACATGGTAGCCAAGCCTCCGAAGCCCACAGCTGCGATTGCCGTCGAGCCTTTTCTGCCGTGTTGTATAATGGTAGCCTCCATCGCATTCGATGATGAGGTTCAGCCTTGGCACGTAAAGGTCGGCAAAGTACATCTTACGCCCCGTCCATATAGGTTTCTGGCGGACAGCGGTGTAGCCAAGTCTGTGGAGGTTGCAATAGGCAGCATCCTCGGCTGAGGTTGCCTTCGTGGCAAGTTCCGTCCTCCGCGCTTTTATCCATTTGTCACTTGGGTTCCCCATTTCTTAGACATTTACTAATAATACTACCGATATGAAATTTAGAACAAAACTCACACTGATAAACTGTATAATCCTGCAAGCAATGAGACTTTATAAACTCCCATGCATCGTCCTCAGTCTCAAAGGCCATCTTCGCCTTGCGTCTGCGCTCGCCCATCGGACGGAAGTGCTGGCGAATCGCGCGCCTCTCGTCGGGCTGTTTGATATTTCTTCTCTTATTACTTATTATCATTTTTCTCTCAAAATCAATGACAGCAAATACAAATTTACACATAAGAGTGGAATAATATAATTTGTAAGTATTTTATGAGTAAACAAAGGCAATATGTTTTTGTTTACTTAAACCGTAAATACTATATTACCCAATAAGCCTTTATCTCCTATCTTTGCCCTGTTATTTCAAAATTTGTATATTATGGCAGAATCAGAAAACGTCCTTGGTATATCCGGACAGATGGATATATCGGACATTCAATCTACAATAGACAATTTATGTAGTATCCTTCAACAGGTAGGAGTAGAAACTGATGCACTCAGCGAGCGAATGACCAAGGCTCTAAATGACATTGCGAAGTCTGATGGTGATATATCCACCAAGACACAACAGGCCATGGTTATTTTGAAGGAGGCTATGGACGAGGCGAAAAAAGGCATGGAGGATGTGCCGAGTATGATTAAGCTCGCTCAGCAGCACGTCGATGACTACCAATCCTCTATTAGCAAGCTGAACGCAGAACTTGCCAATACTCCGCAAAGTTCCTCTACCTATGGTGAGATAACCAAGCAAGTCGAAGCGCAGCAGACTGCGCTTCGACTTGCACAAGAGGACGTGAACGACCTGGCAAAATCCTACTCCAACATCTCTGATGTCATGGGGAAGGCTAACAGCGTTTATGAGGCTCTGAGCACATCCTCCCTTGCAAGTTCCGCCACAGGCAGTTAGCAACATGGAAGTTGGTGCGTCTGCCACCGCAGCAGCCACGGCAACAGGAGCGGAAGCCGCAGCCCATATCGCAAACGCAGCCGCAGCAACTGCCAATGCACAAGCGGAGAATGCCAATGTTGAGGCTACCAAAAACCTTACATCATCACTCCAAGAGTATATATCCGTTGCAAGTGGTCGTGCCGAGATAGAGCGTATGCAATCCGAAAACTCCAAGGAGCTACGCAATGATATAAAGATGTATGAGGAAGCCATCAAGGATATTCAGTCTACCCTTGACAACACAGACTTCTCCAAGAAAATATCTGATGCGACATCTGCCATTGAGAAGCAGCAAGCAAAGATAGATGCCTATAAGGAGTCTCTTGCAAACCTCTCACCCGAAGAAGATGCCACAGGGCAAGGAACGAACTATTATAACAGCCTCATCGAAAAGGCACAACAGAAAATTGCTGACCTCCAAATGCAGATAGAAGGATGGCAGCAAAAACAGCAGACTCTCAACAATGATTTAAAGGAATACAATATTCTGCTTGACGCTGCAAAGCAGATACAAGGCGGTGAGACTATCATTCCTACCGAACCACAGGAACAGAAGTTCTCTGTAGATGTGGATAGCACTTCCTTACAAGACCTTCGCACGCAACTTGACGATAGCAAGTCCAAGTTGCAAGACCTTGAAGCCGAAGCGGATAAGTTCAACGGGAAGCCATTGGGCGATACGCAGAAGCAGAAACTCTCCGACCTCAACAAGGAGATTGACGATACCAATGAGAAAATATCTGTACTCCAAGACGCTATCAAGCAGAAGAATGAAGAAACCTTTGTCGGCAGCCTTCGCAATCAACTTTCCGAGTTGAAGGAAAAGGTATCTGAATTTGGCAGTGAGCTAAAGGGTAAAGTAACCGCTCCCTTCACTGAGTTAGGCGATAAGATAAGCAGTAGTGGCTTCGGACAGCGTTTCACCGCAGAGTTCTCGCAGGTCAAGGCAGGCATGGAGGACTTTAAGAATGGTGCGGTAAGCGTTATTACTGCCAATGGCAAGTTACAAGAGAATGTCGGCAACCTTACAAAAGCTATCGGTGGTCTCGGCATACCTTTGGGAGGTGCGCTGACGGGTATCAAGACAGTGACAAAAGCCTTATGGGGAATGTGCGCCACGCCTATCGGTGCGGTAATAGCTGCCATCGTCCTCGGTTTGAAGGCTGTGCATACATGGATGACAAAATCCGCAGAAGGTCAAAAGGTATACATTAAGCTCATGGCCTTCTTCGGCTCGTTGATGTCGACAATTACGGATATTGTCGTCACCTTTGGCGGATTCTTGTATCATTGCTTTACTGATGCAAACGGGCCTCTCCGTGATTTTGGTAAGAATCTTGTAAATACGTTCACATCGGCAGGTAAGGCTGTATTTGGAATCATTGATGGAATAGGAACAGCTCTTAAAGGTATCTTTACCTTAAATTGGGACACTTTCACATCAGGTATCAAAAAGACATGGGACGGTATTACAAATGCAGGAAATACAGTTGTCAATGCCATAAAGACAACCATCACAGGAGCCGTTGGCATTTTTGGAACAGTAAAAGACTTCTTTTCTAGTGGCACATACGATAAGATGTCTCAGAAATTATCATCGGGTATTGTTACGGCCAATAAGATGTCTGACCTCGCCGCAAAGCAAAAAGCAGCTGAAATTGATATTAGTAAAGCAAAAAAAAAACAAGCTGAACTTGATATTAAGATTGCGGAAAACAGAGAGAAAATATATCAGCTCACAGGCAAGGAGAAGATAGCCCTTATTGAAGAGACGAAAGCGTTGCAAAGACAGAAATATGACGGTATTATTGATGCGCAGAAAAAGATGCTTTCATACCAACAGCAACGCATGAAACTTCATACCAACTCCTTACAAGATATTGCCAAGGAGAGGGAGTTGAGTGTTAATATCCTTCGCACGGAAGCCCAGCGTGCAGCCTCCACACGCATGCTAGTCCGTCAAGAAGAAGCGGCTCGCCGTTCTCTCGAACGGCAGGAGAAGTCTGCGGATAAAGCCGCAAAGAATGATGCAAAGAAAAAATCGAGACAAAACGAGCAGACAAAGGCTGCACAAGGGAAATACAATGAAACCCTCTACAACAACGACCAAGAAAGAGAGAAGGCATACAAAAATATAGAAGAGAAGATTGCCGACGCCCGTATTTCTGCCATGCAAGATGGCTTTGCTAAGACCCAAGCGGAGCGTAAGCGTCAACAGGAAAAGGAGCTTACACTGTTAAAGGCGCAAGAGGAAGCATCCGTTGCCGCAGAGCTGAAACGCGTAAAGACCGAGTTTGATGCGCAAAATGCCATCCGCAAGGCCAAGGGACAGGCTTCTCTCGTATGGGACTATGACAAAGAGGCTGAGAATATTGAGAAAACATCCGATGTAATCAATATCCGCAAGAGTTACCAAGAACTCATGCGACTTACTGTCAGCCGTCAACTTGACGATGACAAGGAGGCCGAACGTCAACGGTTGCAATATCTATACGATTATCTCAAAGAGTATGGTACTGTCCAAGAGCAGAAGTACGCCATTGCGAAAGAATATGATGACAAGATAGCAAAGGCCGAGGACGAGAATCAACGAAAGTCTCTCCAAAAAGAGAAGGAGAAATCCTTAGCAAAGGCCGATGCTCAAAACCTCGCAATGAACATTGATTGGGGGACTGCTTTCGAGGGTGTAGGCAATGTGCTGTCAGACATTGCAAAGGAGACTTTAAAGCAAGTTGAGGACTATATAAAAACTGACGAGTTCAAGAAGCTCTCACCTGAAAGTAAGAAGTCTTACACCGATTTGCGGACGCAACTGTTGAATGAGACGGGCGGCAACTCCACTTCGGCCTTCAACTTTGGTATTTGGGGACGAATTGCCAAAGAGACAAGGGCTTATCAGCAATCGGTACGTGAGTTGAAGGAGAAAACCGATGCTCATACAAAAGCCGTCGAAGAGCTCGAATTTGCTGAGAGTTGGTTAAAAATTGCCACAACCGACTTAGACAAGGTGATGGCGAAAAAAGCCGTAGAGATTGCAAAGGACAAGGTGACTTCAACAGAGGAAGACCAAAACAACGCAAAGGATAAATCCGATAAGGCACGTCAAGATTTGACTGACAGCACAACGAAGGCTGCAAACGGATTGAAGAACTTCTCTTCTTATATCTCTGAAATGAGCAGCGGTTCTTTGTATGGATTTGCTAATGGGATATCGAAACTTGTCACCTCTCTTGGTAAGGGTGCAGACGGTGTTGGGAAGTCTTTAGGGGAGTTGGGAAGTAAAATCGCTGGCATTGCCGGCGCAATACTTCAAATATTGGATGTACTTGGCGATGACCCGACTGGATTTATTGACGGTTTGTTTGAGAAAGTTACATATACAGTTGAAACGATACTGGAGGAACTACCGACTATTATAATTCATGTTGTTAAAGACATTGGCGAATTGGTGTTAGGGATTGTTGAAGGTCTCGGTGCCATGGTCGGATTGAACAGTGGATGGCTTACTGGCAGTAATGCCAAAGAAGTAAAAAAAACCATTGAGGATTTGACGGAGCAGAACAAGACCCTTGAAAAATCAATAAATGACCTCAAAGACAGCATCGATAAGCTTAAAGGCGTTAACGCCATTAATGCATCTGAGCAAGCTATTAAGTTGCAAAAGCAAGCCAATGAGAATTACAAGAAAATCGCAGAGACACAAGCTGGGTACCACGGTAACCATAAATCTTGGAATCACTACTGGGGAGGATTCTCTAATAACGAGATAGAAAGTCTAAACAACCAGTTTAAGGTAAATGGTTTAGACGATAAATGGACGGGAAACTTGTTCGATTTGTCACCTGAGCAGATGAAGGTGCTGCGTTCCAATGCTGGGATTTGGCAACGCATCCTTGACACTGGCAAGGGCGGCTACGGTGGCCGTTTGGGTGATAAACTTGATGACTATATAGACCAAGCAGGCAAATTAGAGGAAATCATCGACCAACTTAACGAAACTCTGACGACCACCACAAAAGAAAATGTCTTTGATGACTTTCTTGATTCACTCAACGACCTTGCAAGCGGCTCACAAGACGTGTTCGATGAGATTGCCGACAATTGGCAGAAGATGGTGAACAAGATGGTCGTCAACAATATTGTCGGCTCTCAATTCAAAGAGCAGTTAGAAGGGTGGTATGAGCAACTTGCTGAGCTTAATAATAAATATAACATTTCTGTAAACGGCACCGACAAAGAGAAGGAAACAGCGAAAAGAAATGGAACCTTTATAACGGATAGCGATTATAAGAAAGCCCTTGACGCTTTAAAGGCGCAATACACTAGTTATGTCGAAGACGCTCAGTCGCAGATAGAGCAGCTTCGTGACATGGGTATAATTCAGAACACGGGTGAGTACTCGCAGAACGCAACTTCGAAGGGAGTGTCTTCTATTACATACGACCAAGCCAACCTGCTTGTGAACTTGGCGACTGCAAGGAACATTTCCTTGGAGCAAGGCAACCAAGTGCGACAGCTTATCCAAGTCGATACGGGGCAGATAAGGGCTTCAACCTTACAAATGCAATCGGACATCAGTGTAATGCGTGACATTCAAGAACAAGGCTTAACGCAAATAACCCGAATAGAGACAAATACCCGCCCAATAGGTGAGATATTATCGACCATACAGGAGATGTATCGACTACAAAGAGAAAACGCTTAAAATTGCAAAAATATGAAAGGACAAGCATATATTAAATTTGATAACGAAGCGGACACCGAATATCGTGATTTATACGAAAAGTATGGCGTTACGCTCACTCGTGGTTGGAGAGAGGCACTGTTAAAACCTGCAAGCGTGAAAGAATACTCCAAGACGGACAGCCGATTGGAGGACGGCG
>CAZUWO010000049.1:0-19755 GCA_964623995.1 uncultured Prevotella sp. | reverse complement strand
TAAATCTGAATAGAAATCGACAAGAGGAAGTATGTACTCAATCATTTTTCTTATTTCTTCCTTCATTTGGTTTTATTGTTCTTTAACTTTTTTTCTGAATAATCTTGGCAGAAAATCCACCAAATACTTGCGCCAATTGGCCCAAGTGTGGCCTCCGTCTGTTTCGTTATAGTAATACGGAAGATGGGCCACGTCGAGCTTGTTGCGAAAGTCGTCGTTCAGTTTCTTAACGAAATCGTCCTTGCCACATGCTATATAATAGAGCCGTGGCGGATTTTGGAACTGCCGTTTCAGTTTAACGTCAATGCTGTCATACATGTCTAAGTGACCCTGATTTATGTTTCCAAGCAGCCGTCCCACCTTGCCGAGACCGAGAGAGGGTATGAGTTGCTTAAGCTGATGGGCACTATTGGCCAAACGCTCCAGCTGTCCTATGCGCTTGGTGTTGCCCAACTGGTTGGTGGTTTGAGCCGAGAAGAGGCCAATATAACCGAAACAGTCGGGCCGATTGGCCGTGATGAAAATGGCATGAAGCCCTCCAAGCGACAGCCCTGCTATGGCTCTGTGGTCCTTATCGGCAAGAGTGGAATAGTGATTATCAACGTACGACACCACGTCGGGCACGAAAGCGCGTTCTGTTATGCCCAACATAGACTCTACAGCCGCACCTTCGGCGGGCTTGTTGTTATAAGGGTCTTCGCCCGGAGTGGCCGCACGGTCGGCTATTTCGTTGGTCATGACCACTATCATTGGCTCACACCGGCGGCTGAAGATAAGGTTGTCAAGTATCTGAGCTGCCCTTCCACACTCCAACCACGACCTTTCGTCGCCTCCGGTGCCATGAAGCAGGTACAGAACAGGGTACTTCCTTGCCGCAGAATAGCCATACGGCGTGTAAACAGCCATTCTTCGACGGGGCAATCCCTCAACAGACGACTTATACCATACCAAGTTTACCTTACCCCTTGGTACATTATCGTGATACACATAGTCCTCAACAATGCCTCCGCGGATTATGAAATAGTTGAGCATGGTACTGCCATCTCGCACACGAAGCGGGTTGCCTACGTCGAAAGTGTCCTTGTCTTCTATTTCGAAGTTGTAGGTATAGATTTCCGGTTCGAGTGGCAACGAGGTGTAACTCCACAGCCCCGAGCCCGTATTAGTCATCTCCACCTTTCCCTTTTTGCCGAAAACGCCGGCCGGAGTACGGAACTTGCGAGTCATGGGCAATAGCGACCCCTTGATGATAACTTCGCCAACATTGGGGAATGAGGCTGTTATGGTAACCGATTTGTCGCTGTTGACCACCACAGGTTCAACTTTTTGACCTACGGATGCAACGACAACAGTCATAAGAACTACTATTATTAATGGTCGGAAAAGCTTGCTTTGCATCATGATGGTTCTACTATTTTAATGTTTTTGGCCACCCTACATGCCATGGTCCTACACACGGAAAGGTCGTCTTCATCAGCCGTTTGGGCCACAATAGTGGCTTCCGGATGCATCAAAGCTGCCATAAGAGCTACCGAACCATAGCTGCCAGGTGCCACGATAATGGTGGTTTGGGTTCCGGCGGTAGTGCTTTTAGTCGTATGTTCATAGTCTGCGAGCGACCGTTTCACAGTTTTCACAATATCAACTCCACAATAATAATATACTGACCTGACGTAATCACTATAATATTCCAGTTCACGGCCACTCTCGCATTGCTCTTTCCGGAGGCTTGGCCTTAGCAAATTCTTCAATGTTAACGGCCTGTTACGCAGTTCTCCATGCCTGCCCACAATCCATTGGAATATGAACGGGGGCAGAATCATGGCCATAAGCACAACTGAGAACATGCCTATAATGGTGACAACGGCCAGTGAATGGAGTGCCGGATGCTTGGCTATGATGAGCGAACCTATGCCAAAGAACATGATAAGGGCCGATATTATGATGCTGTTCTTATAGGATGCAAGCATCTTCTTGCCGTAAGTGTACTCATACTGGCAGCCTTCGGTGATGAATATCGTATAGTCGTCGCCCTGACCGAATATGAATGTGGCCAGAATTATGTTGACAATATTGAAGTCTATATGCAGCATGCCCATAAGTCCCAATATCCAAACCCAGCTGACAGCCATGGGAAGGAACGACAGAATGGCCAGTTCGATGTTGCCCATAGAGAACCAAAGGAAGAAGAAAACAATGAAACCGCACGCAAAACCTATGTAATTGAAATTATCGGATAGGCTGCTGGCCAGCGCACTGTTGAGCTTTCCTATCTCGAAATGATAGTGACTGGCATCGTCTATGCCATGAGCAGCAGCCTGAAGTGCCGGTTTCAACCGCTCAGACGGTACAGACACCACGTCAATCACGTTGTAAGTGTGCGTATTTTTGTCGTAAATAACACTTGAAGGAAATGCAGACTTGAGGAAAGAGGAGAAATAATCGGCCTGCCGGAAAGTGTATTGACGTTGCAGAATGGCATGAAAATCGCTGAAGGAGTTACCAGCAAAGCCAGCTTTAGCGGCCTGTTCAGGGAGCAAAACCATAAGTTGCTGCTTGTGTTTGCCCACAAATTCATTCCACATGGCAAGTCTGCTGCGTTGCTCCTTGGCCGAGAACACAAACTGGCCACAGCCACTCACCCGGGCCGAAGGCTCATTACGGCGCAGCAATGAAAGCTTCTTGCCAACCTCACCATACGACTCAAAGGCCCCATTAAGTGTCTTTCCGGTTGACACAACATATATTTCCTTCTTATCGTCATGCTGTTTCTGCTGGCCGAAAAGATAGTCAAGGTCGGCCTGTTGCTCAGCTGAGAGATAGTTGATGTGGGATAAATTGGTGTCGAAAACAGTCCTTGTACTGAAGAATCCAAACACAATAGTGAGTAAAGCCACCACTATTATAACCCAAGGACGACGATCAGTGCGCACGTTACTTATCTTGTTGAGCACCGGTTGGGACCGTACCGTGGTCTTACGGACTAACTGCGGCAGGAAGACAAATACGAAAACTATTGTTCCCATGAGCAGAAACGCAGCAAAGAGACCAAGGTCGCGCAGGGCAATTGAGCGCAAAGGAACGAGTGCAAGGAATGCTCCGATGGTGGTGATGTTGCCTATCAGCAACGGCATAATAATCTCCCGCAAAGCTTTTCTTATGTCGGGCGTGTGGGTTAGGTGCGCTATCAGGTGTAGAGGATAGTTGATTGCAATGCCAAGAATTACAGAAGAGATGCCTATTACTATCAAGGATATGTCGTTGTGCACAAGTGAAAGGCCGGCAATGGCAAACAGCCACCCCCACGCTATCGATACTGCAATGAGCAGAATGTTCCACCAATTGCGTATGGTAAAGGCCAAAAGCAACAGTATTAGCACCACGGCTATCGCTACAGATAGGGTGCTGTCGGTCTTGATTTGAGTGGAATTGCCAACGGCTATTACCGGTCCGCCGGTCAGAGTTATTGATATGCCGGAGATGTTTTGTTCCACTTTCTTGGCCGCACTTCTTATTCTATCCACCAATTCACCGTTGTGCTCAGTCTCACTCGAACCGTATGGAGAGTTGATTACTGCGATGGCACGCTTCATATCGGGCATGAAAATGTAGCCGTCGTACAATTCATAATTGGCCGAGGCATTTACTCCGGATAGCCTTTGTACCACAGGGGTGAACAGATTGAGAGGGTCTCGTCCTATGTTGTCAGTAAGCAGACCACCCGAAGGAAACAGCAGCATTTGCTTGTCGTTATGGAGCTGAGCCGTGATATAATTGTCATCAGCCAACAGACTGTCCATTCTGGCATAATCAGCAGTGGTCAAGAAGTATGGAATATTGGCATAAACGAAGTCGGTAGCATTGCTTGCCCTGTCTAAATCCATCTGACTGACGATGTTGTTGCGATCTATTCCGCTATTATTATAGAGTTGGTTGGCAAATGCATCTACGGCCTCGACTATTCTGTCGGGGTCGGTTTGGGTTGTGTCTTTCAGTCCTATAAGCGCAATTATACGGTTTGCTCCCGATATGTTTTGGTATATTCGCATGGCATCTTGATCGCGATTGCTAAGCGGAAGGAAGTCTGTTATGTCCTCCTTGTAGTGGATATGCAACACCATACAGCCAAGAAGAGCCGTTGAAAGCAACAACAGCAACACTGAAAAGCGTCGCCGGCAATGCAGCCAATCGTATAATCGCAGGATAAACTTAGTCATTCACTGTTACCTTATTTATAATATGATTTGAGTATACGCCCAACATCATTCATTAATTCATCATAATTTCAGCCTCTTAAACCAGTTTAAGAATTCCTTTCTCCATTGCCTGCACTCCTCAGAGCCTTTGGCTTCTGAGGCTCCGAAGCCATGTCCGCCGGTCTTGTATTGTATGTAGCGGTGAGTTATTCCTTTGGCTGTAAGGGCAGAATCTAGCAGCTCAGCGTTGTGGTAGTGCACTATCGGATCGTCATAACAGTTGACGAGGAACACCGGAGGGCAACTTTCGGGCACATGAAGTTCCATTGACAGAGAGTCTTGCAGTCTCTTATTATGCTCCCTACTATCGCCTAGCAAACCCCGTCGCGACCGTTTGTGCACGCAAGGGGCGCTCATTGTAACTACAGGATATATGGGAACAAGAAACGAAGGCCACTCAGCACGGGGCAGAAGCTCAACGGAACACATGGCAAGATGGCCGCCAGCAGAGAATCCCATCACACCTATCCTACTGCTGTCTATGCCGTATTCGGCCGCATGTGTACGCACATAACGAAGCGATTGCCGCAGATCGTTGATGGCATCAGGGTGTCTGTTGCCATGGAAGACAAGTCTAAAGTGAGTAATAAAAGCCGGAACATAGGCTGTTCTGTATCGTAAGACAAACGCAGTAATGCCATTAGCTTGCAGCCATCGGCCCACTTCGGCCCCTTCATGTTGCATGTCATGCCAAAAATAGCTGCCCCCAGGACACACGATAATGGCGGCATTGCCCTGCCCTGTTGCAATATAAGGGGTCAGTTCCACCTTATGTCGCACCGCAGTTCCATCCCAAATATTCACTTGGCAGAAACTTTCGGCGGCCGCTATGACCATGAATATAAGCAGAATCACCTTACTTCGCATGCTGTAGTTAATATTTTTATTACTCGAGTTTATTATTAATTCATCCTCAGACTTCCTGTTCTATCTTGTTGGATATATCCTCGAAATGCTTTAAATAAATGTGATGGAAATGTCGAGTCTGCCTTATCACGTCGCCAACGGGCCGTAATTCATCTTGAGTTATGGTCTTTCCTACCTCCATATACACCGGACTCTTGGCCAGATGGTAAGTTTTCTTCCTAAAAACCCGACCAGTTCCGTAGAGGAAGACAGGCAGAATAGGCACTTGTAGTTGACTTGCCACGAAGAAAGCTCCTTGGTGGAAGCGGCCGATACGGCAGTCTTTAGAGCGAGTCCCCTCCGGAAATATTGCCAGACTGTAGCCCCTTTGCACAAGTGAACGGAAGTTTGGCATCAGATTTTCTATGCCTCGTGATGCCGGATAGTACTCAGCGTGACGTATGAGAAAGCCATAAAAGGGGTTATTCCATACCCAATCGTTGGTGAGAAACACCATCTTGGGCGATAGAGAAAGCAAATACAGCAAGTCAAGATGGGACTGATGGTTGCAGATTATGACCGAAGGTATGTTGAAATCAGCCTCACTGCTGACATTGTATCGGTACTTTGCCCCGGGGATACCAATCCTTAAGGTTGCTATTCTTGCCGCATGGTATATCAGCAAATGCAGTTTCCATTTCTTCTTTTCGTTCATCCGCCCCGCTTTCACATATATCCAAACGGCCGGTGTTACTATAATCAGCATGAAAAAGAGGAAGAACAGCAAAGCAAAAAGAGTACGAGCGAGCATGGCTCCCTTGCGAATGAGAAAACGGGGCAGCCCATAGATCACGGCAAGGAAGCAAAGAAGCGTGTTGAGAATACTGATTCGGATAAAGTCTTTCTTTGGTCTGAAGTGACTGACCCGCTGTTCTCGGGGCGGATAATATACGTCAACAGGTACTGAATGTATTGCCACGCCGGCCCAAGAGGCAAATACCAACAGTTCGAGTTCGGCCTCATAGCGTGACGTTATAAGCCGGTAGCCACTGAGTTTGCGTAGTGGATAGAGGCGGAAACCGGTCTGAGTGTCAGGTACGGCATGCCCTGTCTGCACGGCAAACCAGAAGTTAGAGAACTTATTGGCAAAGCTACTGCCTTTAGATCTCTCAGCTCCGTCCAGCCGTCTATTTCCTAACACGATGCATCCGGGCCACTTCTGGTTGGCCTCAAGGAATAAAGGAATGTCCTTAGCAAAGTGTTGACCGTCAGCATCCATAGTTATGGCGTAGGCAAAGCCACGCTCCTGAGCCCTGATGAAGCCTTTTTTCAAAGCATAACCTTTGCCACGATTGCCCTTATAAGCCACAAGGTCTATACCAGACATGGCTTTGAGCGTCTCTGTTGTGCCGTCATTGCTTCCGTCGCTCACCACTATCACATCCTGACAGTAGCGCAACACGTCCGCAACCACACTGCTTATGGTTCCCACATTATTATATGTGGGAATCACGACGCATATTCCTCTGGCTCGCAAAGTGGCACGTACGTAGGCTATGTCAGTATTCTTCTTCATTAGCAATAAAAGAAATGGTTGAGAAAATCAACTCTTTCCCTCTCACCTCTACCTGTGTTCTAACTCCATTATCGACATTTTCAACCAACCGAAACACATATTCCACCTCAGGATGGCTAAGGGGCGAGAGTACATTTAGAAACTTAGCGTTCTTGACTTCCGATATTTCGAGTTGCCGGTTGGTTAGCTTTCCTAACAGCCGGCAGGCAATATCAACGGTTATTACCCCAGGAGTGATTGGATTGTTTGGAAAATGCGCCTTATAAATCACATTGTCCTCGTCGAGCCGAATACGAAACACGTCGTGTCCGTCCTCTGTGTACTGCTGCTCAATTCTGTATATCGGGCTGTTCTCCATCTATGTTATTGTTTTCTTGAAGTGGTGATAGCGTATAGCTTATACCGTACTTCCGGTCAGTATATTGGCCTTCTCCACTGCGCAGATTGTGCAATAGTTCTCTCAGATCTCGAGCTAGCACCTTACGAATGTACCACTTGTCGAGCATGGAAGCAACGGTATTGAGTTTCACCTTGTCCTTTTCAATAGAATAAATGAAGTCTATGGCAGTGATGCCAAACTCATTTATCACAGCTCCTTTTATGCTTCCATCGTCGTTTACCAGCAAACAGACGCCGCTCAAGTAGCCCTTCTTCATCTCAATCATGGCTCTATACTCGGCCCTATCGCCATCATTCGCGGGATAGGGCTGAAGCTCTTGCGCCCCGATAGAGGTGATAGAAGCCAGAAACAGACTAATGAATACTAAAAACTTTTGCATTTACAGGAGTGTTGACTTTTACGTTTGTAAGCTTGATGTTGGTGGTATCGCCGTTCTTTTCCACCATTCTGACGGCGGTAACCATAGACTTTTGCATGTCGAAATATACCGTTATGGAGCTGAACATCTGCTTCATGGGATTCTTACGGGGCACCATTACGGCCCTCCAACTGTTGCCATTGCCCTGCAATGACATCTTGAAGTCGCGGTTGTTTGACACACACGTACCCAGCACACTGCTCATCATGATGTGCGTTATCTCTTTGAACACTTTGCTTTGGGCCACATCTATCTTACTGTTACCCTTGGTATTCTTCAGCCAAACCGTCTGTCCGTTCAGTATAAAGGTGTACTTATAGGGCGTGGTATACTCCCAACGCAGCTTATTTGGCTTGCCATAATACATCACTCCCCGTGATACTATGTTGCTGCGGAGCATCTTCACTGTCTTGGTCTGGACGAAATCGCACGTCATAGTATTCATACCCGAAGCCACAGCATTGATTCGCTGACGCACTTGCGCTTCAGTGAACTTTTGTGCATGTGCAATCAGCGGCAGAAACATCAATATCAGCAAATAAAAATATCTCTTCATCGCTTCTACTTTTTAATCATTTAGCTATCAAACAGCAACCTAACATGATGAAAGCCACGCCAATCCAGCGTGTTAAAGTAACGTCTTCATGGAAGAAAACTATCGCCGCCACCATGCCAAACACATAGCTCAGCGACACCATTGGATAAGCCACGCTGAGCGGAAATGACTTTATCATGTACATCCACAGCAGCGATGCTGCAAGAAAAAAGGCGCCACAGGCCGCAAATTGCCAATTACAGAACAGGCTTTTCCAAAACTCCCATGTCCAATTAAAGGGTCTCATCTTGGTCAAAGCAAATTTAAGGAACACCTGACCTGCTGCAAGCAGCGCGCTCTGAACAATGGCTAAAGGTAGTATTTTCCACATATCACAATTCTATTTCATTTCTTCAGCAATGCCTTATGGCCAGAACCGACACCTCAGAGTTTACAGGCGGCAACGCCTGACGACCCATCTTACTCATGAAAACATTAAAGAGCTCGGTTGATTCATCGTGGCATCCCACGAGCACAGACTTGCAACGGCCGAGCCTAAGTAGCAGTCTGGCTTGCCGCAAGGCCCATTCGCGGGACTCACCGCCCTGAGAGAAGGTTATGTTATAACCATGACAACCCAGTTGTATGGCTATCATGCTGCCAACGGTGTTGTGGGTACTCTGCATGAAATAGGTGGGTTTGAGTGCATCTTCGCCTTCTTGCAATTGCCGTAGCAGTTGCTCGCTGTATTCCATTGTACCCCATGCCGTGCCCGTTACTATGCCATCAGGCATCCGAATGCCCGATTCCTTGAGCGCACGGAGTGAAGTCAAGAGCGCACTCTTGAGCAATCGGCCCATACGCCTAACCGCCATCGGACTTACAAACTGTTTTATTTCGCCTAGAGTGTCAATGCTTTGATTTACGTCATGGGCCAGTTCCACTATCTCTCCCTGCACTATCGGGCAACAGACAGAGTCATTTGGCTGATCGGAAATGATGAGAGAAGAGTCATTTCCACCAAATCCGAAGGAGTTGACCATCACATTATGAAGTTCCGTATGGGCTATTCCGAGGGTAGGAATTATGCTCTTCTCCATCGCATTATGGTAACCTGCGTTGCCGGGGACAAAGCCTTGCCGCATGGCTATTATGCTTATCACGGTCGAAAGGCTGCCCGAAGCGCTTGTGGTATGGCCGGTCAAGCCCTTAGTACTTGATATAGGAGGCACACTTTCGGCAAAAACACTTTCTATTGCGTTTGACTCTGACTGGTCGTTATTTTGTGTTCCGGTGCCGTGGGCATGTATCCATTGTATCGATTGCGGCTTAATGGCAGCCATGTTTAGGGCCTGCCACATGGCCATCTGTGCTCCAATACCTTCAGGAGTCGTAGCAGTCTGGTGGTAAGCATCGCAAGAATTGCCGTAGCCATTGAGCCATGCGTCAACCGTTGCACCACGACGGGCAGCATCTTCTGCCCGTTCGAGCACCACATAAGCAGCTCCTTCTCCCAGATTCAGACCGTTACGGTCGCGGTCGAAAGGCTTGCATGGCTCATGGTCGAGTATCATCAGCGAGTTGAACCCGTTAAGATGGAACTTGGAAAGAGCCTCCGTGCCGCCGGCAACCACTATATCGGCCTCGCCGGCCTTGAGCAAATCGGCACCGAAAATAAGTGCGTTGGCAGCCGAAGAACAGGCCGTTGAGATGGTGGTATAGTCAGAGAAGAAACCGAAATGGGCTGCAATGTCGACCGAACAGCTACCGCAGTCATGATGATTGAGGCACTCTGAGCCTACACCATCGGTCTTCATGCGGCCGAATTTATTCTCAGTGATGTCCATTCCGGCCACTGTTGTGCCGGAAATGAGCAACACTCGCACCGATTTATCAGTTGGAATGCGAGCTTGAGTCACAGCTTCGGTCACGGCCATGATGCCCAACAGCGTGGTGCGGCTTATCTCTTGGTGCTCCGAAATGCCAAGACTGCACTTCAGTTCGGCATTACTGAGCTTCACTTCGCCCACAGGCAGCTCATCGTGTACCGACTTCAAATAGCGCATAGGGCCAATACCTGTATGCCCTAAGCGCAGGTTATGGGCCACAGACTGCTTGTTTGTGCCGATGGCACAAACTATTCCTTCTCCTGTTATGGCTATTCCGTGGCCCATTTACTTCTTCCTATTCTTGCTCACATAATCAGCCATGGTGCGCAAAGTCTTGAATATCTGCTTGCCCTCAGCCGCATTTGCAAGGCGGATGCCGTACTTCTTCTCCATCAGCACTATAAGTTCAAGAGCGTCTATGGAGTCAAGTCCGAGTCCGGTGGCAAAGAGCGGCGCATCGGGATCAATGTCTTCAGGACTCACTTCCTCAAGATTGAGCACCTGTATAATCTCTTTTTTAAGTTCTTCTATTAATTCTTCCATATTGTTTGCTTTTTATTTTCTTTCCATTATGTACAGTTCGGCTTCAAAACTGTTGTCGGTTTCGCAGTCTATCCATCCACAAATGGCCGACTGTATGGCCGGATCGGCAAAAGCTGACCGGTATATCCGCTCTTCCATGCGACTATCTCTGCGTGACAAAGAGTAGTATGTGGTTTCGCCATGATACTGATTGCGGATGGCTATCTCGCCGGCAACGATATTCGGCAAGGTGTAGATGAAGCGCTCAGGACTGGGATAGTAGGCATCAGCTGTGGATATAGTGCCGAGATAAGCCACATCAGCGTGGACCGAACCTGTACGCCCAACGAGTACAACAGCACGGTCTTCAGGGTGTTCTCCTGCCTTGCCGCCTTCCTGCTTCAGCAGTAATTCAGTGGCCACCACGCCCAAACGACACACCAAATCCATTTTGTAAAAACGCGGATAGTTGCCAATATAATTCTTGAAAACTTCTGTAACAAGTGCCTTTCCCACTGCCGTTGTGGCCACAGACTTACCATCGAGCACCACCGAAGTAGGAGTAATGCTTATGCTATGCACAGCTTTTATATCTGTGTCAGGCAAAATCTTCGGTGTAGAAGTTGCCATTTTGCTCATCAACAGAGCCACATTGGCCCCGCCAAAGCCCGAAAGTATTTTTAGGAACGACTGCCTGGTGGTGGTCATCTCACGGTCGGCAACGCGTATTTTGCCCGAAACGCCCAACTCATGAAAACCCTTTGTGGGCAATATGACACCATTATCCACCGCTGCCATCGACAGTATCGTCTCCAGAACGCCACAAGCTCCCATCGTGTGACCATAGTAACCTTTAAGTCCACACACAGGAACTGAGCTGAGACCAGTGCGCTCTATGGCCACCGACTCCATCTGATCGTTGAACAGAGTGGCCGTGCCGTGGGCACTGATAAAGGCCAATTCCTCCTTACTATGACCGATCATAACCTTGCTTATGGCCAAGATGGCGCCATCAGCCTGCCTTGATGGGGCAGTCAAATTATAGGCATCGTTGCTGGCAAAACCGCTATCCACATGCCATTGTGCACCTTTGGCCTCATCACGGCTAAGCACCAGCGTGGCCGAAGCTTCGCCAAGGTTGAGTCCCATACGCTCTATGTCGAAAGGACGGCACAACTGTGGCGACATGGACTTGAGCGACTGGAAACCGGAAACAATGAACTTGCTCTGGCATTCAGCTCCACACACGATGGCGTTGTCATAATATCCCATCTCTATCATGCGGGTAGCAAGGACTATTGCCGATAATCCGGAGACGCAAGCATTGTCTACCACGACTGGCATAGTGCTGATTCCGAGACGACGAGCCACTGTTTCGGCACTGCGGGAGGGCACAGCCGACGAGGCATTAGAGCCGTCTGAACTGAGCAAATGAACATTACCCTTGGTGGTGCTGAGCACAAAGAGCGTGCGCGAAGAACTGACATCAATGCCAGATTTGGCCAACGCACGGCGTGCCGACTGTAATACGAGCGACTCGAAGCGTGATAATCCATCCACGGAGAGGGACTTATCCTGCTCGTCGGTGAAGAGAGAAGCCTCAAAAGCCTCCGGTATGGCCCAGCGATCACGCCACAACCTAATGGCCGAATGGCCAGAACGAACAGCCGCAAGGTTGCTTTCGGTGGTTGTTCCCAATGGGGAAATGATGTTATGTGATAATACTGAAACCATTGTCTCTATGCTCTGATGTTACCTTTATTCTTCTTTCAAAGCCAACTTTATCCGTGTTGTGGCCATCAACTTGCCGGCACTTTCTACCGATGCCTCTGCCAGCATGATGCCCATTAGCTGCTCCACTATCCTGACTGTGGTGGTAATAGTGTCGCCAACATGTGGATGTGCTACCACTTTCAAGCCGCTTATGGCCGCCAGAACACCCACCTGAATGCTCCGATGCAGTATGTACTTGTTCACGTAGCCTATCCTTGCGGCACATGCCTGGGCTATATTTTCCATTATTCCGGCCGTTGTGAGCACGCCTTTGGCCGCAAACAGGTTGTCGGCATGTATCTCCGTCTCGGTGATAATACCCGTTTCGCTGAACATAGCCAGTCTTTCCACCATCACCATGGGCTCTTGCTGGGGCAGAAGGGTGTGGATGTCGATGCTTCTCAGGAATGCTTCTGAAGGATGATGGTATTCTTCTGTCATTTCCAAAAGTCGTAATAGTTATACCATTGAGCCGGATATAACCTGAGCATGCGCTCAAGTTCTGAGGCGAAACCACTGGCCAGTTGACCTACTTGCTGCTTTCTCGGAGCCTCGTGGTCATAACTGAGTGGGGTAACATAAGCGGTATAGCCCGTAAGGCTTGTTTTCATCACGTTGACGGCAATAACATTAAGCCCCCTCATAGCAGCCACACTGAAAGGCCCAAAGGGCAGATCGGCCTTGCCATCAAGCAGGTTCACAGTTACGGTCTTAGGCGAACCGAACACTCTATCGGCCGGAATGCTTACTATTTCGCCATCGGCAAGGGCACGGTCTATAAGGAACAAGTGACTCATATCGGCCTTAATGGGTATCATTTTTATGTTATGCAACGAAAAAAGCTTGTCTCTACCCTTCATGACCGACTCCTTCTCGCCTGCAAAGACAAGGGCATTGAAAGGTTTTTGGTCCGACTTGAGTTCGTAGCCAGCCATCTCATAGCACCCGATATGGGCACTTAGCATCACGAAACCCTCATCTGCGGCAGCCAGATGCTCGAAGGTTTCGTAGCCCACAATGCTTATTTTCATCTTTTTTCCGGCATAAAGTGCGAACTTGTCTATTACCACCTGCGAGAAGAGAACAAGGTTAACATAGGTCTTGCACAGTGCTTTCAGCCGGCCATAGTGCTGATGCCGACGGAAATAACAGTAGGCCCAACGGGCTCCTGAGGCAAATATCAGACAGAAAGGAACCACGAACACGGCCGCAAAGGCATACCAAACACGCACGTCGGTATGATGAAGCGCCCTAATAAGCCATCGGTGCATGAAGCCATTGCCAAAAGTATTGCCGGCCCATTCCTTGTCTGCCATAATACCGCTACGGTCAGTTTATCTTTTGTTCTATGTAATCACAGAAGTCCTTGAGGGTGATAACACCCTTCATTTCTTCAGGTTTCATCTTGAAACCGAACTTCTTTTCCACTATAACCACAATGTCAACAATGTCCAAACTGTCTATTCCGAGGTCGGCTTTCAGCTTGGCCTGGTTGTTTATCTTGTCCTCATCTATCTCGAAATCGTCGATAAGGAATGTTCTTACTATCTGTTCTATTTCCTGTCGTGTCATTTATTATAATGTTGTTGCGTAGGTTTAGTTCTTTTTTCTTACCACAAGTATGGAATGGCCCTGGCCCAAGTGGTCGTGTATCTGCTCTATTTCGAGTCCCGCTTCAGCAATACATTGCTCCAAATCCTCAGTGTTGTACATCTTGGAGTTGCCATTGGCAAGAGCGGCAAAATAGAGGCTGGTTAGCGTAAGACACATTGTGGCGGGCTCAAACTTCTGCCTGTCCCATAGCGTTTCCATGATATATATGCGCGTTTGAGGCTGCATGGCCTTGGCTGCACGGCGCAATATGCTCACGATTTGTGGCATACTGAAACAGTCGAGGAACTGACTCATCCAGATGGCATCAGGTCCTTGGCTGTCAGAAGGAAACTCTTGGGCCTCGTCGAGCAGGTCTATAGCATAGCCACTAATACGGTCGGAGCCTTTCTTACCGCTTATATTGTCACGCATAAGCTCTATTTGCTGGGGCAGGTCGAGCACTGTTATGCGGGCCTTGCTACTGTAGCCGACGCAGCTTAGGGCCCATTTGCCGGTGTTGCCGCCCACATCGTAGAGCGTGCTAACGTTGTGTTGGTCGAACAGTATGTGCAAAGCCTCGGGAAAAGAGGAGTCACTGTAGAAGTGGTCAAAGCCAAACCAGCTCTTCTTTACCTGCTCTGGCAGCTGCGAAAGACCCTCATATATGGTGGGCCAAGGACCGAAATGGCGCAGACCTTCAGGCTTTCCGTTGAGCAAAGATTCCTCTAAATGGAACCAGCCTTGATAATTCACGTCGTGGTTGAAGTCAAGATTCACCTTAGTTGCGGGGTCATTGAGCAGGAACCAGCCCGTTTTTGATATGCTGTAGCGCTCAGTTTCGGGGTCAATGAGTACTGTTCCTATGCTCAGCGAGGCCTCAAGCAGGCACTTCACGGCATAGTCTGACAGCTTGGTTGCGGCCACAACCTCTTGTCGGGTGAGCCCTTTGTCACTACTGCGGAGCAACTCCAATATGCCAAACTTAACCATAAGGTGCGAGGCTTGGAATATGGCCGGGGCCCAAGCTATGTACTCTGCCAACCTCTGAGCATCGCGTGCGGAGAGCTGTTCTGTTGTGTATTTGGCCTTAAGTGAGTCAGAAAGATGCATGATTCTACTGGTTTGCTATTCTATTCCTGCTTTTGAGAGCACACGGTCTATGCGGTCGCGCACCGTGGGATCATAACCAAGATGCTTGCATATGAGCTTTCCGAGCCTCTTTCCCGCGCTTTTCATGCCGTCACCCCATAGGTTCGACATCGAGCCAAAGGTCCCTCCCTTTCCGGTAACAACGAATTCAACCATCCGTCGGCCCGTAGCAGTTTCCCGTATTGTACACTCTATAGAGCAGTCGCCCTTCTTTGCAATGTTCTGGGGCTTTATAGTGAGGGTGTATTTGCGTCCGGCAGTCTTAGTTATAAACAGATTCACGTTGGCCAACTCCTTATTTGCCCGGGCAATGAGGTCATTATAGCGTGGCAATAACTGGTCTTCATATTCGCGGGTGGCATTGTATTCGGGTTGCTCTATGTTGCGAAATTCTATCCAGTCGTCAGGTTTCATGCCGTTAATGGTCAGGTCCGACCAGTCAACGGCAAAGCTAATGGCCGTCTCTCCCTGCAAGAACGAGAAGGTTAGGCCGTCCTTTGCCTGTATTGTAACACAGGAAACAAGAGCTAAAAGAAGCAGAATAATAGACTTTCTCATAGTTAAAGCTGAAATTAAATGTGTTTTAATACGATTGCCGCATTGGTTCCGCCGAAGCCGAAAGAGTTGCTAAGAACCACCCGTAGCTCAGCATCGACAGTGCGCGGCGTTATGTTCAGTCCGTCAGAATACTCATCGGGATTGTCGAAATTAATGTTTGGAGCCACGAAATTATGCTCCATCATGATGCAGGAGTATACGGCCTCGCTCGCGCCGGCCATCCAACATTCGTGTCCTGTCATTGATTTCGTTGAGCTAATTAGAGCATGGCGGCCCTGAAACAGGCGCCTCAGCGCCTTGGCTTCATACATATCGCCCTGCGGAGTAGACGTGGCGTGAGCATTGATGTAGTCCACTTGGTCGGCCGTGATGCCGGCATCGTCGAGCGCACGCTGCATGGCCACGCAGCAACCCTCGTCGCTCGGGGTTGAGATGCCGCCGCCATTGCTCGAGAATCCATATCCTGCCACTTCGGCTATGATGTGGGCCCCACGCGCCATGGCATGGTCATAATCTTCAAGAACCAATGCTGCGGCACCGCCACTGGGCACTAGCCCGTCACGGTTGCGGTCGAACGGGCGGCTGGCCTTGGCGGGGTGGTCCATGCGCATTGAGAAAACGCGCAGCGCATCAAATGATGCCATGGAGTAACAGTTGGTTTCTTGGGCTCCGCCACATAATACAATCTGCTGCAGTCCCTGCTTTATCAGCAGGTAGGCAAGGCCTATGCTGTGGCTGCCACTGGCACAGGCGGCACTTACTGTAAGGTTTATGCCACGGATATGGAATATGGTGCTGAGGTTCATGTTTACGGTAGAGTTCATAGACTGGAACACACAGCCGTAGCCAAGTAGCTCAGAATCGTGCTTCTCCATCATGGTACGGTCAGACTCTATCACTGCCTTGGCCGACGAGTCGTTGCCGAAAATGCAGCCCACTTCGTTGGTTTCGAGATAGCTTTCGTCAAGGCCGGCCTGGCTTAGCGCCTGACGACTGGCCATGAAGGCATATTTGGCCTCTTCTGACATGCCTGCCCGCACGTGGCGATTAACGTCTTTCTTGGTCAGAACTGCCTCGGGCACAAGGCCACAAAGGTCGGAACGGTAGCCGTAAGCAAGGCGCTCGGGTTGCAATCCTATGCCCGAACGGCCCTCGTAGAGCGACTTCTTGACCTCATCTAAGCTTGTTCCCAAGCACGACCATATGCCCATGCCGGTTATTACCACTCTTCTCGACATCTGAACTGACTGTTGTTGCTATGATGAATATCTTGCAAAGGTAAGATATTTTTTGAACATTATGGCGCAAAAGGAACACTTTTATTATCCGCTTTGGCCTTTTGGCAGCATTATGCGGGCATTATCGCAAATAAATAACGCAAGTTGTAAAACGGAGTGGCAAATATATACCAATAAAGGCTGAATGCATGCAGGAAAAGAGACCTGTGCCGTAATTTTGTTACAGCACCTGCGTAATCTGATTACGAAAGCCCCGTAATCTCGTTACGAAAGTGCCGTAACGCCGTTACGAGACTTCCGTAATCGGATTACAGAAGTTCCGTAATGCGTTTACGGAACGGAGAGCGTTTTTTGATGGATTTGGTATCGCATTTCGGAACATACTCACCGACCTGCGACACCAATTGCAAAGTTACAAAATTCTGGGTGCGAATGAAAGCTTTTTGCTTGTTTTTGACGGGCCGAAAGCTATCACTTAAACAGGAAAAGGCATTGCCTCCGACACGGGAAAGCAATGCCCTGGTCCGACTGTTGAGCCGTGACCGATGATGGGTATAGTGTGGTTGCGCCCTTGGTTAAGGCTGCGGAGCAATGCCGTCAGGCCTTCTGGTGGGCGTAGATGTAGTCGTAGAGGTCGTTGAAAGTGGTCAACGTCTTCAGCTCATTGTTAGGAATGCGCACGTGATAGGTGGCATCTACAAGCGCAATCATGTCGACAAGGCTAAGGCTATCCAGCTCTAAGGCCTCTATCATGTTGGCATTCGGCGTTATGGCCGAGGCGTCAATTTCAAACTCTTCTGCTATTTTCGGATTGATGTCGTTTATGATTTCTTCTCTTGTCATGGTGTTAATAACTTTCTTATTTTATTCTTTAAGTTCAATATTTCTTTAACTTTGTCTTTACTTATCATGCATCTGAGCCTCAGAACGGTTAGCCTCAGCCCCTTGAAATACCACCAGCAGAACCGTGAAAGGGGCAACCAGAGGGCCACCCAGAGCACAGAGAGCCACACGTGGCCAAGCATAATGCCTGCCAAAATGGTGATTACGGCGAAGAGAGGATAGAGCAACAGCACGCTGATGATGTAGCGATAGGAGTTGGTAAACATCTTGTCTTCGCGCAGAAGCAGTGTGGGCAGATAGTAACAGAGGGCGTTTGGCCACAGGCTCACTATCCATAGTGGCAGCAAACAGATTACCACTACAATGCCGCAAAGAGCTTTCAGCCCCTCATGTTGGCCGGAGAGGCGTGCGTCATCGCCGTCACGCAAGCCCAGTGCCTGCTCCTTAAACCTCAGTTCGGTGCCAAGGCGGATTATCTCACCGTAGTTCTCGCTGGACTGAAGTGCCGACACGAAACTCTGAATCTTGCCGAACCGCTCGGCAATAGTGGCTCCAGTGGCACCGCATAGCGACGAACGGCGCAGAAAATCAACCACTTCGTGGTCGGCTTCGCCCTCATCTAGTGTCATGGAGGCTATCTCTCTGCGCATCTGATTACGCACTTTGCGAAGCACGGAGTATGGATGGCACGCATACTCCTCACGGTAACCAATGAGCGATATGGGCTCGCCTATGGTCCACATAACATCGGCGCGCAGGGCGAAATAGTCGTCGTAGAAGAGCGATGTTGGCACTATCTTCACGTCCTTCTGCCAGTTGTTCTGCTCCAAAGCGCTGAAGGCCATGCGCACTAGCCCTGTAGTGAATCGTGGAAGATAATGTCCCTGGCTGTGGCCTGCACCAGGAAAGACTATGAAAGGGCGTCCGGCATTGACCTCTGAGGCTATAATCCGGAACGACTCTTGGTTCTTGTCGAGCGCATCGCCACCTTCCCAGCCAGCCCGAAAGGCAGGTCTGAGGCCCAGCCAGCGCAGAAACTTGGTGACAAGGGGATGGATGTAGAACACGTTTGCACGTGCCAGTGCTCCAACTCTCTGATTGTCGGGCAGGGCAAAAACAATGTTCAGCGGGTCGTTGGCCGTATTTTCGTGGTTGCAGGCTATAAAAAAGCTCTCGCCGGCAGATGGCAAACGGTTGCCCCCTACCACCTGACGTCCGCGCAGCAACAGATGGTCGTGGAACAGTCTAAGGTATTTCTTCAATATCGTATAGCCTGTATTCACACTTCAATTGTTAAGTAAAATAGTCCTGTCTTGTTTGAATCAGGCTGCAAAATTACAAAAAAATCTGATAAACAGATGTTCCTTGGGGCCACAAATAAAAACTTTCCTTAAATTTTTGGTTTTCTTACCGGCCTTAAGAGGCAACCATTTTGAATATCGGTCTAATTTCTGTAATTTTGCGAAACAATTAACTTGGTTATGAAATGAAAAAGGGATTGGTACTCGAAGGAGGCGCTCAGCGCGGGCTTTTCACCGCCGGAGTGATAGACGTTATGATGGAAAGCGGAATTGATTACGACGGACTGGTGGGCGTTTCGGCCGGTGCGGCATTCGGATGCAACTACAAGAGCCGGCAGCCTGGACGAGTTTTGCGCTATAATAAGCGCTTTGCCCACTACTGGAAGTTCTGCAGTGTCAAGTCGTTTTTCCTGACAGGCGATCTCTTTAACAGTGAGTTCGACTACCACACCATGCCCAATGAGCTCGACATATTCGACGGTGAGACCTTCGATTCAAACCCAATGGAGTTCTATGTCGTATGTACCGACCTGGAAACGGGCCAGCCCGTGTACAAGCTTTTAATGACTCACGGCTACGAATGCTATGAATGGATAAGGGCGTCGGCCTCAATGCCGGTTGCCTCAAGAATAGTAAAGATAGGCAATAGAAAGTTACTTGACGGCGGAATTGCTGATTCCATACCCTTGAAGTTCTTTGAGCAGCAAGGCTATGAGCGCAATGTGGTGGTGCTTACCCAACCTTCGGGCTACGTGAAGGGACCAAACCGGCTGCTGCCATTAATGAAGCTGCAGCTGCATAAGTACCCAAAATTCATTGAAACCAGTGCACGCCGCCACACGGACTATAATTCTGAGC
>CAZUWO010000048.1:0-20463 GCA_964623995.1 uncultured Prevotella sp. | reverse complement strand
TAAGCCCGCACATCTGATGCACCGGCCAGCGAGTCGCGCAGGTTTTCCTGTGCGAAGCCGGCCATAGGCAATAGCGCTATGGCCAGCATGATGATGATTTTATGGTGTTTCAATGTTTCGAAATATATTCTGCTATCCACTGGCCCACGTCTGTTGTGCCGTAGTGTGGAGCACCTTCCACCTGTATTTCCGGTGTTCTGACGTTGGCTTCAAGGCTTGCATCGACCGCCTCACGTATGGCTTTGCCCTCCTTTGCCAGTCCGAAATGCTCCAAAAGCATGGCCGCTGAGAGTATCTCAGCCACTGGATTGGCTATGTTTTTACCCGCAGCCTGGGGCCAGGAGCCATGCACTGGTTCAAACAACGGAGTGTGTTCGCCGAGCGAAGCCGACGGTTGCAGCCCCATACTGCCCGTAATACAAGACGTTTCATCGGTTAGAATGTCGCCAAAAGTATTCTCAGTAACTATCACATCAAAGAAAGTCGGCTCTGTGAGAACACGCATAGAAGCGTTGTCTATAAACATATAGTCGGTCTTGACATCGGGATATTGCGGTTCCAACTCTTTGGCTATCTGCCGCCATAAGCGGCTACTGGCCAGCACATTGGCCTTATCCACCACCGTAAGATGATGATTTCGACGCCTTGCAAAATCGAATCCCACCTTAAGTATACGCTCTATCTCGTAGCGATGATATATGTCTGTATCCCACGCAACATCATTATCCTGATGCTTTTCGCCGAAATACATGCCGCCGGTAAGCTCTCTTA
The DNA here is from genome assembly GCA_964623995.1 of uncultured Prevotella sp. Taxonomy (GTDB): domain Bacteria; phylum Bacteroidota; class Bacteroidia; order Bacteroidales; family Bacteroidaceae; genus Prevotella. The sequence goes on along the minus strand of CAZUWO010000048.1, from coordinate 19,692 downwards.
TTACCACGAAATCGGCCCCACGAATCAGCTCATCCTTAAGTGGGGAGTTGTGAAGAAGGCAGTTAAAGGTCATAACGGGGCGCACATTGGCAAACAGACCCAGCTTTTTGCGCATGGCAAGGAGTCCCTGCTCCGGACGAATCTTGGCCGTAGGGTCGTTGTCGAACTTAGGATCGCCTACCGCTGCAAACAAAACGGCATCGGCATCCATACAAGTCTTGAACGTGGATTCAGGGAAAGGATCGCCCACTGCGTCAATAGCGTGGGCTCCACTTATAGCTTCGTGATACTGAAATTCATGTCCGAAGCGTTCAGCCACTGCATTAAGGGCGGCTATTCCTTGCTTCATGACCTCCGGTCCTATGCCATCGCCCGGCAATACTGCAATATTAAGCTTCATGGTTGTTTGGTTTTTTGTTGGACTCAGCCATTACTTTGCAGAGCAAGACATGCGGCATTGTACCGCATTACTGTTGAGTCTGACTCGCTGTTTAAGTAAAAACCGACGTCCATATTTGTTATACTAAATTGTTGAATCTACTTGTTGTGATTTGAAAGGATTAGGGCAAAGTCTGCAAACGCTCATGTTCAAAGATGTTAAGCATCTTTATCGTGGCCTTGATGGCGGCCTCCGTTTGGTCGGCATCAACTGCACGGGTACGTAAAAGACGGTTGCCGAAGTCCCAAGTGATTATGGTTTGCACAATGGCATCGGTGCGACCACCTGGCGGAATGCTCACAGCGTAGTTGTACAGCCTTGGGAATGAGCGGCCGAGATTATCGCTATAAATCTTACGAAGCGACTTTACGAAGGCATCATACTGACCATCGCCGGTTGAGTCGGCAGTATATTCCTTGCCGTCTATGCTGACTTTTATGCTGGCAAGTGGCTTCAATCCGTAGCTTGTCGATACCATATAACTGAGCAACTTAACCGTTTCGGGCACCCGCTCCTGTTTTAGTACGTCGCTGACAATATAAGGCAGGTCGTCGGGAGTAACGATTTCCTTGCGGTCTCCCAGTTCAGTTATGCGCTGTGTCACAAGTTTCGTCTGCTCGGGGGTCAATTCCAAGCCCAGTTCCTCAAGGTTTTTGGCTATGTTTGCCTTACCAGAGTTCTTTCCTAGGGCATACTCTCGCCTGCGACCGAAGCGCTCCGGCTTCAAGGCATTGCTGTAAAGGTGGTCTTTTCGGTCGCCATCGGCATGAACTCCAGCCACCTGCGTAAACACATTCTCACCCACAACGGGCTGATTTGGTGCCACAGCAATGCCACTGTAGCCTGCAACAAGGTGCGAGATCTCATTGAGCCGACTCTCATCTATACCGGTAACTGCATGGAAATGGTCCTTGAGAATGACCTGAACACTTGCCAACGGCGCGTTGCCACACCGCTCTCCGAGCCCGTTCACAGTAACATGGAGCCCTTGAGCCCCACTAAGAACGGCTGCAAGCGAATTGCTCACGGCCATATCATAGTCGTTGTGGGCATGGAAATCAAAATGCTTATCAGGATATTTGCGCACCATCTTGCGCATATACTCCAAACATTGCAGCGGATTCATTATGCCAAGAGTGTCAGGAAGCATAAATCTGCGCACGCTGGAGTCCTTGAGCGCATCCATGAGTTGATAGACATAATCGGGTGAATCACGCATGCCACTGCTCCAATCCTCAAGATACAGGTTAACCGTCATACCCAATTTGTCGGCATAATCTATTGTATGTAGTATGTCAGCAATGTGCTCTTCGGGGTACTTATGCAGCTGATGGGTGCAATGTCGCAGCGAGCCCTTGGCCAGAAGATTCATTACGTGGCCTCCGCAGGCGGCTATCCAGTCGGCCGAAAGATTACCATCCACAAAGCCGAGCACTTCTACCCTGTCAAGGAAACCGGCCCTACGGGCATACCGACAAATCATACTCACGGCCTCACGTTCACCTTCTGACACGCGGGCAGAGGCAATTTCGATGCGGTCTACGTTGACATAAGCCAGCAACATGCGTGCTATGACAAGCTTCTCGTGGGGCAAAAACGACACGCCATTGGTCTGTTCGCCATCGCGAAGGGTTGAGTCCATTATCTCAATCCGTGGATGCGACACCAACGGCCTATGGACAATCACGCGTTGTGTTTCTCCCATTGCTCTACTTTATCCCTGTTCTGAACCAGAAAATCCACATCGTCCAAGCCGTTCATGAGGCAATGTTTCTTGTAGGCATTTATCTCAAAACGCTCTGAATGACCTGTGGCAAGGTTGGTAACGGTCTGGTTTGGCAAGTCAATCTCGACCTTTGTGGCGTGATTGGCTGCAATAGAAGCAAACAGCTCCTTAAGAAACGGTTCGCTCACCTGCACCGGAAGCACAAAATTATTAAGCTCATTGTTCTTATGAATATCAGCAAAGAAGCTGCTGATTACCACCCTGAAGCCGTAGCCTGCTATGGCCCAGGCGGCATGTTCACGTGAAGAGCCAGAGCCGAAGTTCTTTCCCGCCACCAGAATACAGCCACTATAGGACGGATCATTAAGTACAAAGTCCTTCTTTAGGCTGCCATCCTTGTTGTAGCGCCAGTCCCTAAAGAGGTTGGAACCGAAGCCTTCCTTGTCTGTTGCCTTAAGAAATCGAGCCGGAATTATCTGGTCGGTATCCACATTCTCAAGCGGCAGAGGCACACATGTGCTTGTTATAATGTTGAATTTCTGTTTCATAATAGCCTTGGATCAGTGATTTTACCTGTTACTGCTGCAGCTGCTGCCACTAAAGGCGATGCCAACAGGGTGCGGGAGCCTGGCCCTTGCCGGCCCTCAAAGTTGCGATTGCTTGTAGAAACACAATATTTGCCGGCCGGAACCTTATCGTCGTTCATGGCCAGACAAGCGCTACAACCCGGCTGTCTTATAGCAAAGCCGGCCTCAGCAAGGACTTTGTCGAGTCCTTCCTGCTGAATCTGGCGGCTCACGGCCCAGCTTCCGGGCACAAGCCAAGCTGTAACCGTATCGGCCTTGTGCCGGCCTTTGACCACGGAGGCAAAGGCACGGAAGTCTTCTATACGTCCATTGGTGCATGCACCCAGAAATACGTAGTCGACGTTGTGGCCTAACAGCTTCTCGCCGGGCTGGAATCCCATGTAGTTAAGAGATTTAAGAAACGACGATTGCCCTTCGGTGGGAATGTCGGAGAGGACCGGAATGGAGCCGGTTATTGCTATACCCATGCCTGGATTGGTGCCATATGTGATGCGTGGCTCTATGTCGGCACTGTCGAATCTAAGTTCCTTGTCGAACACGGCATCGTCATCGCTGCGCAGAGTGCGCCATTTGGCCACAGCCTTGTCCCACTCTTCACCCTTAGGGGCATATTCACGTCCCTTCAGATAAGCAAAGGTAACGTCGTCGGGAGCGACAAATCCGCCCCTCGCCCCCATCTCAATAGAGAGGTTGCAAAGCGTAAGCCTACCCTCCATACTCATGTTCCTTACCACGCTTCCGGCATATTCAACGAAATAACCTGTTGCTCCTGAAGTGGTAAGTTGCGACATCAGGTATAGGGCAACATCCTTAGCGGTTACGCCTTTGCCCAGTTTGCCGTCGATAGTTATGCGCATCGACTTCGGCTTTTGCTGCAGAATGCACTGCGAGGCCATTACCATCTCAACCTCTGAGGTGCCTATGCCGAAAGCCAAAGCACCCACAGCACCATGAGTACTGGTATGGGAGTCGCCGCAAACTATGGTCATTCCGGGCAGGGAAAGACCCTTTTCGGGACCCACCACATGCACTATACCCGACTGTGGAGTGTTCATTTTGAACTCGGTAAGGCCAAACTCGGCACTGTTGCGGTCGAGAGCGTCAACCTGTTTGCGGCCCACGGGGTCGCTGATGGGCTTGTCCTGATCGTGGGTCTGCACGTTATGGTCGGGCATACAGAATATTTGCTTGGGGCGGAAGCACCGCAACCCACGCTTGCGCAGACCGTCAAAAGCCTGCGGAGAGGTTACTTCATGACAGTAGAGACGGTCAATGTAGAGTTGATTGGGGCCATCTTCAACCACCTGTACCACATGACGGTCCCATATTTTATCAAATAATGTGTTCATAGGTCAAATCATTTACTTGTCCTGAACTTATTTATGCAGTCGATATAGGCTTCAACCGACGCCGTGACTATGTCAGTATTGGCACCGAAACCATAGTATACCTGTCCGTCATACTCCACTTGCATGTGCACCTTACCCACATCGTCGGAGCCTTTACTTATAGCTTGTATGGTGAATTCTTTCAGAGTCATCTGCTTCCGTATTATGCGTTTGAGGGCTTTTATCGCAGCATCTACAGGTCCATTGCCCGAAGATGATTCCTCAAACTTCTGCCCACTGATGTCGAGACCTATGGAAGCAACGCTCCTTACCCCCTTACCGGTGGTAACTTGCAGGTAGTCGAGCTTCACGGCATGACTTGTAGACATGTCAGCTCCGGCCAATACCAGTATGTCGTCGTCGGTTATCTCCTTCTTCTTGTCGGCCAAAGTGAGGAACTTCTTATAGATAGCGTCGAGGCGTTCATCGCTTACATCAACGCCGTTAACCTCAAGTCTGTATTTCAGTGCGGCCCTTCCTGAACGTGCCGTCAGCACTATTGAGTTGTCGTCGAGTCCAATATCCTTCGGATTAATTATCTCATAGGTCTGCGCATTCTTCAACACGCCATCCTGATGTATGCCACTCGAGTGGGCGAAGGCATTGCGGCCCACTATGGCCTTGTTGGGTTGGACGGGCATATTCATCAATGAGCTTACCATGCGGGATATGGGATATATCTTGGTTGTGTTGATATTGGTGTCTATTCCCAACCCTTTATGGCACTTAAGAATCATGGCTATCTCCTCGAGCGACGTGTTTCCGGCCCGCTCACCTATGCCATTGATGGTTACTTCCACCTGACGGGCACCGTTTATCACACCTTCGAGCGTGTTGGCAGTGGCCATTCCCAAGTCGTTATGGCAGTGAGTGGAAATGCGTGCCTTTTCTATCCCGTCCACATGTTCCATAAGATACTTTATCTTATCGCCATATTCTTGAGGCAAACAGTAGCCAGTGGTGTCAGGTATGTTAACTACCGTGGCTCCTGCCTTTATAGCGGCCTCGACAACACGGGCCAAATACTCGTTGTCTGTACGTCCGGCATCCTCAGCATAGAACTCAACGTCCTCCACGTACTTCTTTGCATACTTCACAGCGGCAACGGCACGCTCGAGAATTTCCTCACGTGTGGAATTGAACTTATATTTTATATGGTAGTCGCTGGTGCCTATTCCGGTGTGTATTCGTTTATGACGGGCATAGCGAAGAGAGTCTGCCGCCACGTCGATGTCCTTCTCAACGGCACGTGTAAGCGCGCATATCGTGGGCCAGGTAACGGCCTTGCTTATCTCAATTACCGAATTATAGTCGCCCGGACTCGATATTGGGAAGCCGGCTTCTATAACATCCACGCCCAGCTGTTCAAGCTGTTTGGCCACCTGTATTTTCTCTACGGTGTTCAGTTGACAGCCCGGAACCTGCTCGCCATCCCTAAGTGTTGTGTCGAAAATGTACAATCTGTCGCTCATATCTTAATTCTATAAATTAATAAAGCCTTTCACACTCGGAAGTGAGAAAGGCCTATGGTTATTTTGATTAAACGCTTATGGCACTGTCATCACTTCCGTCTACAGTTACGAAGTCGGATAATGAGAATGCCATATAGTGAAGAATTGTTCATCATATCGATTGCAAAGTTACGCTTTTTAGCCGAAACAACAAAATAAATTGTAAGATTTTTAATACTTTAAGTTTCAGTTTCAAAGAGCAACTATACTTCTGCGGCATCGTCTTTATCATTCTTCCGCACTTTATACATACAGTTTATAACACCCGCAGGAACCAAGAATAACGGACATATTGCAATCAACCAAACTACCTTGACGCATGAGTTAAAGCTCCATGCTACTTTAAGGCAACACCTATAGTTATTTGATTGAAAATAGCTATTTTTCCCGTAATCGGATTACGGCACTTGCGTAATTCTGTTACGAAAGTCCCGTAATGCCATTACGAAAGTTTCGTAACGAGGTTACGGAAGTGCCGTAACGACATTACGGGATAGTCGTAACTGAATTACGGGATTTCCACCATCATATTGCCGTGGTCAAAACTAACCGGCACCGCATGCTTATGACGTACGAAGAGCCAATAAGTAACAACCTGCCTGCTTGGAAAATTGCGAATATTCTGTTTTAATTCTTCAGCTTGTCAAGCACCTGCCTGGCTATGCTCTCCATGCCTTTCTTGGTAGGATGGCCATAGTTCTTCTTTATATTGTGCAATTCCACATAGTCAACATGGTAATAATTGCAGATGGTCTTGCAGGCATCGACAAACTCAGGCTTAAGATCGGTATTGATAATGAACAGCATCTGCACGTTGGGATAGTGCCTTTGCAGCTCGCAGAGCATGTAAGCAAGCGCCGGACGGAACGTATAGAAGTCGGCTTTGGTCCAGTCGGCATACTTGTATTCACCCAGTTTCTCGCCACACCAGTTGTCATTGGTGGCTCCGAATACCAATAACAGGTCGGGACATCCCAAATTTGTCATGCGGGTAATGAACGAACGGTCGCTGTAATCATTGCCATTATAACCCGTATAACCTATGGTGGCACCACTGTAAGAGTTGTTTACGGCCAACCTATAGCCACCTTCCTTTATCACTTTCCACCACCACGTGTCCTCCACTTGGCTGACATCGGTCTTCACGGTGTCGTTTTTGGCATAATACCACAGCTCGTTTGTTTGCGGAGTCATATAGCCTTCAAAGGTGGAATAGGAATCACCAAGGATAGATACTGCCGGTTTGTACTGCTGGCCAAGCATGGGCATAACAGCAAAAGCAACAGCAAAAAAGATTAATAAGCGTTTCATTGGTTGTATAATAAATAATGTGTAAAATCAGAAAGGCGGCATATCGGGTGGCGGCGGTAGTGGTCCGTCGGCTTCATCGTTGAGCCTGCTGCTTACAATCTCGCCACCATCGGGTACCGCTGCAGGTTCATCCTCGGGATTGGAGAAGCGGGTGAACTCGCCGCGGAAGCGCAACAGCACGTCGCCAGTAGCGCCTTTACGGTGCTTTGCTATGATAATCTGGGCCATTCCCGTAAGGTCGTTGCCGTGTTCGTCCTTGTATATGCGGTAGTATTCGGGCCTATGTACAAACAGAACCATATCAGCATCCTGCTCTATGGCTCCCGACTCACGCAAGTCGCTAAGCTGCGGACGCTTGCCCTCAATGCCTTCGCGCTGCTCAAGCCCACGGTTGAGCTGCGAAAGAGCCAATATCGGAATGTTGAGTTCCTTGGCCAGCGCCTTCAAAGAGCGGCTAATGGTTGACACTTCTTCCTGTCGGGAGTTGAATTTCATTCCATTGGCGTTCATAAGCTGCAAGTAGTCAATCATTATAAGCTTGACACCCTTCTCCCTTACAAGCCTTCTAGCCTTGGTACGAAGCTCGAAGATGCTCAGCCCCGGAGTATCATCAACGTACAGAGGGGCACCTGTCAGCTTGCGAAGATTCTTGTCGAACCGCTCCCACTCATCGGGAGTGAGCTGTCCGTTCAGCATCTTGTTGCCTGGAATCTCGCACACATTGGATATAAGACGGTTAACAAGCTGCATGTTGTTCATCTCCAACGAGAAGAAGGCAACCGGCTGAGGCTGTGGCCCTACTACGATATTCTTGGCTATACTCAGCGCAAACGAGGTCTTGCCCATGGCCGGACGGCCGGCAATAATAATGAGATCGGACGGCTGCCAGCCTGATGTTATCTTGTCAAGCTTGCGGAATCCGCTCGCCACTCCGGTTATTCCGCCCTTGTTTCCGGCAGCAGCCTGCAGCGCTTTCACTGCTTCGTCGAGCACGGGGTCTATCTGCGTGTACTCCTGTTTTACGTTTTTTTGCGACAGTTCAAACAGTCTGCCCTCAGCTTTTTGCAGCAATTCGTCCACGTCTATAGTGTCATCAAAGGCTTCACTCTCAACTCTTGAGGCAAAACTGATAAGTTCGCGCAGCAGATATTTCTGCGACAGAATCTTGGCATGATAGCCAACGTTCGCCGAAGAGGCCACAAGCGAGCTCAGTTCCACCACATAGGCGCCTCCGCCCACTTCTTCCAGGGTGCCCTCTTTGCTCAATTGGTCGGTAACGGTCATGATATCCACCGGCCGTTGGTTCATATTGAGCGTTTGTATGGCGTGATATATCTTCTGATGTCGTGGCTCATAGAAGGTCTCAGGCCTCAAAACGTCGCTCACTACCGTGAAAGCGTCCTTATCTATCATAAGAGCGCCGAGTACTGCACGCTCTATGTCGAGCGCCTGCGGCTGCAAATGGCCGTAGGTGTTATCTATTTGGGCCGTCTTTCTCGGCCTTCTGCTGTTTGAATTATTGTCTGGCATTGTGGCGCAAAGTTACAAAATTTATTTCAGTTCCAATAAAGTATTTCGGCAGAACCGAATAAATTGTGTAACTTTGCCTTTGTAACAAAAGCTTTTCCACATTGAAGCGAACTGTCATAATCCTAATACTGCTCAGCCTCGCAGTTGCCATCGGAGCCACGACAAGCACCTGTGACGACGTGCTGAACCGTCTATACGCCTTCCCCACTATGTTTTCGGGCTATGACGGTGACACTATAAGCGCGAGCAATTATGGCAAATGCTACATAAACGTGGACAGAAAGAATGCCTCTCTCTATCTTGTTCCTACCATGTTCTACCTTGCCAAGGATGGCGACAGACAGCTTTTTTTCGAGATTTACTCCAAATTGCGACTCACAAACAAAGGAATGGCAAGCCGGAGCGATCAAATTCTGCTTACCACTCTATATAAACGGCGGCGCCTTCTCGACAATCTGAGCTACTACCAGCTGCCATACATATATAAGGAAGCTATGATAAACGGCAACGTACTATCACCTTTCGTGGCCGCCAACAGAATATATTACCGGCTGAAAGTGATAGAAAACGGCGACGGAACCTCTACCTTGCTCTTCAGGGGCAAGCAACACAACACCCAACTTGTTAGAGGACGTGCACTGCTTGACAACAACAGTGGCCGCGTGTTGAACTTCCACATGGATGGCGAATACGACATGATACACTTCAATATTGACGGTGACATGGGCTCAGAGGGCCTGTTGCAGCTCTACGTTTGCCACGCTAAGCTCAGGGCAAGGATATCTTTCCTCGGCAATAAGATTTCCACCAGGGGCGAGCATGTGCTGGATACTAAAATCTCTTTGCCCGACAGCATGCGCAATACCGGCAATATTCAGCTCATGGACTCAATACGCCCGCTGCCACTTTCAGCAAATGAGAAGGCCATAATAGCCAAAAACGACTCGTTAAATTTGCGACCCGACACCACAGAAGTGGCTCCACAAAAAAAGAAACGCAGCGTATGGAAGAGCATTTTCTGGGATGCCATAGGCGAGAATCTTATAACAAAGATAAACGGTAACTTCGGTTCCAAAAAGCAAGGCTCATTCCGTGTGGGGCCACTGTTTAACCCTCTGTACTTCGGCTACAGCAGCAACAAGGGTATAACCTACAAACTCGACCTCAGAGGGCGATACAATCTGACCGACAATTCAAACTTTGCCATAAGGGTTAGGGGCGGCTACCGCTTTAAAAGACACCAGCTATATTACAGCATTCCCCTTACTCTGACATTCAATCAGAAGCGCAACGGCTACGTAAAACTGGAATTCAGAAATGGCAACCGCATAAACAACTCTAAGATACTCGACGCACTCAAGGACGTGAAACGTAATGATTCTATTGACTGGGACCACCTAAACATGCAGTATTTCAGGGATAGGAACATAAACCTTATGGCCAACTACGACCTAAACCCATACATATCGCTCTATGGTGGAATCGTAGTACACAAGCGAACGGCCATAAACTCTCAAGCTTATGCCGACCTCAACGAGCCGGAATCATACAAGACAGTGGCTCCTAACTTGGAACTGACCATCAGACCATGGGGATGGAGAAAGCGAATGGCCATAACTGCCGACTACGAAAGAGGCATACGTAATTTCCTTGGCGGCGAAATCAACTACGAAAGGTGGGAGTTCGACGCCTCACTCATAAAGGACCTGAAAGCCCAACGCTCACTTTCTATCCGCGCCGGCGCCGGATTCTACACCGCAAAAAGCGGTAAGGGCAGCGGCGTTTACTTCCTCGACTACTCCAATTTCCAAGAGAACAACATGCCGGGAGGATGGAACGATGACTGGAGCGGCGAGTTTGAGCTGCTCAATTCCAACTGGTACAACTCATCAAGTTACTACCTTCGCGGCAACGCCACTTACCAATCGCCGTTGTTATTGCTCTCATGGGTGCCATATCTGGGCAGAATAGTAGAGAATGAACGCATATATCTAAACTTGCTAACGGTGAGTAAACTCAACCCTTACGTGGAAGTGGGCTACGGATTCACCAACCGAGTGCTCTCCGTAGGCGTGTTTACAGGTTTCAGTCCACACAGTTTCGAAGGCGTGGGACTCAAATTCGGATTCGAACTTTTCAATAATTGGTAAAACCATGATAACCAAACCACTAACCGTTTACAAAGCCAGTGCCGGCTCGGGAAAGACTTTCACACTGGCCGTGGAGTACATTAAGTTGCTCATAAGCAACCCAACGTCATTCAGACAGATACTTGCCGTAACCTTCACCAATAAGGCTACCGACGAGATGAAGACACGAATACTCTCCGAACTCTACGGCATCTGGAAGCAATTGCCATCGTCTGAGAGCTACACCAACGTGATTTGCAGTCAGCTAAGCATAAATAAGGACTTCGCTTCAAAGCAAGCGGGCATTGCACTTGTAAACCTTCTGCACAACTACAGCTACTTCCGCGTGGAGACGATAGACTCCTTCTTCCAGAGCGTAATGCGGAATCTGGCCCGTGAACTCGGCCTCACGGCCAACCTAAGAGTGGGACTCAACGACCAGCAAGTAGAGGAAGAAGCCGTAGATTCACTGATAGATAACCTCGGTTACAAAGATCCGCTGCTGAAATGGCTCATGGACTATATTACCGAAAACATAAACGACGACAAGAGTTGGAACGTAATAGGCCAGATAAAATCATTCGGCAACAACATATTCCGTGAGTTCTACAAGCAGAACGCAACAAAACTGAGAGAGCTTAGCACTGCCGGCAATCCCTTCTTCAGTAACTATACCAACCAACTGAAGGACCTACGGAAAGCTGAACTTGACAAAACGCAGCAAATAGCAGCCACTTTCTTCGACGAAATCAATGCTTCAGGACTCACAGAGGATAACTTCAGCTATAGCAAAAGGGGTGGTGTTTACAGCTATTTTCTTAAGCTTAAGGACAATGTTATAGACAATAGCATTGTGAACTCATACGTTCAGAAAGCAATAGACAGTGCCAACAACTGGGGCAAAAAGAAAGACCCAGAGTATCAAACGGTTACCACACTGGCTGAGGATGTACTGCAACAACTGCTTAAAGACTCTGAAAGCATAAGGCCCGAAGTATATAAGAACGTGCAAAGCGCTACGCTAACGCTTCGCCATCTGAGCCAGTTGCGGTTGCTGAGTGCCATAGAGGACAAGGTGCAAGAGCTGAACAACGAAGCCGGAAGATTCCTTCTGAGCGATACTCAACCACTACTAAACGGCCTTATCGAAGACAGCGACTCACCATTCATATACGAGAAGATTGGCTCAAGGCTCGAACACATCATGATAGACGAGTTTCAGGACACCAGTAGCATTCAGTGGGCCAACTTCAATGTGTTGCTCAGCGAGACCATGAGCCACAGTGGAAGCAGCAATCTCATTGTAGGAGACGTGAAACAGAGCATCTACCGGTGGCGGTCAGGTGACTGGCGGTTGCTCAATAACATGAAAGACAACGCTCAAACCCACGTGGAAGCGCTGAAGACCAACTGGCGTTCGGCCCGAAATATCGTAGCCTTCAACAATGAGTTCTTCAGGTTGGCAGCCCAGTCTGAAGCCAATCAGCTTACGGAGGAGCATATAGACGGGAGCCAACTCACCACAGCCTACAGCGATGTGGAGCAGAATCCGAACCCAAACGCGCCAAAAGGAGAGGGTTGGATAAGAGTAGAGCTGATAAAGAGCGACAACTTTGAGACCGAAAATAATGAGCGGGTGCTCAACCGGATAAAGGAGTTGCTAAGCAAAGGTTGCCCGGAAAGCGACATCTGCATACTGGTAAGAAACAACCGGCACATACCCATCATAGCCGAATACCTGATGCTGAACCTTCCGGAAGCCAACATAGTGAGCGACGAAGCCTTCCGATTGGACGCGTCACAGGCCGTAAACATAATTGTTCTGGCCATGTATAACCTTATCAATAACGACGATAAGCTCTCGCTGGCCAAGCTTGTCAAGCTCTACCAAGTGGCGGTTTGCGAGAGCAAAGATGCCGACAACCGGCTGCTGACCTGCCCTGACTACGCCCAGATGCTGCCCGATGAATACACCCAAGGCCACGAACAGCTGCTGGCAATGCCACTCTACGACATGGCAGAAAAGCTATATTCCATATTCAGTCTTGACAAATTGAGCTCACAAAGTGCCTACATCTGCGCCTTCTTTGACCAGCTTTCAAGCTACATTACCGACCATCCCACCGACATAGCCTCATTCCTTCGGGAATGGGAATCGGCAATTTCGTCGGTCACTATACAGAGCGACAAGGCCCAGGGCATACGCATAATATCCATACATAAGAGCAAAGGACTCGAATTTTCACACGTTATCATACCCTTCTGCGACTGGCAATTGGAGAAGACAATGGGTGTTCAGATTTGGTGTGAACCCCAAACGGAGCCCTTCAACCAATTGCCGCTTGCCGCCATTGACTACAGTAAGAAGCAAATTACGGGCACAATCTACGAGGCAGACTACAACGAGGAGCACCTACAAAACACCGTCGACAACCTGAACCTGCTGTATGTGGCCTTCACAAGGGCAGCAAAGAGCCTCTACGTAATAGGCCAAAAGGGCAAAAAGAACTCCCGTTCAACGCTGCTATCTAATATTCTGCCAAAAATGAGCCTAGGACAATGCGACGAAAGCGACGACTCCACGGTTTATACCTTTGGCACCGACACCGTTAAACCGCATGAAAGCAAAGGCCAAAGCAGCGGCAACGTGTTCAAGGAGCCATACTTGCCGCAGATGATAGACGTAAGAAACTACCCTGTAAGGGCCGAATTCAAGCAGTCGAACCGCTCGCGCAACTTCATAAGCGGTGAATCTCCGCGCACTGCCTACATTCAGACTGGCACCATATTGCACCGCATTTTCTCAACCATACGCACCACTGCCGACATACCACAGGCTTTACGACAATTAGAACTCGAAGGAGTGCTCTACTCGACGCAGGTAAGCCGCAAAGAGATAAACGCCAAAATAGAGGCTGCACTCAAGAGTGAAAAGGCTCAAGAATGGTTTTCCACAGGCTGGAAGCTATTCAACGAATGCGAGATTCTAACCCATGACGATACCACAGGAGCCGTAAAGACGCTCAGACCCGACCGAGTGATGTACGATGGCAACCGCATGGTGGTGGTAGACTTTAAGTTCGGCCAGCCGAAAAGCGGGCATTCAGAACAAGTAAGGACCTATATGAACCTGCTGCGCGACATGGGATACACCCGCGTGGAGGGCTTTTTGTGGTATGTTATGACAAATAAAACAGTAGAAGTAAGATGAGCAAGAGTTTCCTTTCATATGTCGCAGCCGACATTTTGAGCAAGTACGGCAACGACCTTAGCCGCACAGCAGTGGTGTTTCCAAACAAGAGGGCATCGCTCTTCCTAAACAAGGAGCTACAGAAACAGGCAGGTCATGCCATCTGGAGCCCTGCTTATATAACCATAAGCGACTTCTTTCGGGCCCACTCCTCACTCGTTGTGGCCGACCCTATAAAGCTGGTGTGCGACCTTTACAAGAGTTTCACCAAGGTAACGGGCGAAGACGAGAGCCTGGACCACTTCTTCGGGTGGGGTCAAATGCTTGTGGCCGACTTCGACGACATAGACAAGAACATGGCCGACCCACAGAAAGTGCTGGCCAATGTGAGCGATATTCACTCCTACGACGACGTGAGCTACCTGACCGACGAGCAGAAACAACTGCTCGAACGCTTCTTCAGCAACTTCAGCGCCGACCAAAACTCGAGGCTGAAAGAGAATTTTCTGAAACTCTGGAGCAGGCTGCTCGATATATATACCGACTTCAACCGCCAACTGGCAGAACAGGGACTGGCCTACGAAGGTGCACTATACAGGCAGGTGGCCAAGCAAGACTGCATAGAATTACATTATGACCGATACTTGTTTGTGGGCTTCAACGTGCTGCAAAAGGTGGAACAGCAGCTCTTTGCCCGAATACAAAAGCAGGGCAAAGCCTATTTTTATTGGGACTTTGACCGCTACTACATAAGTAGCAACGAAGCCGGACATTATATTAATTCCTATCTCAAGGCATTCCCAAACGAGCTTAACAACAACGACAATGACATATACGACAATCTGAACGCGCAAAAAACAATTGTCTATGCCAAGGCTCCCACGGCCAATATACAGGCAAAATACGTGGCCGAATGGCTGAAACAGGGCAACAGAATAGAAGATGCCGAGCACACAGCCATAGTAATGTGCGACGAGAGTCTGCTCCCATCTATCATCCATTCACTGCCTGAAGAGGTAGAAAACGTAAACATTACCACCGGATATCCGCTCAGCCAAACGCCGGCAGCATCGTTTGTAAGCGCGCTGTTGCAACTCTACTCCCACGGAAGGGCCGACAACGAGCGCTGGCGACTGCACTACGTCAACCTGGTGCTGCGCCATTCGTTTGCCAAATACATATCGCCCACGGCAGCAGAGCTCGTTGCCAGGCTCAACAAGGAACATATATACTACCCCACTGTCGACGATATTGCCACTGATGAAGGCCTTAGGCTTGTGTTCGAAACCCTAAACGACGACCTCACGCAGCAGCTTGCCGACATTATTAGCTACGTGGCGCGCAACGTAAATGACACCGACGACCCACTGCTGCAAGAGAGTCTGTTCAGCTGTTACACTGTTATCAACCGTCTGCACGAGCTCATCAGCTCAGACGACCTGGTGATAAGCCAGCCCACTCTTGAGGGACTGATAATGCAACTCGTACGCTCAACGAGCATACCTTTCCACGGCGAGCCCGCCATAGGACTGCAAGTGATGGGCGTTCTCGAAACACGCAACCTCGATTTCAAGCATCTGCTACTACTGGGATGCAATGAGGGCAACATGCCAAAGGGCGTAGACGACTCATCTTTCATTCCCCACGCCATACGCAAGGCTTACGATCTGACCACAATAGACTATAAAGTGGCCGTATATGCTTACTATTTCTACAGCATGTTGCAGCGCGCCGACGACATAACAATAGTATACAGCAACTCTACTGAAAACGGAAAGAAGGGCGAGATGAGCCGTTTCATGACACAGCTCATGGTGGAAAGCAACCACAAAATAAGCAAGATACAGTTGCAGGCAGGCCAAACGCCACTACAAACCCAGGCTCAGAGCATTAAGAAGACGCAAGAGGTGATGGCGCGACTGCAAGAACTTGCCTGCTTTTTCTCGCCTACCGCCATCAACTCCTACCTGCGCTGCCCGCTCATATTCTACTATAGCGTGGTGTGCAAGATAAAAGAACCCAACGATAACGACGATAACAAGATTGACAACCGCACCTTCGGCAACATATTCCACCGCTCTGCCCAACTAATATATCAGCAACTTATGGACAGGAACGGTCTCGTGACCGAGCAAGCCATTAGCAATTTCCTCAGCCATCCACAGGATTTGGAGCGCATTGTTGACGAAGCATTCAAAGAAGAACTGTTCAACATACCTCAAAATCAAGCATTCCGCCCACAGTACAACGGCCTTCAGCTCATCAATCGCTCAGTAATAATACACTATCTGCGCCAACTTCTAAACATAGACAAAAACCTGAAGTCGTTCTATATCATAGCCCTCGAGCAGAAAGTTGAGACCCAGCTCAGCGGCATAGTTATTAATGGGAAGCCGTGTTCTGTAACCATCGGAGGTCTAATAGACCGCCTCGACCGCGTGAACGGCACCATAAGGGTTATAGACTATAAGACAGGAGCCAACGTACAGAAGCAAATCAACTCTGTAGAAGCTATCTTCGACCCCGCCAACATTGGCAAGCACAGCGACTACTATCTGCAAACCATGCTCTACGCCATGATTGTAAGCAGAAGCAAAGAGTTCAATCCCAATGGCAAACAGGTGAGTCCGGCACTGCTATTCATACAGCATGCTGGAGCAGAAGACTACGATCCAACGCTCAAAATAGGCAAAGAGCGCATAGAAAATATAGAGACCTACGTTGAAGACTTCAAGAATGGGCTCACAAATCTGCTGAACGAAATATACGATACAGGCAAGCCCTTCGAGCCTACAAGCAACCACAACGTCTGCCAAGCATGCGCTTACCGGATGCTTTGCGGCAGAATGTAACGGCAACAGGGCCACGGCAAAGGGCTTCTGCTCAAGGAATAAGACAATCATACTTCTGTTGCCAAATGCTATAACATTTCCCATCATAATACAAAAAGGCTGAATCCCGAGGTATGGATTCAGCCTTTTTTGTTGCCTTTGCTATGCCCCGAAGCAATAGAACCACGAACAAAGACTCACATTATTATCGCAAAGCCGACACAGGCAGGTGTTCATGCAGCCCAACTATAATTGCCCTCAGTGGCTAAAAGAGGCTTGATTCTCTTACGAAATATCAGCAACGCCTATTCATAACCGGAAAACGGCCTTGGATTTTCTACGTAGTTAAAAACATTTTTCTACGTAAGATTTATATTTTTGCTACCTAGCGAAATACCTTTTTCTATAAGATTACAACGTCATTACCTATGATTCCGCCCCACGATAACAATTATTCAGCCCTACGATATCAATAGTTTCGGACCGCAAATAAAGGCATTCGACAAATTATCTATCAGATTTACAAATATAGATAGCCATTTAAATTATAATTAAAATAATTACCTTGCATTACCCTTCATTGGGCCTTGGTAATCAAATCATCTATGAACCACAACAAGAAAAAACAGAAGTGGTTTTAAACATTACTAAATATTATTAAACTCTCGCTTTTTAATAATTTTACCAAGAAGAACTGTTAACTTTGCCATAAAATAAATATTTTATGCCTAAACTTCATATTTTCCTTTTCGCTGTTATCTCGTCCGTTGTGCTATCCGTCCACGCCGCATCTGTGCCAATGCTACAAGAGGTTGGCCCTTCGGCCATGCCGCACACAATTGCACCCATAAAGGCTCCGTTCCTCATGCCGCAATTGGAGCGTCCCTCATTCCCCACCCGCACCATCTCTGTCAAGATGAAACGCAAAGGATTGTCCACAAAGAACATCCAAAAGGCCATCAACCAACTGGCCTCCAAGGGTGGCGGAACCGTCGTCATTCCCCGTGGCAAGTGGCTGTCGGGGCGCATTACGTTGCGTTCGAACATCAACCTCAGGCTGGATGCTGGTTGCGAACTACACTTTAGCGGACGAATCCGCGACTACCAGCCAGCCGTATTTACCCGCGATGAAGGTATTGAAATATATTCGCTTGGGGCTTTCATCTATGCGTGCGACGCTACAAACATTGCCGTTACAGGTCAAGGAAAGATTGTCGGCCCCTCGACCGAGTGCGAGATTTACCGGCAAAATCACGACTACTGCCTGAACATAGAGAACATTGTCGGACAGAAGCCATTGGAGCAAAGGCATTACGACGGCATACGCTCGCAAGAGGTTTTCCTTCCAAAGACCATTGCTCCTATACGTTGCAAGAACGTGCTTATAGAAGGTATCACACTTCAACAGGGCCTCTACTGGAATGTGGTTCCACAATATTGCGAGAATGTCATCATCAGAGGCGTCACAGTAAGCAGTTTCGGACATGGCCGTACAGACGGAATCGACATTGAGTCGTCGAAGAACGTGCTCGTAGAATATTGTTCTCTCGACTGTCAGGACGATTGCTACACGATGAAGTCGGGACGCGGATGGGACGGTCTGCGTGTTAATCGTCCCACAGAGAACGTCGTCATCCGCCATTGCCTGGCTCTTAGAGGAGCCGGTGGCATTGTATGTGGCACCGAGATTGCAGGCGGAGTGAAAAACGTATTCATGACTGATTGCGTCTTCAACGGCACTGATCAAGCCTTCCGTTTCAAGACCCTGCGCATGCGTGGAGGCGGTGTCGATGGCATCTACGTGCAGCGCGTCTGGGCCCACGTGCTTCACAGTGCACTCTATATCAACATGCTCGGCTCAGTAAAATGGGGTGGAGAACTGGCCAAACGCTATCCTACAAGAATGGTGGATACATTCACACCAAACTTCAGGAACATAATCATACATGATGTGGAAATTGATCACTGTGCCCAACTCATCGATATCCAAGCTCTGCCCGAGCAGCCGGTAAAAAATGTTTTCTTTGGGAACGTCAAGGCACAATGCGACAAACTCGGCCGGATATGCGACGCCAATTCTTTTTCTCTGAAAGATGTCGTGATTAATTCTACCGACACGACGCTCACCATCGACGGCTGCGAATATGCCTCTTTCTACGGCTTCAACAATAGCACGACCAGCAAGCCAGTAAACATCAAGGCCGTCGGCGCACCGTGCAGGTATCTGAACGTGCAGAACTTTCCCATGCATCCGGTAACCTACAACTCTATCCGGTCAGGACAGGTATGGCTCGACAACAACGGCCATCCAATCCAAGCTCATGGATTCCAAATTTTCTATGACGAACGTGACAGTACATATTATTGGTATGGTGAGAACAAGCAAGACGCCATTCAAGGTACCAACCATATGTTTGGCGGCGTAAGGCTCTATTCCTCCAGGGACTTCTATAACTGGACTGACGAAGGACTGATACTCACTCCAGACAGCACCAATCCTATGTCGCCCATCCACTACAGTCAGAAAATAGAGCGCCCACACATTATCTATTGCAAATCCACAGGCAAATATGTGCTTTGGGGTAAGAGTCAAGATACCGACGGCTACTTCATAGTTTTCCAGTCCGACAGTTTCCGTGGGTCCTATTCCTTCGTGCGTAACTTGAAGCCCGAAGGCTTCGGCGTGGGAGACTTCGACATGTATGCCGACCCTGAGACAGGAAAGGGATATGTATGGTTTGAGCGACCCCACTGGGAGCTTATCTGTGCTGAGCTCACCGACGACTTCACCAACGTGACCGACCGCTACTCCGAGCACTTTGTAGGACTTCGTCCGCCGTTCACTCGTGAGGCACCTACGCACTTCGTCTACGACGGCAAGCATTATCTTTTCACCTCTGGCACAACTGGCTATACATCAAATCCATCCGAGGTAGCTGTATTTACCGACTATCACGGCGACTATAGCATACTTGGCGACCCACATGTGGGCGACTCCACGGCATCGTCATTCAACTCACAAATAACCAGTGAGATTCACATTCCAGGCA
>CAZUWO010000047.1:0-20494 GCA_964623995.1 uncultured Prevotella sp. | reverse complement strand
TACCTTGATAGGCTGAATTCCTGATACGGAGTTCAGCCTATTTGCTTCTTGCTTTTATTGCTTTCAGTCAGAAAACAATGCGGATTTATATAGTAAAAAACGTGAAAGAATTATGACAAACGGCCAATTT
The DNA here is from genome assembly GCA_964623995.1 of uncultured Prevotella sp. Classification (GTDB taxonomy): domain Bacteria; phylum Bacteroidota; class Bacteroidia; order Bacteroidales; family Bacteroidaceae; genus Prevotella. The sequence goes on along the minus strand of CAZUWO010000047.1, from coordinate 20,364 downwards.
CTTACTGTTGGCTTTATATTGTCTGCCCAAGTTAGAATTTGCTCCTAATTGCAGTAATATTACCATATAATAGCCGCTTCTCTGCCGTAAACTCGTTACGGAAGCTTCGTAACCTCATTACGGGACTTTCGTAATCGCGTTACGGGACTTTCGTAATCGCGTTACGGGACTTTCGTAATCACATTACAGAAGTTTCGTAATCGCATTACGACGGCCTTGTAATCTGATTACGGCTATGGCATAACCTCCTTATACGGATTATGTAATTGTTTGTTGGCTTTGCGGAGGGAATATACTGATGGAAAAATAAAGGACAAACCGCTTTGTTCCTTTCGGGCAAAGTTACAAAATATTGGGGCGAAATGCAAATTTCTTGCATTGCTTTTTGCTCAATGCAGATGTTGAAAGGGCAATGGCGGGGGTGGGATAGGGCAAAAACAAAATAATGGGGCCAGCCTTTCAGCCAGCCCCATCACTTATTTCTATTCGAGTTATAGCTTATTTTATGATGCCTTGCTCCACAAATATCTTCTTCAGAGCTTGTACACCACGCTCAACTTGCTCCTTCGAGTGGGTGGCCATGAGGGCAAACCTCACCAAGGTATCTTGAGGAGCGCATGCCGGAGGGATGACAGGGTTGATGAAAACGCCTGCTTCGAAAGCCAGTTTGGTTACAAGGAAGGTCTTGTTTATGTCGCGTACGTAGAGCGGAATTATAGGACTCTTGGTGTCTCCTATTTCAAAGCCTTCCTCTTGGAACCGCTTCAGCGCATAGTGAGTAACGTCCCAGAGATGCTCTAAGCGTTCCGGCTCGTTCTGAATGATGTGGAGAGCCTCCAGCGCAGCTGCGGTTGCAGCAGGCGTATCGCTTGCACTGAATATGTAGGTGCGGCAAGTATGCCTCAGATAATTAATGGTATCCTTATCGCTTGCTATAAATCCGCCGATGGAGGCAAGCGACTTTGAGAAGGTTCCCATTATGAGATCTACCTCGTCTGTAAGTCCAAAATAATCGCAAACGCCACGTCCTTGCTTTCCGAAAACGCCAAGACCATGGGCTTCGTCCACCATTATGGAGCAGTTGTATTTATGCTTTAGCTTGACAATCTCAGGCAGATTGGCCAAGTCTCCTTCCATGGAGAAGACGCCGTCTACCACGATCAGCTTCACTGCTTCGTGGGGAAGCTTCTGCAATACTCGCTCCAAGTCTTCCATGTCGTTGTGCTTGTAGTGTAGCTGAGTTGCGAAGCTGAGCCTTCGTCCGTCTACAATGCTCGCATGGTCGCGGTCGTCGCATATTATGTAATCGCCACGTCCGACAACTGCCGGCAGCACACCGGAGTTGACGGAGAAGCCTGTTGAGAAGCACAATGCATCGTCTTTGTGTTCAAATTCGGCGAGCTCTTTTTCCAACTGCACATGTATGTCGAGTGTTCCATTAAGGAAACGGCTCCCAGCACAACCAGAGCCATATTTGTCAAGGGCTCTATGGGCAGCGGCTATTACCCTGTCATCGCCGGTAAGACCAGTGTAAGCGTTCGAACCGAACATCAATACCTTATGGCCTTCCATTACTACTTCGGGGCCTTGCTTGCTTGTTATGACACGAAAATAGGGATAAATGCCCTGCTTCATGTACTCCTGAGGCTGCCGATAGTTCTTGTATCTTTCTTGTAACTGTCCCATTATTCTTTTAATGAAATTGCTTTCGGAAATGCAAAATTTTTATTTTGACGGGTGCAAAGTTACAAAAAAAAGTTATAAAACGCTTTCATTACTTGATAAATATGATGATTGCTTCATTTTATTGTGCTATCTTAGCACATTTCAAGGCCATAGTTCGGTTAAATTGAACTATGGCCTTTTGTTTATAACTTCTTATTTATTTCTTTGCCTTTACTTCTACACCATTTATGACTACATTGCTGACTTTGGTGTTGTCAATAAGGTCTGGATTGAAGTTGCCACCCTTGTCTTCTGCTTTAATATTGCTGAACGTGAAGTCGGACAGGGCGTATTGATCGCTTTTTTGTACTTCAAAGAAGTTGTCACATTCCACATCGCAGTTGCTGATGGTTATGTTATTGACCCTCGATATTGGCATGTCGGCACGCTCTTGCTTGTTGTAGAACTGTGTCCATGGGCGCACAACAATCATGCGTTGCACCTTGCCCTTGATGCCTTCGAGCCTTACATACTCGTAGTGTTGTGGTGTATCGGGACGCATTTTGAACCATACGCCGCGATGGGCGCTACCGGTTGTGCAGTTGCGGACTATGATATTGCGGTCGTGAAGTGATTCTGAACCGAGCGTAAGCATGCCACTTACGGTCTCATAGTAGCAGTTTTCTATTATCACATTGTAGACAGCGCCGTTTGTTGAGTCCTTGTCGGCGAAGGTTCCTTTGCCTCCCTTGAGCACAATAGCATCGTCGTTGACGTTCATCCAGCATTTTTCCACAAGCACGTCGTGGCACTTGTCAATGTCGAGTGCGTCGCTGCTGGGAGCCTTTACCGGTCCGCTCGTAGGCGCGTATATGTGGCATCCGATGTAACGCACATGATCACAGTTGTAGATATGATTAGTCCAGAACGGGCTATTCATTATTTTGATGTCTTGAACCGTAACATTCTTCGAGTTGGAGATGTAGACCAATCGTGGCCTCTGGGCGTCTTTATTTGTGCATTTGGGATTCCACTTGCGGCGAATCCAAAACTCCTCCCAGTAATGATAGCCATTTCCGTTGAGTGTTCCTTTGCCACTGATTGTGAAACCATCAAGATGATCGGCATTTATCAGTGCTGTGAAGTACTTGCAGGTTTCTCCTTCCATCCTAGTTGTGGCTATAGGGAAGTCAGCTATGCGATCTGAGCCTTTGATAGTGCCCCCTTCTTGCAGGTGAAGATGTGTTCCCTGTTTGAAAAACAGTGCACCTGAGAGGAAGGTTCCTTTGGGAACTACCACAACGCCTCCACCTTCGCGGGCTGCTCTGTCTATTACGGCTTGTATTTCCTTGGTTTGCATTATGGTACTGTCGTTCTTAACACCATAGTCTGTTATAATGTACTGTTTGCCAAGTTTGCTCACGTCGACCCTCGAAGTGTCGCTGAACCACTCGCTGATAGGTGTACCGTCAGGCCATAATTGCTGCTTTGCTTTCTTCTTTGCATTGCCAACTAAGGGCAATGAAATAAGCAAAAGAATTAAAAAGATACTTTTCATAAGTAAATTTGATTTTTGAAGTTGTCTGTATTTTATTCGTTTTTAAGCAAGTCGGGCCTCAGTTTTTGGGTGCGATCCATTGCCTGATCGAATTCCCATTGCCTTATTTTGGCCTCATTTCCTGACAATAGTATGTCCGGAACTGCCCATCCCTTGTATTCGCGGGGCCTTGTATAGATTGGTGCTGAGAGCATTCCGTCTTGAAAACAGTCTGATAGCGCACTCTGATCATCGCTCAAGACGCCTGGCACAAGACGGACCACGGCATCGGTTATGATAGCTGCGGGCAGTTCGCCACCCGTCAAAACGTAGTCGCCAACTGATATTTCGCGGGTTATGAGATGGTCTCTCACCCTCTGATCGACTCCCTTGTAGTGTCCTGCAAGGATGATAATGTTGTTCATAAGGCTGAGCTGATTAGCCGTTTGCTGGTCAAATTGCTGCCCGTCTGGGCTCACAAAAATCACCTCATCATAGCTTCGCTCTTCTTTCAGAGCACTAATGCATCGGTCTATAGGTTCAATTTGCATCACCATACCGGCTTGTCCGCCAAATGGATAGTCGTCAACTCGCCGCCACTTGTCCTGCGTGTAGTCTCTAAGGTTGTGCAAGTGTATTTCGGCAAGGCCTTTCTTCTCGGCTCTTGCCAGCATGCTTTCGTGCACAAAGCCTTCAAGCATTTCGGGCAGTACGGTTATAATGTCGATTCGCATCGTTTCTTTCTGTGTGTTTATTTGAATTTATTGATGAACTCTTCCTCTGTGATAATGGGAATACCTAAGGCCTTTGCCTTTTGATTTTTACTTGAAGTACTCTCTATATCATTGTTAATGAGGTAGTTGGTGCTTTTTGATACGCTGCCGGTTACTTTGCCTCCTTGCTGCTCAACGTATGCTTTAAGCTCATTTCGATTCTTAAAATGGTTTACGTCGCCGGTTACAACAAATGTCAAACCTGCGCATTTGTTGCCTGATGCAGCCTTAGATTCTTGGCTGACACTGACTTCTGCGAGCAGATTTTTTATTGTTTCCTGATTCTTTTTGTTGTGCATCCATTCCACAAATGAGCGCGATTTTTCAGGCCCTATTCCGTCTATGGCTGCAAACTCTGAGGGATTGTTGGTAGTTTCTGCCTTTTCTATGAGGTCAGTCAATTGGTAGTTCATCAGCAATCTGTTGCAAACGTCAGTTCCTATTAATGGGATGGATAGGGCATATAGTAACCTGTGGGCTTCAACATCGCGTGATTTCCTTATAGCGGCAAGCATATTGGCTGCACTTTTATCGCCGAAGCCATCCATTTGCCTCAGCTCTTCACGGTGATCTCCTATTTTATAGATGTCGGCAAACTCTTTTACCCAACCCAGATTGATGAATTTGGCAATGGTTTGTTCGCTTATTCCGTCTATGTTCAAGCCACTTTTGGAAACTAGTCTGACAAACTTCTTAAGTTGTTTGGCCGGACAATCGGGATTAGTGCAGTGTAGGGTTTGTGTGCCACTGGCCTCACTTGTGGTTATTTGCGTTGGATACCCACATACAGGGCAGTGGGTTGGCACAATCAATTGGCCAACTTTTTCGTCTACATTTATTATTTTGGGTATAATTTTGTTAGCCTTGATGACGCTAATCTTTGTGCCTTTATCTCCTATTCCGAGTCTGATGCACTCAGATATATTGCAGAGTGAGGCTCGGCGCACTGTAGTACCTTCGAGCTCTATCGGCTCGAAGACAGCTACAGGAGATATGGTTGAGGCTGCACACGACCATTCAATGTGGTCGAGAGTGGTTTGGGCACTTTCGTCTTGCCACTTGAATGCCAGTCCGGCTCTTGTGGCATGGTGGCCGGTAATGCTCCCCGTTGCGGCATATTCGGTATCATCATAAGCTATGACGAGACCATCAACGGGGTATGGGTTAGGTTCTATTTTCGGATTGTTTGTTTCTGTTACCCTTTTGGTCCAGCGTTTCACCACGCTGTCTATACAGTCTTTTGTGGGGTATTTTATAAGCTCGTGTTCTACAGTACGGAAACCAAGTGAAGTCAACCAGTCCATACGCTTGCCCCAAGACGTTATAATCTCGGGTGTATATACAAGAGTAAAGGGTATCCATCTGATGTGCCGCTCTTTCACTTGAGCAGGATCTTTAAGGGTTAATGTACCGGAAGCGAGGTTGCGGGGGTTAGCATATTCCTCATCACTCTCCATGTTGAACTTCTCAAAGTCCTTGTATGATATAACGGCTTCACCTCTAATCACGACATGACCGTTATAATTAATGGTAGGAAGAATGCCTCCAATTGCCGGAGCTAGGTGGGTTATGTTGGTTCCTATATGTCCATTGCCACGAGTAACCACTTTGTTGAGACGGCCATTGTCGTAGGTTACGACAAGTGTTAAGCCGTCAAGCTTCCATGATAACCATATAGGTTTTCCTTCGGCCCACTTGACCAGATCAGTTGTAAGCTTGGTCTTGGCCAGTGAAAGAGCAGGAAATTCGTGGGCTTCCTTTCTTCCTATAGTTTGGTCAGCACTTACATTGTGGGTAGGAGAGTTTGGAAGCACTACACCGGTGAGCTGCTCTAATTGTCGCAACTCATCAAACTTGTGATCCCACTCATAGTCAGTAAGCACCTCGCCTCTGCCGTTGTAGTAGGCGTCAGAGGCGAGGTTAAGCTCCTGCACAAGCTCCTGCATGTGCTGTTTCTGATCTTCTGTCATTCAATTTTTATCTTGGCAGGTTGAAGGCCTTGGTCATTTCGGCCATCTGCTCGTCAGTCATGCCATCGGGCTCAAAGCCCATAGCTTTTGAGTTGACAGATATTTTGGCACTCTTTGAAAGTACGTCAATCTGGTCAAATGCGTCCATCACGTCAAGTCCTTTGGCAAACACGCCATGCTTTTCCCATAGAACTACGTCGTAGTCTTCGAGTTCTTTTAGGGTTGCATTGGCAAGTTCGTTGCTTCCTGGCATCTGATAAGGTACGACTCCGAGTCCTAATGGACAAAAAGCCTTGGTCTCTGGAATCATGCTCCACAGCAAACGGGTTAGTACATCCTTGCCAAGGAACTTCTTGGTTTGGCTCATTGCAACAAGTTCTATTGGGTGTGTGTGGACTGTAGCCTTATAGTTGCTGCCTTTTTCAATGAGTCTGTTATGTACGGCAAGGTGGCTTGGAAGCTCTGATGTGGGCTGAACGGGATTGTCAGCAATGATTACATAGCTTGCACAGTCGTCGAGAATGCGGATAACAGAGCCGTTTTCCATAGGCCAACGAGCCAAATCGCGCATACGACGGCCTGTTCCCTTGCAGAAGAAATAGGCTCCTTTAAGATGTGGAAGTGTTTGTCCAATCTGCTTTACTTCACTAATAGGCTCCATTTGGCGTATTTCGTCATCGACAAAATCAGTAATGTTTATTGTGATATTGCCTCCGTTGCGCTCTGCCCAACCGTTTTGCCAGAGGTATCCAGCTACCTCAGCTACTTTGTCCACTTCTTTTTTCAGGGCTGGACGACCCTCAAGTATGCTTTTCATAATGTTGTTTAGTTTGTCTTTTACGGTGCAAAAATACTGATAATTATTGTAATATAACTCTGATTTATGATATAATAACCTAACAATTGGCTTTAAAAATATTTTGAAGAGAGTTCGATCAAATATGATAAGACTAAATAAAGAAACTTGGAATAAGAGCAAAAGATAAGTGATGCTTCAACTCAGTAGAAATGAAAGAGTGAAGTCTTAGTGTAATGAGTGCTGTATGGGGAGAAACAAAAAGAGCGGTCTCAAGTGAGAACCGCCCTAATGAAAGGAGGAGTGGTACCTCTTGGAGTTGAACCAAGGACACATGGATTTTCAGTCCATTGCTCTACCACCTGAGCTAAGGCACCATATTTCTGTTTTGCGAGTGCAAAGGTAGAAATATAATTCCGTTTCCGCAAATTTTTCTTTGTTTTTTTCTCTTTTTATTTTTCTGCAGCAAGTGGATTCCATCCTTGAGCTTTCAACTCAAATTCGTTACCATCTCTCGTTATCAGATACTTACCGAGTTCGGGCTTTGTTATGTAGCCAATTGCTTTAACACCTTCTATTTGCTCTATTTTTTCGTTATCGCCGATTGGAACTGTGAACAAAAGCTCATAATCTTCGCCTCCATTAATGGCTGCAGTGGTAAGATTCATATTGAATTCCTCACATGCGGTGGCTGTCTGATAGTCGATAGGAATGCTCTTTTCGTATATTCTACATCCGCAATTGCTCTGCTTGCAAATGTGGAAAAGCTCAGAACTTAGGCCGTCACTTATGTCCATCATGGCAGTGGGATGAATGTTTGCTTCGTGTAGAGCCTTGATTACATCACCTCGAGCTTCGGGCTTCAGTTGACGGTCGAGCAGATATTCCTTACCTGCAAAGTCGGGTTGAAAGTCTTCAAGAGCTTTCATAGCGTCGCTGTTACCCTTCTTTTTAGCCTCGTCGTATTGCTGATAATATACGGTTTTCTCTCTTTCAAGTATCTGGAGCCCCATATAAGCGGCTCCAAGGTCGCCACTTACGCAGATAAGATCGTTTTCCTTGGCCCCATTTCTGTAGACAACTTCCTCTGGTAGAGCCTCACCGATGCAAGTTATGCTTATGGCCAAACCTGTAACAGAAGACGTTGTATCGCCTCCCACTATGTCTACGCCCCACTTGTTGCATGCTTCTCGCAGTCCGGCATAGAATTCTTCGAGGTCTTCCACCTTAAACCGTTTACCTAAAGCAATGCTTACTGTAATTTGCCGTGGCTGTCCGTTCATGGCAAAGACATCGCTCATGTTCACCATAGCAGTCTTGTAGCCAAGAGTTTTCATGTCGGTGTAGGTAAGATCGAAGTGTATTCCCTCCATCAGCATGTCGGTGGTGACGAGTATTTGTTTACCATTATAGTATAAGACTGCACAATCATCGCCAACACCATGTATTGTGGAATCGTTTTTGGGCTTGAGCCCATTAGTTAAATGGTCTATAAGACCGAATTCTCCCAGTTTGCTTATCTCCATTTTAGCTTCTTCTGATCATTTCACGCATTATCTCCGTCATCTTTGGTTGGGCTCCATTGGCCGCCTTTTGCACCTCTTCATGGCTCACTTCCACAGGTATATCAAATCCACCAAGGTCGGTTATTATGCTTATTCCGAATACCTTGATGCCACAATGGCGAGCAACAATGACCTCTGGTACGGTGCTCATCCCTACGGCGTCGCCTCCGAGAAGATGATACATGCGGTACTCTGAAGGAGTCTCGAAGGTGGGTCCCTGCACTCCTACATATACTCCATGCTTTACTTCTATGCCCTTTTCCTTGGCAATAGAGTCGGCAAGAGCCACAAGATTGTGGTCATAAGCCTCGTGCATGTCGGGGAAACGTGGCCCTGTAGGGTAGTTTTTCCCATGTAAAGGATGCTCTGGAAATAGGTTGATGTGATCAGTTATAATCATCAGTTCGCCTATATGAAAGCTTGGATTCATGCCTCCAGAGGCATTGCTTACGAAGAGAGTCTTGATGCCAAGTTCATACATAACGCGCTCAGGCAGTGTAACTTCCTTCATTGAATATCCTTCGTAGTAGTGAAAGCGGCCATCCATGGCCAAAATATCCTTGCCTCCAAGCTTGCCGAAGATAAGTTTTCCGGCATGGCCTTCTACTGTTGAGACGGGGAAATTTGGTATATCCTTATAGTCGAATTCGTATGTGTCAGTTATTTCTGAAGCTAATTGTCCCAGGCCTGTGCCCAGAATTATTGCTGTTTTGGGCTGAGTAGTCATCCGCTCCTTCAGCCAAGCCGCTGTCTGCAGAATCTTTTCGTACATAGCTTAATATTTTTTGATTGAACTTTTCTTCTCCATCGAGCAGAAATTTTACTTTAATTGGTAGCACATACATGTGCTGGCGTACTTTCTTGCTCAGTCCTTCAGTCTGCTGAAGCCTTACTGCGTCCTTTTCTGTGGTAAGGACCACCTTGCCGGGAGACAGGCTTTCAAACCTTCTATTAATTGTTTCGGCATCGTGAGTGGTGAATTGGTGGTGGTCGGCAAACGATAACGACTCCACGGTCTTGCACTTTGGCTCAAGATCCATTTCCATTTGTCTTGGCGAACCAATGCCTGTAACAAGCAGAGCATGGCATTGCCTGATGCCCTTGAAGTTGATTGGTGCGGCTTCTCCTTCAAAAAGCGGCACCGGAGTGTCGTATTCGAAAGTAGTAAAATACAGTTCTTGATATGGAAAGAGGTCTATTGCCTTGGTGAGGACTCGGAAATTAATAGCCTTTAAATTTTGTGGGCATTTGGTAACTATCACTATATCGGCGCGATTCTTACCCGTTTTTGGCTCGCGAAGTCTGCCTGCTGGCAGCAATTCGTCATAGATGAAGAGCCGATGGTAGTCGGTGAGCAGGATGTTGATGCCTGGTTTTACGTAGCGATGCTGAAAAGCGTCGTCCAAAATCACCACTTCTGTATTGGCTGTTTGCTTGTCTTGCGTGAGTCGTTCTATTCCTTCGCATCTGTCAACGCATACTGCCACATTCACGTCGGGGAACTTATGCTTCATCTGGCAGGGTTCATCGCCTATTTCCTCCATAGGAGTAGCTTCGCTGGCAAGCACATAGCCCTTGCTCTTGCGCTTGTAGCCGCGACTAAGAACGGCCACTTTGAATTTGTCGTGTAGTAATCTGACCAGATATTCCACGTGTGGGGTCTTGCCCGTGCCCCCCACTGTGATGTTGCCAATGGCTATTGTTGGCACTGAGAAGGTGCGCTCTTCCAACACCCCTTCGTCGAAAAGGAGATTGCGAAGCCGCACTGCCGCGCCATAAAGCCAGCTGAGTGGCCTTAGCCAATGGTTGATTTTTATCAGGTCACCTTCCATTATTACTTGATGGACATTCCGTAAGGTATCCGGGCTTGCAGCATTGGAGTGTTTTGAGCACTGCGAAGGCTCACGAACTCAGGATAGAAGTCGCCAAGAAGCGTATGCAATTGCTCGTCGAGAAGTGACTGGCGGTTTACAGAACCAAGCAACTGGTCGAGTAATCCTGGTTCGGCAGGGTAGCCCACAGTATGGTATTCGTTCACTTTGGCAAGTTTTGCGGCTTTGGCTATGGCATCGTTTATACCTCCGAGTTGGTCTATCAATCCCAACTTCAGGGCATCAGGAGCAAGCCAGACTCGCCCTTGAGCAATGCTTTCCACTTTGTTTACGGACATTCTACGGCCATCGGCCACGCGCTTACGGAATAATACGTAGCCGCGGTTTACGTAACCCTGTATGGCTGAAAGCTCAGAAGCATCGAACGGACGGGCAAAGACGTTGCCGAAATCGCTGTGTGTATTGGTCTTTACAGCGTCAAATTTGAGGCCGAGTTTCTTTGTGGCCAGCTCGCTGAATTCAGGTATTGCGGCAAAGATACCAATGCTTCCGGTTATGGTGTTGGGGTCGGCCACGAGCCAATTGGCTGCAACGCTTGTATAGTATGCGCCGGATGCTGTTACTCCACCCATGCTTACAACCACCGGTTTCTTCTTTTTGAGCTGACTTACTGCCCGCCAAAGCTGCTCGGAAGCAAAAGCATCGCCACCGCCGGAGTTGATTCGCAGCACCACGGCCTTGACATCATCGTCGTCGGCCAAGTCCTTCAGATCGCTGCACACTTGGTCTGAGGCAATGAAACTGCCGCCGGTGAGTCCTTGAATTGCCGTGCTGACGATGGAGCCCTCGGCATAGTAGACTGCGATTTCCTCTCCTTTGTCGTCGGCTTTCGATGCTGCCATGTCGGCAACGCTTACCTGATTGATGTCGTCATCGGCATCAATCTTGAGCAGCTTCCTTACTTCGGCGCTCACTTGGTCGTGGTATAGGAATCCGTCAACAAGCCCTTTCTGCTTCAGAATTTGCTGATCGGCAAACATTACAAGCCCGTTGGCGTAAGCGTTAAGCGAGTCTGCACTTATTTTGCGGCTTTTGCTTACAGCCGAAAGTATGTTTTTCCACGTGCCGTCTACCAGCTTTTGCGACTGCTCACGATTGGCATCGCTCATCTTTTCCTCTGTATAAGCTTCGGTATAGCTCTTGAATTTGCCCACCTTAAGTATCTGATAGTGAATGCCAAGCTTATCGTAGAGACCCTTGTAGTATTCTGTTTGCATGGCCAGACCATGCCAGTCGAGCATTCCTTTAGGGTTGAGCCACACCTTGTTGGCCACCGATGCCAAGTAGTAAGCGCCCTGTTCGTAGGTGTCGGCATAGGCCACAATCCACTTCCCCGACTTCTTGAAGTCCTCTAGTGCGTTTCTCAGCTCTTGCAGTTGGGCTTTGTCGGCTTCCACAAGTCCCCCTTCCAGGTAGATGCCCTTCACCTTGTCGCTTTCCTTGGCGTTCTTAATGGCCAGCAACAATTCGTCCATTCCGGTGCTGTTGGCGAAGTTTCCTGTCAGCTGCCCGAGGATATCTTCGCCCGATTGCTCTGAAATCATGCCGGTAAGGTTGACTACGAGCACCGAATTCTTATCTATTTTCGGTTTGTCGCTCGATGATCCGCCCAGGGCAAAGCCTATAATTCCGATTAGCAGGAATAGCCCCATTATCATTGGAAAGACAAATATGCCCACCACGGTAGCCAAAACGGATTTGAGGAATTCATTCATATTGAAAGAGGTATTAAGTTTTTGAAAGTGCTTATATTGTGCAAATTTACCGCTTTTAATTCAATATAGCAAGACTTTATGAAAGTTTTAGTCAGCGTTAAATCAAATTTTAATGCTGATGTAACGATTCACTATATTGCAGTTGCCGGTGCATGGTGGCAGTCTGACCATGGGCCATATAGTCTTATCAAGTGACTTTGCAATGCTTTACCAATGCTTTAGCCATTGTAAACCTATGGTTTTCCATCTGTTTACCTATGGGTTAACCCTTCAAACCCTATGGTTTAGCTTTCTTATTGCGGTGATTCAGTGAGGGGGTGGGGCAAGTCTACGAGCCATTTGCCATCACGTCTGACGAGGTGGAGCTCATAGCTGCCTTCATTCTTTATCTCTGACGGCGAGCCTATCTTGCGGATTCTCAAATAGTTGGCCACCTCTACGGTTACGCTTATGGTTGAGTCTGAGCTTTGTTCAAGGTCTCCCACATCCACTTTGGCAGCATGAGCTTTCTCTTTTAGCACCACTATGTCGCTGTCGCTCACATTGCTGGCCATGAAGCTCAGAGCCCTTCGCGATTCATGAGTGGCAAATCTTGCGGCGTCTACGTAGCGCCAATTAAAGTAGTAGGTGGCAAACGAGTCGGCCTGTTGCAGTGCCTCTTCGCTGTCGTCGGCGTCGTCTTTACCTCCACAGGCAATGACAACACACAGCAGCAAAAGCCAAAACAGCGATAGATTTGAGCGATTCATGTTTTTAAAAAACTTAAAACCGCTGCAAAGATAGTGATATTTTTTGGCATCAATACATATTATCATTACATTTGCATGATTTTTTCTGTCTTCAGACAGGAAGTCTAAAACGTTTCAGAATGCTCAGATTCATCTCTTTTGGCAGTGGCAGCAGCGGCAATTGCTATCTGCTTTTTACCGACAAAGACGCGCTTCTCATCGACGTCGGCGTAGGGTTGCGCAAGTTGAAAAAGGATTTATCGTGTTATGGATTGTCTCTCTCGATGATTCACAACATATTGATTACCCACGACCATGCCGACCACGTGAAGTCGGTAGGCGCTATAAGCAGTTTGGCTGATATACCTGTCTACGCCACAAAACTTGTTCACGAGGGAATATTCCGCAACTACTGTGTGAAGAAGAAGGTAAAAGCCGAGAATGCTTGCATAGTAGAGCCAGGCCAAAAGCAGCGGATTGGAGATTTTGACGTGGTGGCTTTCCATGTGCCACACGACAGTACTGATAACGTGGGCTACATGATTGAGGCCGAAGGGGTGCGCTTTGCGATAATGACAGACGCAGGAAATGTAACCGAGGAAATGGCTTCGTATATTAATAAGACCGATTACCTTGTAATAGAAGCCAACCACGACGAGGAAATGCTTATGGCCGGCAACTATCCTGATTATCTTAAGCGGCGCATTCTTAGCAATACTGGCCACCTTAGCAATAAGAACTGTGCCCTCGCATTGGTGGAAAACATGTCGCCAAGACTTAAGCATGTGTGGCTGTGTCACCTCAGCAATGACAACAACCATCCGGAATTAGCCAAAAAGACAGTAGAGTCAATACTTAGAGAGAGTGGTATCGATGTTGGGGAAAGCTTAAAGCTTGACGTACTGAAGCGCACTACGCCAACTGGTATTTACGATTTGCCGGCTTTAGAATAAGCTGAATGCATGTCTATACCGTGCTTCTGTCTCTTGCAAGTTGTTGTATTTTAGCTGAATACGCTTATATTTTAAATCTCACGAAGGCTCTGTCGTCGAATGAATTAAACCCTTTCATCTTGCCTTTTGTGGCTTTGTAAGTGTTTATATTCATCGGATCTTTGTATAATTGCAGCAACAGAGCGCCTTCAGAGTCCATTAGCGTGGGTTTAAGGAATGGGTATCCGTCGCTGGCCAATACTATGTCGTGGTGCATAGAGCCAAGACGGAAAGCTTTGGCAAATGCCATGGCGGGCTTGGTACCGTCCAATACAATGTAGTCTTTATTCTGTCCGTGGCGCATGGCATCGATCAAGTCGCCCACAATAGCTTCTCTGCCTATGTCGCGCACTGCCAGCTCGTCGGTGGTCATGCCCTGGGCCAGTGCCCGTTTTATCAAATTGGCTCTCTTTTCAGCCAGTTTGTCTTCGTAGGGTTTAGGATTTGTGAGTAGTTGCTTGCCGTCTATTAATGCCTGGCAGTCGCCCAGCAAGTATATTTCCCTTCTATAGTCAGAGTAGATAACCATGCTTGCTGTCAGGCGGTTTTCCGGTTGCCCGGCAATAAGGCTCTCATCCACTTTGTTTTTCTTATATTCCTTGGCAATGGCCTTGGTCATAAACGATGCTATTTGGGCTATACTGCTTCGCCGTGGCAGCATCTTAACTGCTTCGCAAATCACCTGCATGGCCAGTTTTCCGTTGGCTTCGCCGCTTTTTACTTGAAATTTAGTCTTGCTGGTGCTGCCATCTACCACTGCTATGAAGTCATTTGTTGTTACGATTCCGTCCTCGCACTTCTCCTCTCCTGCCTTTCCTACTATTTTCGTTTCTTCTATTTCCATTGCTGAAATTAGGATTAAAAGATTTTTGCTTATGTTTTTTATCCTGAGTAGGGTTGCTTCCCACTGGCCGGTCGTCGAAGTGAACGTGCGTTCGGCCATGATTTGTGCCCGAATAGAGTTGCTCTATCAAGTCCGGACGCCCGATTTTGCGCAGTTCACGCTCTATTCCGGCTCTTTCCTCGGGCTTATACCAGAAGAAGAATTGGCGCTGAGCCAGCTTCTCACGTGGCGTTTTAGCACTGAATACCGGTTCCAAAGTGTAAGGGTCATAGCCCGTATACCACGTCTCTGTGCTTACGGTCATTGGCGTAGGCGTAAAGTCTTGCACCTGTTCAAGGTGGAAGTTCAGCTTTCGGGTAATGACTGCGAGTTCTGCCATATCCTCTTCATGGCAGCCAGGGTGTGAACTTATGAAGTATGGAATTATTTGTTGGCGCAGGTGTTCTTGCTCGTTTATCTTGTCAAAGAGTTTTTTGAACTCGCCGAAGAGCTTGAAAGAGGGCTTGCGCATAAGCTTCAGCACACGGTCGGAGGTATGCTCTGGGGCCACCTTAAGTCTGCCACTGACATGCTTTGCTATTAGTTCGCGGGCATATTCCATGGCAGCTTTGTTAGATTTCTCATCTTTACTCTTGTGCAATATCAAGTCATATCTTACGCCGGAGCCTATGAAGCTTTTCTTAATTCCCGGCAAGGCGTCGACCGAACGGTATATATCGAGCAGCTTGCTGTGGTCTGTATTCAGGTTGGGGCATACTTCCGGATTTATGCATGAGGGCCTTTTGCAGTGCTCGCAAGCTTTTTTGTTGCGTCCACCCATACCGTACATATTGGCGGAGGGTCCTCCCAAATCGCTGAGATAGCCCTTGAAGTCGGGCATACTGATGATTTTCTTCACCTCTCGCAGTATGCTCTCTTTCGAACGGCAGGCAACGAACTTGCCTTGATGGGCAGAGATGGTGCAGAAAGCGCATCCTCCGAAGCATCCTTGATGTATGTTGACCGAGAATTTTATCATCTCGTAGGCAGGAATGGTCTTGCCTTTATACTTTGGATGCGGCTCTCTGGTGTAAGGAAGGTCGAATATGGCGTCCATCTCCTCTGTGGTTGGCGTAGGATAGGGCGGGTTTACCACTGCATACACCCCGTCGACCTCCTGCAAAAGCCTTTGGGCGTGAACCTTGTTAGACTCTTCCTCTATATGCCTGAAGTTTTCTGCTTGGGCTTTCTTGTTGCGGAGGCACTCTTCATGCGAGTGCAATACAATGTCGTCGGGGCCTATTCCGCCGGGGATGTCTTCTTTCTTTGACAGGAAAACCGTTTGCGGAATATTCTTCTCCTCGCTGAATGGCTTGCCCGCAACAAGGTCTTGGGCTATCTGAATGCACGACTTTGGCCCCATGCCATAGGTTATCATGTCGGCTCCCGAATCGCAAAGAATGCACTTCCGCAGTCTGTCCTGCCAGTAGTCGTAGTGGGTTAGCCGCCGCATGGAAGCCTCTATGCCCCCGATAAGGATTGGCACGTCGGGGTAAAGCTTCTTCAGAATCTGCGAGTAGACTATTGTGGGGTATTCCGGTCGGCAGTCGTGTCGGCCGTCGGGGCTGTATTCGTCGGTTGAGCGCAATCGTCTGTTGGCAGTATATTTGTTTACCATTGAGTCCATGGCGCCGGGTGCGATACCGAAATAGAGTCTTGGACGCCCCAATTTCTTGAAGTCGCGGTAGTCGCCATGCCAGTCTGGCTGAGGAACTATGGCCACGCGATAGCCTGCAGCCTCAAGGCTGCGGCCTATTACCGCTGCTCCGAACGACGGATGGTCTACGTAGGCATCGCCCGAAAAGAGGATAATGTCGAGTTGCTCCCATCCCCGCAGCAGGCATTCCTTGCGCGTAGTGGGCAGAAAATCAGTTAGTTGGTGTGCCAAGTGTCAGTCTGTTATGTCTTGCTCGTCCTCTTTAGTGTCTTTATGCTCGTCGCTCCATTGCCTGTAGAGGGCGATGAGGTTCTTCAGCCCCAGTGCTTTCATGTTTTGGTTGTACACCACGTCGAGGCAAAGGTCAAGCAGGGCGTTGTCCTTGCCTGGCTCGTGCTCAAGCAGTGAGCGAGTGTTGAGCCTAAGCTTGTCGAGTACGCTCTCGTCTACGATGCCGTTGCTGTCGACCAAATTGTTGAGTAGCTGATACTTTTGTATGGTAGCCAGATGCTCGTCGCTTACTTCTATGCTTCTTGTTCCTGAGGCGTTTGCTTGAACTTTATACATATTATTAATGTTTATGGGTTATTCTTTTTGTTTCTTACCAGTTTGCTGCAGCAAAAACTGTGCTATTCCGTTCATAATGCTATGCTTTACGGTTGCTGTCTTAATGGTTTCGAAGGGGAAACCCATGGCAAAGGTGCGCCCTTTGCCGCTGCTTGAGGCTACGGCTGCGGGAGAGCCGTCGGCGTAGAGCATGGCGCTGAACGACTGCGGAGCGTGGTGGAGCCTGCTGACTCGGGTTGCTGCCAGCTGGTTGGGGTTAAGGGAGTTCTGAATGCTGAATGTCGTTCCGAGTCCTTTTACGGTTTCTGCCGCTGCCACGGTGTCGGTCCGGCTGATGCCGAGAACGTCTTCCATAAACTTACGGTCAGAGTTGCTCAGCATGTCAAGGCCGATGTATGCTCCGCTTACAAGAAGATTGCCGCCCTGGTTGTGGTATTTCTGAAGTCGGTCTTGCAGTGTTGGGGGTATTGTCATGCGGTCGGCGAGCGAGTAGCCGTCCTTGCGCTGGCAGCCTAATATTAGGTCTGCCATTTGATAGCTATCCAGTTTTATTCTTCCTCTTTCTACGGCTTCGGCCGAAGCGCTTGATATGTTGCAGTCTTTCTGCTGCGACAGGGCATCGGCATGAATTGCGGGGTAGTTGAAAGTGTTGCCGGCGATGATGGCTCCTTCAAGCTCTGAACCGGAAAAGCCTAAGGCTCCGGGCCCCTCTGATCCTGCCGTGGAATCGCCGAAGCATAGCTGGCGCCCGCTGAGGTTGGTGCAGTAGCCGTAGCTTACACCCGGGTCGGCATCTAAGTCGAAGCCATGGATTGAGTCTTGCTCTACTACTTGCGGCCCTGCGAGACGTGTAAATCCGTTTACAATCAGTATTGACTTGTTGGCATTGGGCCTGCGCACGGCCACAAGCTCTTCGGAGTTGAAGCTCTCTCCGCCGTCGTTAACTGCGCTGACCTTGAACCTGTATTTCACGTTTGGCTCAAGTTCAATCCTCATTTGCGGCTTGCTGGTGGGGGTGCCGTTGTCGAATCCGGCGTTGCCCATGGCCGTATAGACTATGTATTTGTCGGTGGTGGAGTGGTAAAGGGTGTCGGTTGCTGGCAGCCAAGACAGCTGAGCGTATTTGCCTTTTACCTCAACGGCGAAGTTGGTGGGCTGCAATGGAGCCACTACGGCGCTATAGTTGTGGACTTCGGCGAGGTAATTGAGTATTGAGTGGTATATGCTTCTGGCCAGTATGAATTTGAAATGTGGGTCGTGAGCAAACTTCATGTCGTTGAAGTTTTGATGGGCAAGGGCCTCGATAATGGTGGAGGGCACATCGGGGCGGCGCGTTTCGGAGTAGTTGCGGTCCCACACGCCGCGGCCTTGCCACTGCGGGGCCACGTGGCGCAAGTCGCTTACGATGCCTTGCTGCACCATTCCGGCAAGTTTTTCTGAGTATTTTCTTCCCCCTTCCAGGCCCAATAAATCTTGTTTTCCAAGTTGTGTGGTGCAGATTCCGAGGGTTCCGATGATGCTATCGTGTGAGTAGCCGGCATCTGTATGCAGGGCAAGTGAAAGCTCTATGGGCACGTTCTTGCCGCTGTCAGCGCTCATGAACACGCTTCCGCCGCCAATCCAGTTGAGCATTTGCGAGCGGCTGTTTATGTCGTCGGTGTAGTCGTTGGTGCCGTTGCTGTAGCTGTAGACGTCGTAGGGTGCCCCTGCCCATTGCACACTGTATCGTGCGCCCTCGAGATAGCGTGGCAATCCACTCGTTTGTCCGCCACGCTCAATGTTGCCCATGCCTCCTCCGAACCTCACGGCGTCGGCAGTTACCACTCCTTTGTTGGCCGACCGGTTGGTGAGAACCACGCAGTTGAGGTTGCTGTTGCCCTTGCAGAAGTCGAAAGTACCAAGATAAACCCACGTGTTGCCGCCCATTTTCTGGTTTACACGCATCACGGTGCAGGCGCCTTTGTGGTAGACTCTGTATTCGGCATCGTCGATGCTGTTTGGCAAAGTCTGGTAACTTACGTATACTGCCCGCCTCCCTTCGTCCTGAAACCATGGCTTCCACACTGCGAAGCTTGCTCTCTTGTCCTTGCGGGTGGTTTCTATGGCGCGTGTGGTGCCGGCCTGGAAGGGGTTTTCACCGTCGGTGTAGGCTCCCCGATGATAAGCGAAACCTTTTTCGCCGAGCGTGGTCCAGTTGTATTTTCCTTTGAGTTCGGAGTAGCCGCTGCCCTGATAGTCGTTGTCAACTATAGTCTCTTTCTTCTGCCAGTCGCGCTCTCGGGGTGTGAAAACCACTGCTCCTGCATTCTCGAGCAAGGGTATAAGGAATGGGTTGACCACAGACTGCGTGTACAGGTCTTCGGTGGTGCAGAAAGTATAAGGCCTTTGCCATTTCCATGTGGCCTTGCCTATGTCGTAGTATCGCCCATGGCTTGCCCAGAGGGCAATGTGCCGCCCCTCAAGTCCATGTGTGAAAGCCACAGGCCTCGACATGTTTTCCACCCATGGCTTGCCCTTGTAGTCGGGGTATTGCTCGGCTGACGCCGCCACTGCCATGGCAGAAAACACAAATAATAACAGTCTGCTAAAACTCATTTATAATTTGCCAACAGAGAAAAGCTTTGGATTCTTGCCTTTCATATCCTTGTAGTAAAGCTTCACGGTGCGCATGTCGCTGTCCACGTCGCCCGAAGGAATGATGGTCTTGGTGCAGATAATAGTCTTGCTGGGATAGTCCAAGCCAAACAACAGTATGGGGATGCCTGCTTTCAAGGCTATGTAATAGAAGCCCAACTTCCAGTCGGGGTTGAGCGAGCGGGTGCCTTCGGGGGTGATGCAGAGCGAGAAGGTCTTTGCTTTCTTGGCTTCATTTGCGAGTACATCGGTCATGCTCGTGTGCTTGTCTCTCCACACCGGAATGCCTCCCCAATGCCTGAAGAGGGTTCCGAGTGGCCCTATGAACCATTCACGCTTCATAAGGAAGTTGCTCTTCAGGCCCACTGCCTTGGAGAAAAGCATGCCAATGATAAAGTCCCAGTTGCTGGTGTGTGGAGCCAAGCAGATAACCTTCTTCTCGGGTATGGGCTGGCTGATGTTCATTTTCCACCCCATCACGCCACACAGCAGCCACTTGCAGAATGCCTTCATTATGCCAGTGCTGATATTTGGTCAATTACAGCTGAAACCTCCTTATGGAAATCGGTTATTAAAGCCTTGTAATACTTTTTTTGCTCCATGCCCGGCTCTGGGTGTGATATGCGCCTGACGAAGTCGTCATGCATTAGTAGTATGGCCGTTAGCATGTCGTCGCACGTCTTTTGGTCTTTCTCGCTGCAGAGGGATGCGGCCACGCACTCGGCAAACAAGTCGCTGCAAATGTAGCTTATTGCCTTCTTAAGATCTCTTTTGTTGGTCATTGTGCCTGTTTAAGTTTTAATTTAATAGGCTCCAAAGATATAAAATATTTTTCTTATGGCAATGACTTTGGCTGAAAATGTTTCAGAAAAAGTGATTAGGCCACCCCTCTGCATGCCTTGGCGGCCCTAACCACGGCGTGAGCTCACACGGCGTTGTAGCCCTTTGTGCTGTTGCTCTCCAGAATGTCCTTGAGCGACTTCTCGCGGT
>CAZUWO010000046.1:0-20666 GCA_964623995.1 uncultured Prevotella sp. | reverse complement strand
TTCCTATACGCTCTTTCATCTCCCGTGCGGCTTTATTTGTAAACGTAAGAGCTAGAATGTTCCAAGGCTTTACGCCATTTTGCAGCATGAAAGCTATTTTATAGGTAAGCACTCGTGTCTTTCCTGAGCCTGCACCGGCTATAACCAGCTGTGGTCCTTTATTGTAAATCACAGCCTCTCGCTGTGAGTCGTTGAGGTCGTCTAGTATGTTTGATTTCATGAAATCATTAAAAATTAATAGTAAGAGCCCTTTGCCGTGCTCGGATCGTAATCTTCTCCTTCTTTCGGAAAAGTGGGAATGTATCTCATTTGCACTTCTATAAAGTGCTGACGCTTGCGCATATAGGGGCCAGGATGTGCACTGCTATATCTGCGAGGATTTGGAAGCGTGGCTGCTATCAGTGCACACTCATAGCGTGTGAGCTTATCCGGCGTCGTGTTGAAGTTCTCCTCAGCCACAGCATAGGCGCCATAAATGCCATCTCCCATTTCTATTGAGTTCAGATAGACTTCCATGATGCGCTGTTTGCTCCATACCAGCTCTATAAGGAATGTGAAATAGAATTCAAAACCTTTGCGAATGAAACTTCTTCCCGGCCATAAGAACACGTTCTTGGCTGTCTGTTGCGATATGGTACTGCCCCCACGGAGTGTACCTCCACCTTCCATGTTATGAATTGCAGCATTCTTTATAGCCCCGAAGTCGAAGCCATGATGCTTCAAAAACCTCTGATCTTCACTTGCCATTACTGCTACGGGCAAGTGAGGCGATATCTCCTCAAGCGGAACCCAACGGTGCTTGAGTTTCATAGGCTTGCCTTCAGCTTTTTGTTCAAAGCATCTGATAATCATTAAAGGTGTAAAATATACTGGAATAAACCTATAAGCTACAACCATAAGTATGGTTGTTGAGAAGAATAAGGCCAAAACCCATCGCAATACCTTTGTGAAGATTTTCAATTTTAGTAGGAGATAAATGGTTATACAATTTTAACAGACAAAAGAATGAAAAGGAGAAATGCGTATTGGCACTAACATGCCACGCCTTTCACCTTTTCATTCTATATGATTTACATCTGTTTCTTAAAATCCGATTTACTCGCCTGCTTGCTTTTTGGCACTGTTTATCATGGCCTCACTGGCATAAAGATAAACTTCAACACGCCTATTAGCCTGGCTGATGGTCTTGTTTTCGATAGGATCGGCTGAACCTTTGCCTATCACTTCCTTAAATTGCGAAGCACTGACTCCATTCTGCGTGAGGCAATTCTCAACTGAAAGGGCACGGTTTTTCGACAAAGGAAGGTTTATTTGATCGTTTCCGCTGGCGTCGGTATAACCATATATGTTTACATAACAGTCGGAATTCTCCTTCAGGACACCTGCAAACTTGGCCAGATCGGTCTGAGCCTCAGTGCTGAGATCTGCCTTATTAAGCTTGAAAAGTAATCCGCTGTCGAACGTAACCTTGATGCATTTCAGTCCGTTGGCATCGGTAACCTGCTCCACTTTTGCGTTTTGAACCTGTGCAGCGGTTTCTTGCGCAATCTTGTCCATGCGGTGCCCTATCACGGCTCCTGTGCCAGAGCCCACTGCTGCACCAATAGCAGCTCCTATAAACGTAGCTTTCGAGTCTTTACCTATAACATTTCCCAATATGCCTCCAAGCACAGCACCGGCTCCAGCACCAATACTGGCCCCTGTTCCTTGCTTGGTGTTGCAGCTAACCAATGTCAACATGGCAAGCCCTAAAGCAGTAATCTTCAAATGTTTCATAATCTCTAATTTTTAAAAATGATAATTTAATCTTTCTGCAAAGATAGTTCTTTTTCCAATAATTGTATGCTTGGTCAACATTTTTTTGTACTTTTGTAACCAAATTAATCTTATATAGCGAAAAATAATATGCCAAAAGAACTGAAACAACTGACCAAACGGGCTGACAATTACAGTCAGTGGTACAATGATTTGGTCGTTAAGGCTGATCTTGCAGAACAAGCTCCAGTACGCGGATGCATGATAATCAAGCCCTATGGTTATGCCATTTGGGAGGCCATGCAGCATCAACTTGACAAAATGTTTAAAGCCACGGGCGTTCAAAACGCCTACTTCCCGTTGCTGATACCTAAGAGCTTTCTCAGCCGAGAGGCCGAACACGTCAAGGGTTTTGCAAAAGAATGTGCCGTTGTTACCCATTACCGCCTCAAGTCAAGTGAGGATGGTCAGTCAGTAGTAGTGGATCCGGAGGCTAAACTCGACGAAGAGCTCATCATTCGTCCAACTTCCGAGACTATAATATGGAACACCTACCGCAATTGGATACATTCTTGGCGCGACCTGCCACTGATGTGTAACCAATGGTGCAATGTGATGAGGTGGGAAATGCGCACCCGCCCGTTCCTACGCACAAGTGAATTCCTCTGGCAGGAGGGCCATACTGCCCACGCAACCCGTGAGGAAGCAGAAGAGGAAGCACAGCGAATGCTTCACGTTTATGCTGATTTCGCTGAAAAATATCTTGCAATTCCGGTTATACAAGGTGTAAAGAGTGAGACCGAACGTTTTGCAGGTGCGCTTGATACCTATACTATCGAGGCCATGATGCAAGATGGCAAGGCCTTGCAGAGTGGCACAAGCCACTTCCTCGGGCAGAATTTCGCAAAGAGTTTCAACGTGACTTACCTCACTAAGGACAACAAACCAGAATACGTATGGGCAACTTCGTGGGGCGTTAGCACGAGATTAATCGGTGCTCTCATAATGACGCACTCTGATGATAATGGTTTGGTGCTGCCGCCTAAGATTGCTCCGCTCCAGGTTGTTATAGTTCCGATTTACAAAGGACAAGACCAGTTGACCGAGATAAGCAAGAAGATAAAGCCAGTAGTGAAAAAACTGACGGAGATGGGAATATCAGTAAAATATGATGACGCTGACAACAAGCGTCCTGGCTTCAAATTTGCCGACTACGAGCTGAAGGGTGTGCCTGTAAGACTTGTAATGGGAGGCCGCGATCTTGAAAACAACACAATAGAAATAATGCGCCGCGACACTCTAGAGAAGGAGAATGTAAGCTTTGATGGCATTGTAGAGAGGGTGAAAAACCTGCTCGACGACATTCAGGAAAACATCTATAACAAGGCCAAGACATATCGTGACGCCCACATCTACGAGTGCGACAACTACGAGGAATTCAAGGAGCGCATCAAGGATGGAGGCTTCTTCCTCTGCCATTGGGACGGCACTGCCGAAACCGAAGCAAAGATAAAGGAAGACACTCAGGCTACAATACGCTGCGTTCCATTCATGTTCGAGCAGACAGAAGGTATAGACATGGTGAGCGGAAAGCCCGCTCACAAGCGTGTTATAATAGCTCGGGCTTATTAAAACTTAGCTTTTGCACAGGACTTTAAGTTCCTGTGTAAAAGCTTTTGTTTATTTTCCATCAAAAATTACCAGTATGAAGAAGTTTCTTTTAATAATAGCCACAACCGCATTGTCGCTTTCGCTTGGCGCACAGACTGTCAACATTAAACCAGTATTGCAGAAAGGCCTCACCGCAACATACGAAACAGAGACCCAAATCAACACTTCTGCACCTCAAGGAGGCTCAGAGCTCGCTAATACCAAATACACAACGACCTACACTGTTGAAGATGTAAACACTGACAGTGCCGTAATTGTATCAAGAATAACCAATGTTGATATGCCAAAAGAGGCATTAAATGAAGCCGCTACCTTGATAAAAGGACTTCAAGACGTTGATTTCAGAATTTCAACCGAGCTTTCAGGTAAGCCACGCAACATTCTAAATTACAGTGAAGTTAGGGGTAAGGTTGTCAATATGCTAAAAGGATTCATCGACGAACAATTCAATGCTAATCCTGCTCTTGATAAAGCGGCATCTAAAGATGACCTTTACGGCGCAATAGAAAAACAGATAGACAAGAACTATTTGCTAGAACAAGTTGAGCAAGACAATGTGCTCAAGCTTGCAGGAGAATCTATTTCTTCAGGCCAAACCGAGCAGACAGAAGTGAAAGGCATTAAGCTTTCTACAACCTATACAGTAGGCAACGTGTTGGGAATCACCACTGTTTCAGGCAGCGTAAAGTCGGCAATGACCAAGGAAGACGTGAAAAATGCCTTCTTTAAACAGCTCGATGGCAGCGGGCTAAGCAAGGAACAGATAGAGCAAACCAAGAGTCAATGGGGCATGATAGAGGCTTCAGGCATGGCAAAAATGGAAATAGTAGGCAACAACAGCTACCATTTTGGCACTAACTTATGGCCTACCGACATCACATCCACATCAGAATCGACTGTATTTGGAGCCACAATAAACACCACTTCCAAGACAAAGCTGACTTCGCACAGCTGGAAATAACCGACTAACACACAGCAAAGTGATAATACAAAAATCAGAATATTCGGTTTCTTCGCCAAATGTGACCCTCTGTCCGCATAACGGAAAGCACGAATATGCATTCATAGGCCGGTCAAATGTGGGCAAATCGAGCCTCATAAATATGCTCTGCAACCACAAGGGACTGGCCAAGACATCGTCATCTCCCGGCAAGACACTGATGATAAACCACTTCATCATCAACAACGACTGGTACCTTGTAGACCTCCCAGGATATGGTTATGCCAAGCGAAGTAAAACCCAGCAGGACAAGCTCGACCGCATGATACGTTCATATATCCTGCAAAGAGAGGAGCTGGAGTGCCTCTTCCTGCTCGTGGACATACGACATGAGCAACTGAAAATAGACCGCGACTTCGTGGATTGGCTGGGTGAAAGCCAGATTCCTTTTGCCATTATCTTCACTAAGGCCGACAAACTGGGCCCCGACCGGGCCAAACAGAACGCCGAAGCATGGATGAATAAGATGCTCGACACGTGGGAGACGCTGCCAAAATATTTCATTTCGTCGGCTACTAACAGAACCGGACGCGACGAAATTCTTAACTATATTGAAGAAATAGAAGGAAAACTGAAGCAATGACTCCGTATCTTGATGTCCAAAACCTTACCAAATCATTTGGTGCTCTTGTTCTTTTCAACAACATAAGTTTCTCCGTAGGCCAAGGCCAGAAGGTGGGACTTGTGGCCCAAAACGGCACAGGAAAGTCCACTTTGCTCTCTATTCTCACCGGGAGTGAGGGCTATGACAGTGGCTCTATTGTTTATCACAATGACATTAAGGTTGGATATTTGGAGCAGACTCCAAAGTTCGATCCCGACGAATCGGTGCTCGACGCTTGCTTTAACCATCATGGCGACCCCGAAAAGGTGCTTCGCGCCAAGCAGATACTAACCATGCTGAGCTTGCCTGACCTTGCTCAGCCAATGGGACAGCTTAGTGGCGGGCAGCAGAAACGGGTGGCTTTGGCCAATGTTCTCATAACAGAACCCGACTTTCTGATACTCGACGAGCCCACAAACCACCTTGACTTGCAGATGATAGAATGGCTTGAGGGCTACCTTAGGCGTGGAAACAAGACTCTGCTCATGGTTACCCACGACCGATATTTCCTTGACCAGGTGTGCAATCTTATTCTCGAACTCGACAATAAGACCATATACACCTATCGGGGCAATTACTCTTACTATCTGGAAAAGCGGCAAGAGCGAATTGACAACACCCGTGCCGAAATAGCAAGGGCAAACAACCTGTACCGCACCGAGCTGGAATGGATGCGCCGTATGCCACAGGCCCGCGGCCACAAAGCCCGCTATCGAGAGGAGGCTTTCTATGAACTGGAGGCCAAAGCCAAGCAACGAATAGAGGAAAGGCAAGTGAGGCTAAAGTCGCGCAACGTATACATAGGCTCAAAAATATTTGAATGCCAATACGTTTCCAAGTCTTTCCGCAACGGCGACACCGAAAAGGTGATACTGAAGGACTTTTACTACAACTTCGCACGGTTCGAAAAGATGGGCATTGTTGGCAATAACGGCACCGGAAAGTCAACTTTTATTAAGCTGTTATTAGGCATCGTGCCACCCGATAAGGGTAAATTCGATATAGGAGAAACTGTTCGCTTCGGCTATTTCTCGCAAGACGGGCTCAAGTTCCGCGACGATCAGAAGGTGATAGATGTGGTTACTGACATAGCTGACTACATAGATATGGGTGGAGGACGCCATATCACGGCCTCGCAGCTACTGCAGCACTTCTTGTTTACACCCGAAGAGCAGCACAACTATGTGAGTAAGCTGAGCGGAGGGCAAAAGCGCAAGCTCTATCTTTGCACAGTTTTGATGAAGAATCCTAACTTTCTTGTGCTCGATGAGCCCACAAACGACCTCGACATACAGACCCTCCAGATTCTGGAGCAATACCTTGAAGACTTCCCTGGCTGTGTTATCGTGGTAAGCCACGACCGCTATTTCATGGATAAGGTAGTTGACCACCTGCTTGTTTTCCATGGTGAGGGCAACATACAGGACTTCCCCGGCAACTACACTCAGTACAGAGAATGGCAAAAACTGAAGCCAAAGGCCGATGAAGAGAAGCCCAAAGTCAAACAGGAAAGGCTAAAAAGAGAAAACACAAAACGCAAACTCAGCTTCAAGGAGAAGCGTGAATTGGAGCAGCTAACGGCAGAAATAGAATCGCTCGAGGCCGAACAAAAACAAATTGAAGCCGACTTGTGCTCCGGAAAACTAAGCATTGAGGAGCTGACAGAGAAAAGCAAGCGCCTGCCACAGCTGAAAGAGGAACTCGACAGAAAAGAAATGAGATGGCTGGAGCTATCAGAAATAGAGTCATAGTCACCACCACGATTCTCTGAAGACAGTCACACAATCATCCGTCACAATTCACCTTCGCTTCTGACAACACTTATACAATAGGCCACAGCCAACTATTCTACGCCACGTATATACTTGAGCATAGGTCCTTTACAGACTTTTATCCACTCTGTTAGTGCCACAACAATTTGGAAAAGCCTCAATAATTTTGTATATTTGCATTACCAATAAATTCAGAAGCCTAAGCTCACATATTACGGTTTATTTGAAGCGATAAAATAACCATATCCCCGTAATCCGATTACGGAGCTTGTGTAATCCGATTACGGCAGCCTCGTAACGTCGTTACGAAAGTCCCGTAATAAAATTACGAAAGCCCCGTAACAAAGTTACGAGACTGCCGTAATCAATTTAAAGAAATTCCGTTATCAATTTATCCCAATAATTCTATTTTACCGGAGCATTTTGCCCACCTTCTCACAATATTTATATTATATTGCCATTCCTTAATAACATATTAATAAAACAACCGTACCAAATCCGCTCAAGCATTAGTTTTGGGACGCAAATCATTTGTTAATTTCAATTAATATCAATTTGATTTTCATTGTTTTCTGAATTATTTAGAGAAAAAATCATTAATTTTGCACATCATTTGAATTTTAAAGGCGTTTCCATCCTTATTGGGAACTCATTTATATCTTGAGATATTACCACATTTTATGTTAAGCAAAGAAGAACTTTTAGCGAAAGATACCAATGAATTGGTAGCTATTGCCAATCAACTTGGTGCTGAGTACGACGATACAAACGACAAGGAAAAGCTCGTCTATTCTATTCTTGACAAGCAAGCTATGGAGGGTTCAAAACACACTCCTGCACCCAAGCGTCGCCGCACCCGCATAAAGGACACGAGCAAAGTGTACTCGGTGAACGGCAAGGAAGGCGAGAATTTCGATACAAACAAGAATATCAAGCCCGTACAACAACCACTGTTCAAGGACGTTAAAGAAACTAAGACCGAAGAAAACAAGGAGAAGGAACTCACTCCCGAAGAAATATTGGCATCAATACCCAAGCATCGCGGCCGCAAGACCAAAGCCGAAAAGGAGGCCATAGCTGCCGCCGAGGCCGCAATAAAGGCAAGAGATACCAAGAAAGACGACGACTCCGACGTGCCCGATTTCATTAAAGAGCAACAAATTCAAAATCAGATTGCACAGCAAAACCAGCCGGTTGAGGAGCCAAAAGAAAAAACTCCAACCGAGGAAGTTACTGAAACACTGGCAACAGAACTGTCAAACAGCCCTGCAAAGCAGGAAGCAAGGCAGCCCGAAGAACCTGCAGCCGATAACGGGATATGGAGCGATGACCCAGGCGACGGAACTGATTTCATCGTGGTTAACGACCTGCCGGTTGAGGATCAGGCCATGATTACCGACTACGACATGCTTGACCGCCCCACCACACCACAACATGAGGAGTATACTCCAATTGAGAAACCGGCCACAAGGAATGAAAACCATGAGCAGGAATTCGATTTCAGCGGCATAATAACAGGCAATGGAGTGCTTGAAGTTATGCCCGATGGCTACGGATTCCTCCGCTCCAGCGACTTCAACTATCTTTCTTCGCCCGACGATATCTACGTACCGGTGCAGCAAGTGAGGCAATATGGCCTAAAGACAGGCGATGTAATAGCATGCCATGTGCGCCCGCCCCACGACGGCGAAAAGTACTTTCCGCTGACCAGTATAGACATGATCAACGGCCGAAACCCACAGGATATTCGCGACCGTGTGGCTTTTGAGCACCTCACTCCCCTATTCCCTGACGAGAAATTCAACCTCTGCGGCGACCCTGCAACGACCAATCTCAGCACCCGTATTGTCGACCTCTTTGCCCCAATAGGCAAAGGCCAGCGCTCACTCATAGTGGCTCAGCCGAAAACAGGTAAGACAATACTGATGAAAAACATTGCCAACGCAATAGCAGCTAACCATCCTGAGGCCTATCTTATGATGCTTCTCATAGACGAAAGACCTGAGGAAGTGACCGATATGGCACGCACAGTCAACGCCGAAGTTATTGCTTCAACCTTTGATGAGCCTGCTGACCATCACGTAAAGATAGCCGGCATAGTGCTGGAAAAGGCAAAACGGCTCGTAGAATGCGGCCACGACGTGGTTATTTTCCTCGATAGCATAACGCGTTTGGCTCGTGCCTACAACACTGTAGCGCCGGCAAGTGGCAAGGTTCTTACAGGTGGTGTCGACGCTAATGCCCTGCAAAAGCCTAAGAGATTCTTTGGTGCAGCCCGCAATATTGAGGGCGGAGGCTCACTTACCATAATAGCCACGGCCCTGATAGATACCGGTTCCAAGATGGATGAGGTGATATTTGAGGAATTCAAGGGCACTGGCAACATGGAATTGCAGCTTGAGCGCAATCTGTCAAACAAGCGAATGTTCCCAGCAGTCAACCTTGTGGCATCCAGTACACGCCGCGACGACCTGCTGCAAGACCAGACAACACTGGGTCATATGAACGTTCTGCGCGACAATATTGCCGACATGAACTCCTACGAGGCCATGAAAGCTGTGAGCGACAAGATGAGACACACGAAGAACAACGCCGAGTTCCTCATGGCCATCAACGACTAACGCTTAGTAAGCACACATATATTTTAAAAAGGCCGAAACCCATTTTAAAATGAGTTTCGGCCTTTTTAAATTAGCAATGTGCCAAATATCTGTTATTCAAAATAGTACAGGAAGGTAGCAATACCAGTCAAAGCGGGCTTGCGTTCGCCCTCTATCTCAATAGAGAAGTTTATTCCCGTCTTGCATATACCCCTAAGATTCTCTATACTTTCAAGCTTAGTTACCAGCCGTATGCGACTTCCCGTAAGCACAGGTTTGCCAAAACGCATTTTATCCATGCCGTAATTGACAAGCATTTTTATGTTATTAACCTCTACTATCTGCGCCCACATGTACGGTAGAAGCGAAAGCGTAAGATAACCATGGGCAATAGTGCTCTTGTAAGGACTTTCCTTGGCAGCCCGTTCAGGGTCTACATGAATCCATTGGTGGTCGAGTGTGGCATCGGCAAACATATTAATCCTGTCCTGATCCACCTTGAGCCATTCGCTCTTGCCCAACTCTTCTCCCAAGTGGGAGGCAAACTCGTCGTATGAGTTTATTATTAACTTTTCCATTCTGAATAAAAAAAGATTTGTTTTTCAAGGGGCAAATTTACGAAAAAGATTCGTAACTTTGCCTTTGTTATGGCTAAAAAGAATCTGTTACCAATATTAGCGGTTGCTTTATTGCTTGCATCTTGCTTACCTTCAGACTCAAAACACCGGTCTCTCATAGTCGGAAACCGACTTGGGTCACAGCAAGAAGAGCAGATCTTACGACAAGAAGAGCAAGCCAAAGGCAGTAATGAAAATACCCAAGGCTATGCCGAAGGACTCGAAATACCTATTGACCAGGTGAACAAAGATGCCCAAGTGCTTAGTCGCGAGGGCTATACTTCATCGTTCAACAAACAACGCGGAGTACCAAATTGGGTGGCATGGAAGCTCACAGCCAGCCATACAACGGGCCCATACAAGCGTGCCGGCATTCAGTTCAGTCCTGATCCCGACGTGAAAGATTCGCCCGACACGTACGATTACATGCGTTCGGGCTACGATCGTGGCCATATGTGTCCCTCGGCTGATAACCGCTGGAGCCAGAAAGCACAGGAACAGTGCTTCTACATGACCAACATTTGCCCGCAGGAGCACTCACTCAACAGCGGCGACTGGAGTGAACTGGAAAAGCGTTGCCGCACATGGGCCGAGGAAAATGGGTGCGTCTACATAGTCTGCGGGCCAATATTCTATCACCATAAGCCCCATACCATAGGCAAACACAAGGTATGGGTGCCCGACGCATTCTTTAAAGTGGTTCTCGTTTCCGGCCAAAAGCCAATGGCATGTGGCTTCATCTATAAGAATAAAGAAGGCAACCGCCCCATGGGAGATTATGTTAATTCGGTCGATCAGATAGAGCGCATCACCGGTTTAGACTTCTTCAGCAAGTTGCCGGACAAGATAGAGAAAGACATTGAAAGCAAAGCAATAATCCCAGATTAATACTATCAAACCTATGATAAAGCGAATTGTTCTGACCGGAGGTCCTTGTGCAGGCAAGACTACTGCCTTAGTTAAGATCATAGAGTACTTCAGTTCATTGGGCTTTAAGGTGTTTACAATACCCGAAGTACCCACCATGTTCCTTCAAGCTGGCATGGATTACCTTACGAAGAATGAGAAATTCTTCTATGAAGGCGAAAAAGCTACACTCGAAATACAGTTGGCTCTTGAGGACAAATTTAAGCAAATGGCCTCTACCATCAGCCAACCGGTGCTCATTGTATGCGACCGCGGTGCCTTAGATATATCCACTTACCTCACCCCTGAAATGTGGTTGAAAATTACTAAGCTCGCAAACACTGACAGCCAGCAGTTGCTCGACCGCTACGACGCAGTGCTTCACCTAGTCTCTGCTGCCGATGGGGCCGAACAATACTATACTCTTGCCACCAACGCAAACCGTACTGAAGGCATCAGTAAGGCCAGAATGCTGGATAAGAAGATTATAAACGCATGGAAAGACCACCCATATCTGAGGGTAATCAATAACCATGACGACTTTAATACCAAGATAAACCGCGTGCTTAAGGAAATATCGGCCGTGCTCGGGCTGCCACAACAGATTGTGAATGAACGCAAATACATAGTCAAAGTCAACGGCCCTGTGCCTCAAGGCAGCATAGAGAGTCACATCACACAGACCTATCTTGCTTCCGATCCCGGCAGTGAGATTCGCCTGCGTTGCCGCTCTTGGGAAGGTAAAGTTGTGTATATACACAATACTAAGAAAAGAATCTCGGCCACAGAGCAAATAGAGACGGAGCGACAGATAACCAAAAACCTCTACGACTCATTGCTGCAACAGGCCGATCCATACCGACACACAATAGAAAAAATGCGCCATAGTTTCATATATAAAGGACAATACTTTGAACTTGACGAATATATGGGGCGGCTAAAAGGACTCATCATACTCGAGACTAAGGGTGTAACTGAGCACGAAGACGTTAAGTTCCCTTCGTGTGTGGAGCCGGTTGAGGACATAACAGGCAATATGGACTACTACAATTATAATATGGCTTTAAAGTGAAAAAGACGTATGATATACTGCGTATCTAAACAAATGGTGGTCTCAGCCAGCCATAGGCTGAAGCTGGATTACCAAAGCAAGTGCTCGAAACTGCATGGGCACAACTGGAAAATCACTGTATACTTGGCATCTACCCATAAAGACAACAATGGAATGGTGGCCGACTTTACTGAAATTAAGAACAAAATTCATGGCTATTTGGACCATGGCGACCTTAACGAACTGCTTGATTTCAACCCAACAGCTGAGAATATAGCCGAATGGTGCATAGCCCAGATGCCTCAATGTTATAAGGCCGTAGTGGAGGAATCTGAAGGAAACCGAGCCATGGTCATTGACAACGAATTTCCAATAGACCCCAAATACTTACTCTGAATATGGCAGAAGGTCACCAATATAGGGTAAATGAAATGTTCAGTTCACTCCAAGGTGAGGGTGCTAACAGTGGTAGAGCAGCCATATTCCTACGCTTTTCGGGGTGCAATCTGGCCTGTCCATTTTGCGATACCGACTTCAAGACCTTCAAATACATGAGCAGTGACAACATAGTAGAAAAGGCTTTAAGCCTCGGTCCTACGCGATTCATGGTCATAACAGGCGGAGAACCGACACTACAAGTGGACTCCGAGCTCATCGGAAAGTTGCATTCAGCTGGTTATACATTAGCTATCGAGACCAACGGTACCCATATAGTGCCAGAGGATATAGACTGGACAACTTGCTCTCCGAAGGCTTTGTTTGACAAAAATGCCCATTTGGCTATAAGAAAAGCAGATGAACTTAAAGTTATATTCGACGGAAAGCACCCAGTAAGTGATTTCGGCATTGAGGCAAAATACAAGTTTCTGCAACCTTGCGATACAGGAAAGCCCGAACAAAATGCCCAAATAGTGGCAGAAGCCATAAAATACATTAAACACCATCCGGAGTGGCGACTTTCGCTTCAGGTACATAAGCTTATCGGATTCCAATAAGTTTATGTTTCTTTAACAGCGCCAAACGCATACGATATGAATAAAATAAATAACTTTGTCCCCAAAGAATACACATTAATAATTAAAAGAAAAGCATTATGGAAAAGTATGTTTGCGATGTGTGCGGATATGTTTATGACCCAGAAGTGGGTGATCCGGACAATGGAATAGAGCCAGGAACAGCCTTCGAGGACCTTCCCGATGATTGGGTATGCCCAATTTGCGGAGTTGGCAAAGATGATTTCTCTGTTGAAGACTAATTTCTCTTGCTATTTCTCCAGCCATAACGGCAGTTGCACAGAAACGGTGCGACTGCCGTTTTTTCATGTAACAAAAAAATCAAACATGTAGACAAAAACATCAGACAGCAAATAATAGCACACATTACGATAAATTTTGCCCATCATTGAAAATACTTTTCAGGAATTTTGCAGCCACTAAAATAGACAAATAAAAATCTTTCTAAATGAAAAAGACAAAAGCTTTAGCTCTAATTCTGACCTCGACATTGCTTGGTGTCAATGCAAACGCTCAGCAATATCCTTATCAAAACAAATCACTCAGCTTCCACGAAAGGGCGAAAAACCTGGTATCGCTTCTCACTCTTGAAGAAAAAATCAACCAAATAGGCCATCAGACGCTGTCAATATCAAGAGACGGCATCAACTTTACCAGGCTATGACTATTGGAATGAGGCCCTTCACGGCGTCGCTCGCTCTGGCTTGGCCACATCGTTTCCGTCATCCAAGGGTATGTCGGCTACATGGAACCGCCAGCTTATCTATGATTGCGCTTGGGCAACAAGCGATGAGGCACGGGTGTACAACAACAAATCGAGGAAGGGACTCATATACTGGTGCCCCACTATCAACATGAGCCGAGACCCAAGATGGGGCCGCGACGAGGAGAACTACGGTGAAGATCCATATCTTACCGCTGAACTTGCCATACAATACGTGCGTGGCATGCAGGGCGATGGCGGCAAAGCACACAAATACTACAAGATTATTGCCACGGCCAAGCATTTTGCTGCCAACAACTATGAGAAAGGACGCCACAACACTTCCTCTGATGTGAACGACTTTAACCTGCGCGAATACTATTTGGCAGCATTCGAACGGGTGGTCAAAGAGGCCAATGTGCGTTCTATTATGAGTGCCTACAACAGCCTGAACGGTGTGCCTTGCGGCGCCAATGGCATTTTGCTCAACAGCATTTTACGTGATGAATGGGGATTCAACGGATTTGTAACGAGCGACTGTGGTGCCGTTGACGACGTATTCCAGAGGCATAAGTTCGTAAGCACCGGAGCTGAAGCCAGCGGCATTTCCATTGCCAACGGTGAGGATCTTAACTGTGGTTCCACCTTCCAAAGTCATTGCTTGGAGGCTATTAATAAAGGATACATGACCGAGGCCCAACTCGACACGGCACTGACCCGCGTGCTCGAGGCCCGATTCTCTGTGGGAGAGTTTGACAGTAAGGCCGATGTGGAGTGGCGAGGTACAGCCGACTCACTGCTTAACTGCACCGCTCACCAGCAACTTGCACTGAAAGCAGCCCGCGAATCGATTGTTCTGCTAAAAAACAGCAATGATTTCCTACCTTTGTCCAAGTCGAAAACCATCGCAGTGATAGGTCCTTTGGGCAACACTATCATGCTTGGCGGATACAGTGGCTCACCTAACAAGCTCACAACTCCTCTGCAAGGCATTGCGGAAAAACTGAATGTAACGGTCAGTGACGGCTCAATACAGTTTGAAGACAGTGATGGGCAGAGCACGGAGAGCAATAACAACCGTCTGGCTCATGAGGCTAATGGCTCAGCAGGCAACATAGGATACATTCATAATGGTGATTGGCTGTCGTACAACAATGTGAACTTCGGCGCGGGAGTATCTAAACTGGAAGTATGTTCGGGCGCACAAAACAGCAATCCCACAGTAATGAGCGTCTATCTTGACAAGATCGACTCCACACCAGAGGCTACAATAACCCTTCAACCCACTGGAAACTGGGGCAAATATACCTCTACAATAGTAGACGTAGACCCGACCGTGTTTAATGGTACACACACAGTATACACAAAATTTACTTTTTCTGGCAACAGATATGGTGCCAACATGGACTGGTTCAAGTTCTACAATCCTAGCGACCCTGACCCATTGCAGTCAAAAGGTCCCCTTTACTTCGTCAAAGGCTGCAATATAACGGGCAACGTGAACCTCGATATTGAGTCGGCAAAGGCAATAGCTAAAAAGGCCGACATAGTTATCCTGGCTTTAGGCACCAGCCTTGACGTGAGCGATGAAGGCCATGACCGCTCCAGTCTGACACTTCCGGGCAACCAGGAGAAACTGATGAAAGAGGTGTTCAGTGTTAATCAGAACATGATTCTGCTCCTCGAGACATGCTCTTCGGTAGACATTACATGGGCCAAGCAGAATGTTCCGGCCATAATAGAGGCATGGCATGGAGGCCAAGCACAGGGAAAGGCCATTGCCGACGTGCTCTACGGCGACTACAACCCATCAGGAAAGCTAACCAGTACATGGTATGCAGCACTTAGCGACTTACCTTCCGGAATGCAGAAGTACAACATTGAGGAAGCAAAATATACTTACATGTTCTATGATAAGAAGCCTTTATACCCCTTTGGCTATGGCTTGTCTTACACAAACTTCAGCTACAGTGATCTTAACATAGCACCTTCAGGCATAAAGAAAGGCGAAACCTCAACCATTTCCTTCAAAATTAAGAATACAGGAAAGAAAAGCGGAGCCGAGATACCACAACTCTACATACACACTAACAGTACGCTTGGCTGACAGAAAATGCAACTCAAGGGCTTCGACAAGGTGGAACTGCGGCCCGGAGAGGAAAAGACAATAAAGCTGACTCTGCCATACGAACAACTGGCCCATTTCAATTCGGCCGTTGGAGCAAAGACTTTCGATGTGGAGAAGGGCGTAGTAGACATCATGGTTGGTGCAAGTTCTGCTGATATACGCCTGCGAGGCTCGCTCAATGTTGAAGAAACAGCAACTGTGGAATACACATATCAGCATGCTGACCCTACAGGAATACAAGCCGTGGAATGCCAAAAGATGAATACAGGCAACAAGGTGTACAACCAGAATGGTATTGCTGTTGGCACAACTGAAAACTTTGAGCAACTGCCAAAGGGATTCTACATTGCCAACGGATACAAGATTCTTAAGCAACTAAGGTAATAAAACTACGCCAGACTTAATATTAAAGGATGGAACCGGCGAGCTATCATGCAGGTTCCATCCTTACTTTTCATATACACTTCTGGAGGGTTTTATCTTGCGTGTTAGCCAACATCACTATGTTGTTAGTAAGTCTTCGATTTTTAAACCACACCCAATTGGATGCCACAAAATTATATATTTTTCCATAAAATATTTGATTCAAGTTGACTCAAGTTAGTATTCGTACATAAATTTTTCATTTAACGTATTTCGCATACTTTTCTTTAGCTGCCAGAATCCAACATTTTCTCTATCAAGATTAAAGAGAACAAACAGCCAGAGAGAACAACAAAATAATACAGAAAAACACAATCCAGAATATCTTTGTCTCCTTTTTTCGTCGTTCAGCCAGTTGTTTCTTCTCCTGTTCCAAGTGTTTCAGCACTTCATATGGGTCATTATTGGTGGCAATATCATTGTGTTCGGCCATGCGTGCGACATAATTGGCTCTGCTCTTAAATTTAAATGTTTCATCGTTGCTCATTCTTCCGGTATTAATTACAGTTGATAGAAAAATTGTGAGGCCAAGCAATTCAATTTCGTGGCAACACTATCTTTATCCTAACAAGGCATATATATTAAAAGAGAACTTCATAGTATAAATTAAGCAAACTGTTATTCTCATGGCAAAATTATAGTTTTTTGCTCAAAAGAAACTGACCCAAGTTAACTCAAGTTGCTGTTTGTGGGCCCATAGCAACAACTTTGTATACTAAAATTAGAAAAGCAACGATAAAAAAGAGACAAAACGCCTACGCCATATTACAAGGAAACGGATTATTTACCTGCCCTGCCGACTATCACAATAGAATAAGGTTCTACCAAAATAGCATTGCTTTTGGGCAGTTGGCGCAATGCTTTACTGTCTGTAAGCAACAGATAAGGTTTTGCAGGGTGTAGGTTTGGCTTGACAGAATCGGGAATAATAACCACCGGATGATGGAAAAAGACGTCCATATTCTCTGCTCTGCTTATCTTCCATGTATATATACTCTTAATGGAATGTACCCTTGAGACTTCCAAAGCCCTATGGCAGAGCTGACTGTAGCCTAAATACGGGTTAAGCTTAGGTAACGACCAAGACGCACAAAACAAGGCCAACAACATGCCGAAACCTATACTCTGCGTTGCGAAATAAATGCTTTTCTCTCTCCGGCGTATAAGTATAAATAGCGAAAGCAGTCCTGTGGTCGCCAGAACTGAGGCTCCAACGACCATCATAGCATTGCAAAGATAGCTCAGACCAGGCATCTCTGACACAAGCAAGAGCACTGGCAAAGCCATAACAAATATGACAGAAGGAATGGCAAAAGCAATCACTGTCCAGCTCTTACCCACACAACTGGGCAACGACATTATAGCCGAATACACCATAAAGGGCACTGCCGGCAGAAGATATATTTGCAATTTGCCACTAAGACAGGAAAGAACAACGAACGAAGTAACACCTACTGAAAGCAAGAAGCGTTGCAGCCGGCTGCGCCTTGCACCACGACGGAAGGCAGACACAAACAGCCCAGCCACGAGCAAAGACCAAGGCGCGAGGCAATACCAAATGACAACAGCATAATAATATACAGGTGCCCTATGGTGGAAGGAATGGAATGCCCGCCCGATAGTTTGATGAAACAGAAGATTATCCAAATATTCTGTACCGCCCTCAGCATAGACAGCACCAAACCACAAAACAAAACAAGCCAGTAATACTATAAGTGTGCGACCTCCCCAAAGGTTTAAGAAACTATGCATCTGTACCTTTAGTGAGGCTCTGTCGTGGGCTTCAGTGGCCAGAAATACACCCGTACTCAACATCGGGATGAGCAAACCGAGTGGCCCTTTGGTAAATACAGCCATGAAAACATACAGCGGAAAGAGCCACTTGCCACTCCTGCTGTGGCCAGTTCCTGTATGTATGAACCAGAATTCGCGCAGTGCAAGCACGATAAAAAGGGTCATCAGCATGTCCATTCTCAGTGTCATGGCCACCACAAGAAACAGTCCGCTGGTCAGAGTCATGGTTTGAGCCATAAGCCTTTGCTCACCACTGAGCTCGCCACATGTCCACTTGTCCATAATGCTTACAATGCCAATGGCCGGCAAAAGTGAAAACATGCCAACAAGCCACATATGATGCGAGCCTGCCAAACAGCGGCAAAGCATTACTATCCATATATAAAGTGGAGGCTTGTCGGCATAAGGCAAGCCGTGATTAGTAAAGGCAAAGAGAGAATGATGGCGCAATGCCTCATCGGCAATGCTCAGATAGCGCAACTCATTGGATGGGGTAAAGTCGCGCATTGCCAATACTGAGACAATGACCACAAAGAACAACAAATATATAATGTGTCGGTTTCTCATTCGTAATTTCATTTCTTTTTCCGTGTCATATTGCAATATCAAATGGCGATTGACGCAGCTCTGAATGCCATTAACATTTATACTGGCCACAAAGATATATGGCAATTTTGTAGAAAGTTTGTAAAAACGCCATCCGTTTCTTCTTTTTCCTCTAAAAATATGTATCTTTGCAAATAAGGAATAAAAGCTCTAATAAAAGCAAGAATACCCCTCCATCTTGCTCTTATTCTAGATATGCAATACGAAACCGAATGAAGCTTTGCGTGAAATTTGAAGAAAGCACTATTATAGTATTACTAATTTAACTAGCTATCAGCCATTTGTGAAAACTGTATAAACAAAAGCTTCAAAAGATAAC
This sequence comes from uncultured Prevotella sp., assembly GCA_964623995.1. Taxonomy (GTDB): domain Bacteria; phylum Bacteroidota; class Bacteroidia; order Bacteroidales; family Bacteroidaceae; genus Prevotella. The sequence goes on along the minus strand of CAZUWO010000046.1, from coordinate 1,704 downwards.
AATCTACAAATAGCTTACACATCAACAGCAATAAGATTACAGCTCAGCCGTAATTCCGTTACAGAAGTCTCGTAATCCGATTACGAAAGCTCCGTAACGTGATTACGGAAGTTCCGTAACGCGATTACGACATTCCCGTAACATGACTACGACAGTTCCGTAATCAAATTACAAGGTAATGTAATGAAATTTCTTAAAAAACAAGCACCGAATCGGAAAAATCGATTTTTTTGGCTATCTTTGCAACTTGAAAATCTGAATAGGAACTGATTTAATGGGCATAAGTACTTTATTTTCGAAACTATCCCACCCTTTCAGGCAATTGTTCTTGAGAGAGCGGACTGCTATAAGTAGAGAACAACTATCGCTTTTGCTGTTCTGCTATCTGCCGGTAATGTTGCTCGGCGTGCTGGCAAACATATTTGAACTAACCGAACCTACCGATACATTCTTCCTCTACACCCACTCTGTGCTTCTGGTTACTGCAGCCACGTTCTTTTTTCTCTACTTCAGGCAGAAGATTAGTATTGCCTATTGTCTGTCGGCATTCACCATTATCGGGCAGATTATTATCTCAATAGAAATGATTTTTTGCGCCTTGAGGCCCTCCCCATACTACGTTATGCTTATCATGGCAAACACAGTGCTGCTGGCTATGAACACAATGGTAACCATTGCTGCATATCTGAAGCGTACAACCCTATTGCTCGGCATAGCCACAATGGCCGTCTATGTGACATGTTCCATAATTTCTGGCGACCAGTTGCTAAAGAGTTTTATCGTGGTGTTCACAATAGCGTTTGGCTTTGTCAGCTTTGTAGGCGTACTATTGGCCAGAAGCACAAACAAGCTGAATAGAGACAACGAGCGAATGAGGAAAGACGAGTACGAGCTTTTGCACCTATTGAAGTTGAAAAAAAGTGAAGTGAAAGCTTTTATTACCCTTGCCAATACGCAATACCAGCAGGATGGCACCAAGATGCTGCTAGACAGGTTAAATACGAAGTCGAGACTAAACTTGATTAACAACGTGAAGGAATATTTGAAGCATCGTAGCACCGACCTGAACACAATAGCACAGGCTTTTCCAGAACTTACTCCGTCTGAACGGGAGATATGCCGCCTGATATTGCAAGACAAGAAACTGGGTGAAATATGCCTGATACTGAACAAGAATGAATCAAATATAAACAGTCAGAGAGCCAATATGCGTAAGAAACTTGGCCTGAAACCCGCCGACAACCTGCAAGAACAGTTGGAGCAAAGGCTTGACAGTATTTCCTGATTCCTATCATAAGCCCATATATATCATGTTATACAACCGCCGGCCATATCACCTAAGCCACACCGGTGAAAGAACATTCACCTATAGATAAAATACCGTTAATTCGCTAAAATCAATATAAAGCAGTAAAAATAAATGAACAAGGCTTTTGCCTTTCACACACAATTCCTATATACTTGTTATCATTCAAATGAATATTTTCATTTAAAATCTGCTTGAAAAAACAGAACAATGTGTTGGAATTTTGGTCGTATCTTTTGTAAAAAACGAAGCCAAACAGCATGATTAGAGCTATTTGGCATTCTCTGCGTGTCGACACTTGGATTCGATGTGTGTTATTTAATCTTAAAAGTTTTCTCTTACTCTGAAAATTCCAATATATAGGGGATTTACGTGGATTTTGGCAACTTCAATATTAA
>CAZUWO010000045.1:0-20998 GCA_964623995.1 uncultured Prevotella sp. | reverse complement strand
AAATGGGTTCACTTATTTGTTTAGGGGCATATTTCACCAGTATCCCTATATAATAATGTGTAAACGGGGAAATATAGGAGCCCGTTGCCCACCCCCTTCTTTCGGAATTATTAAGAATGGCATCGTGGATCTCTATTTACAGAATTCCAAGAACGAAACCAACTCAAATATTAAAACAAAACAGTAGAAACAGTATAAAATAAGGCCCAAATGCTGAAAATATGGGATAAATGAAGGAATTTACAAAATTGTGGCATAATTTTTAAAAGAATAACAATTGAAAAGCATTTAATTTGCACCAGAATTAGAGGCCTAATTAGCTAACTTTGACGAAAAAGAAAAAAGTAAGAAGCAACTGCTCACAACCGGAATGCCCACCTACCCTAGTACCTTTCATGCCGTAATCCCGACTGAACAGGCAATATTAGAAGCAAAAGGCACGGCCACCGGTCTACAGTATAAGACAAGGTTTCAGGCGATAGCTATAATAACTCACAACAATAATCTAATAATAACAATTCCACATGAAACAAAATCATTGCTACTCTAAAGTAAGAAGGATTGTGTTCAGCATCCTTTGCTTACTTCTCTCAACGCAAATTTTTGCGCAAGGCAATCAAATCACTGGAACAGTTACCGACCAAAACGGCGAGCCCCTTATAGGAGTGTCCGTTAAAGTCAAAGGATCTGACAAGGGAACTGTAACCGATCTCGATGGCCATTATACCATCGACTGCCCCGCTAACGGCACTCTCGTTTTCTCTTACGTTGGTTTCAAGAACTACGAAACCCAAGCCAAAAGCGGCAATATGAAGGTTACGCTTCAGGATGACTTGCAAGCGCTTGACGAACTCGTTGTGGTGGGCTACGGCATGCAGAAGAAAGTAAACCTGACCGGTTCTGTTTCGGCTGTCAGCGGCGATGAGCTCACAAAGCGCCCTGTGGCTAACACCAGTACGATGCTTCAGGGACAGATGCCCGGACTGCGCATCACATCAGACCGAGGCATGCCTGGCGACGAGAACGTTCAGATACGCGTACGTGGTCAAGGTACCTATTCTTCTGCCGGTTCTAACCCCCTCGTGCTCATCAACGGTGTTGAAGGCGACCTCTCTACCCTCGATCCTAACATGATTGAGAGCGTTTCCGTACTTAAGGATGCCGCCTCTGCTGCCATCTATGGTTCGCGTGCTGCCAACGGTGTGATTCTTATCACCACAAAGGACGGCTCAGAGACCAAGGAAAGAGTGAACATAACCTACAACGGCAACTTTGCCGTCCACACGCCGACAACCATGCTCGACCTTATATGGGACTCGCCTACTTACATGAAATACTACAACATTGCCCGCAGAAACTCAGGCAACACGGCTAACTGTTATACCGATGAGCAGATTGCTGCCTATGAGAACGGCAAAGGCTCTGACGAGTATCCAAGCTTCGACTGGCTCGATTGGTTCATCAATCCGGCATTTGTCCAGACCCACAACGCAAGCATCTCGGGCAGCGTAGGCAAGACTTCCTACAATGTTTCGCTCTCTGCTCTCGACCAGCCTGGCGTGGAGAAGGGTCAGAAATATAAGAGATTCAACGCCGCTTTTGACTTAAAGAGCGAAATTAACAAGTATCTCAAGTTTGGTATTTATTTTAGCGGCAGCAGAAGCAAGCGCCAGCAGACCCGACAAGGCGACACCGACGCCCTGCTTTCTACCATTTCGCAAGCCCCTACATACAAACCGTGGTTCTATGTTGACGGAGTAAAGTACTATACCTATAAGGCCTACCCCACGGAGGGAGGTAACAAGAACATGTATGCCATCATCGACAACCAGTACTTTAAGAAATATGAAGACACTGACGTCAATGTGCAGGCCTGGTTGCAAGTTGACTTGCTTAAGGGACTGTCATGGTACAACAAGGGAGCTATACGTTACAACACTGATCACAACAAAGACTGGCGCACTACCAACGTACCTGAGTACTACTATCACAGCCATGAGTTCGGCGGAAACATCAATTCAGGTGGCGACGGACTCGACGACACCATGTACTCGAGCACTTACCTCAACTATTATACATATCTTAAATATGACTGGGAGAGCAAGAACAAGGCTCATAACGTATCGGCACTGGCCGGTTTCAACGTGGAAAGATACCGCTATAACTATCTGAGCGGCTACCGTCAGAACTTCGACTTCATGCTCCACGAGCTCGATGCTGGTACCACAAGCACCGTTACCAACAGCGGAAACGCACACGAGTGGGGACTGGAATCACTCTTCTTCCGCTTGGATTATAACTATATGCAGCGTTATCTGGTTGAGTTCAACGCCCGCTACGATGGTTCCTCACGCATAGCAAAGGACAATCGCTGGGGCTGGTTCCCATCAGCATCGGCCGCTTGGCGTGTTACCGAGGAGCCGTTTGTTAAAGACCTTAAGTGGGACTGGCTCAACAACTTCAAGATCAGAGCTTCTTACGGTAAGCTTGGCAACCAGAACATCGACCTCTATTCATACTATTCAACCGTGGTAACAGGCCACGACTACTCTTTCGACAACAATACGCTGAGCAGTGGCGTCGCACAGGAGGCCATAAGCAATCCTAACCTGAAGTGGGAAAGCACCGCTATACTCGACATTGGCTGGGATATGACACTCTTCAAGCACCTCAACGTTACCTTCGACTGGTACCGGAAGAAGACCACTGACATTCTGCGCATGGCACAGGGCAACTACCTTCTGGCTCTGAATGCGCCATATATCAACGGCGGAGAAATGGTAAACTCGGGCGTTGAGCTTAGTGTCAACTACTCAAACGTCATAAAGGGCGGCACGTTCAATGGCCTTGAGTACAACGCTGGCTTCTATGTGGAGCACACTAAGAACGAACTTAAGAAGTATGGCTCTGATGAGATAAGCAGCGGACTTATATACCGCGAGGGCGAGCCTTACGGATCGTTCTACATGCTCGAGGCTATCGGCATCTTCGCTGACGAGGACGAAATTGCAAACTCGCCTAAACAGTACAGCGACCGCACCGTGCCGGGCGACATTAAGTATAAGGACTGGAACGGCGACGGCGTGATAAACGACGACGACCGCCACATTGTGGGCCACCGCTTCCCGCAGATGGAGTACAGCATCAACCTCGGAGCATCGTGGAAAGGATTCGACTTCTCGTTCCTCGGACAGGGCGTTCAGGGCGTAGACCATTATGCCGACGGCTGGGGCATCAGGCCTTTCCGCCAGGGAACTCCTGTAAGCAAGGAGTACCTAAAGCACATGTGGACTGAGGAGAACCCATATAACGCAAAGTATCCCAAGCTCTACTACGACAACATGGGCGGCACAAAGAATACCCGTACCAGCACTTACTATCTCCACAACGGATCTTACTTCCGCGTGAAGAACATAACACTGGGCTACACTCTGCCTCGTAGCCTTACACAGAAGTGGCACATAGACCGCCTGCGCGTTTACTTCTCGGGCGATAACCTCATAACCATCACCAAGTTCCCTGAGGGAGGCGACCCGGAGAGAAACTACACTTCAAAGTCGAATACAAGACTTGTCTACTATCCGCAGAACAAGATTTACTCCTTCGGTATAAACGTTACATGGTAAAAAAACTCAAAGAACTGAACTTAAAATGAAAAAGACTATAATATATTTCATGAGCATTGCCGTTGTCGCCCTGCTGGGTTTGACTTCATGTTCCAATGTTCTCGACACCGATCCGCTTAATGAGCCGTCGGAAAAGGACTTCTGGAAGAGCCAGAAAGACTTCAATTCTGCACTCACAGGCTGCTATCAGAGCATGCAGGGCGACTTCATTTCCTACGTGATGCCTGCCTTCGACTGCCTCACTGACAATGCCTACGGTGCACCGTCGTCGGGCTATCACTACAACGCCCTGATGATACAGCAGGACAATTTCGACCCTTCTACCACCGGTCTCATCGACGGCGTATACCAAAACTGCTACAGCGCCATCGAGACCATAAATATCTTCCTCGACCATCTTGCTGCCTACGAGGGGCCTGACATTGCCAACTACCGCGACCAGTACGAGGGAGAGGCCCTGTTTCTCAGGTCTTACTCTTACTACTTGCTGTGGCTCTTCTACGGCGAAGTGCCCTATGTTGACCACACCGTGAACATAGAGAACCAAGATCAGCCCAAGATGGCCAACGAGGAACTGTACCAGCACATCATGGCAGATATTGATCTGGCCATAGAAAAACTGGGAGACAACACCTATATGACCACCGGCAGGGCCACAAAGGGTGCCGCCCGCGCCCTGAAGGCACGCATGCTGATGTATCATGCCTACGGAACCGACGGCAAGATTGCCCACATGGACGACGTGCAGAATGCCTACGACCTCATCGGTCAGATACAAGGCTACTCTCTTGACAGCGACTACCCTAACGTGTTCATATCCAATCAGCAGTCAAAAAGCCAGGAAATAATCTTCTCTGTTAAGTTCCTGGCCCCTGATAGCTATAACCTCATGGACTTCCGTTACGGCAACTACGGCTGCTTCTACCCCGTTTCAAACCTCACTGACATGTATGAGCCCAACGATGTGCGCCTTACCGAGGGCGTGGCCATGGGCGATCCTGGCACCACTATTATGCATCAGTGGAAAGGTGGCGACTTAGTGCAAATCGGAACCAGCATCACCGGCAAGCGAATGCTTAAGTGGCTCACCCCGTATTATGTGGCTTCCGACTACTGGTCGGGCAGTACTCGAAGCGATGTCGACATTGTCTACCTGCGCTGGGGCGAAATGCTGCTGCTCAGGGCTGAGGCTGCCAACGAGCTTGGCCACACTGCCGAGGCCGAACAGTGGGTTAACCAGATACGCCAACGTGCACATGTGGAGAACTGTCCGGCCAATATGACTCAGGACGAGATGCGGCAGTACATCCGCGATGAGCGCCGACGTGAAACTCCTTTCGAGCTTATCCGCTACTACGATATGAGAAGATGGCACATAATGAACAAGCTTGAAGGCCTCGTTCTCGACTCTACCATCTCCGACGCCGTATGCCACTGGCAGCCGGCCCATGAGTATTGGCCCATTCCACAGTCGCAAATCGACATCTCGAATGGCATACTCAAGCAGAATTCAAACTACTAATCCCATACTCCATGCCTCGCATCGGCCTTGCGTCCGATGCGGGGTTTCACTTCAGTTATAACCAAAAACAAGCTGCTATGAAACGATTTCTCACCTTGGTTGCGCTGCTGCCGCTGTTTATTACGGCCGGTGCGGCCGACTTTCATGTTAAAGACTACGGGGCCAAAGGCGACGGACGGGCCCTCGATAGCCATGCCATCAACGCCGCAATAAGCGCTGCCGCTGCCCAAGGGGGCGGTCGTGTGGTGGTGGATGCGGGCCGATATCTGTGCGGAAGCATTCACCTTAAGAGCAACACCGAGCTCCACCTCGAGGCAGGAGCGGTGATAGTGGCCACCAAAGACTCGAGTGCATACGACAAAAGCGAGCCTTTCAACTTTCCGGAGTATCAGGACGGCGGCCACACCTACTTCCACAACAGCCTGATATGGGCTGAAGGGCAGAATAACATAGCCATTACCGGAACCGGAACCATCGACGGCGAGGGCCTGACCCGGCGCGATACTGAGCGCGGAGGCCGCGTTATGGGCGGCAGCATAGGCAAGGGCGACAAGGCCATAGCGCTAAAGCTGTGCCGTGGTGTCACCCTGCGCGACTTCACCATATACCGTGGCGGCCACTTCGCTATAATAATGACAGGCTGCGATCTGGGCACCATGGATAACCTTATCATTGATACCAACCGCGACGGAGTTGACATAGACTGCTGCAAGTACATAACCATGAGCAACTGCAAGATTAACTCCCCCTTCGACGACGGTATAGTAATCAAGGCCTCTTACGCACTAAAGAAGGCCGTGGCCTGCGAGAACATAACCGTGACGGGCTGCACCGTTACGGGCTTCAAGATGGGAACGCTCATCGATGGCACCTATCAGCCCCACCCGTCTGCAGGAGCTACGGGCCGCATAAAGCTGGGAACTGAGAGCAATGGCGGTTATCGCAACATAGCAATTAGCAACTGCGTGCTCATGTACAGTCGCGGACTGGCCTTCGAAGAGGTTGATCAGGGACGCATGGAGAACGTGGTTGTGAGCAACATAGCAATGACTCACGTAAACCATTACCCCATATACATAACCACGGGCTGCCGCAACCGCGGGCCCAAAGATAACACTGACGTGAGCCTTGGCTCCGACATCTACATCAGCAATGTGGTGGCCCTCGACTGCGACAGCATGGCAGGAATCATCGTTACCGGCATGCCGGGCCACCCCTTGCGCGACGTCCGCCTCAGCAACATATACTGTCAGTATCGTGGTGGCGGTGCCGCCTACCCCAAGGGCAAGAGCTATCCCGAGCAGGGCACGGTTTATCCGGAGCCCAAGCGCCTTGGTTCCACGCCCAGTTACGGGCTCTTTGCCCGCCACGTAGACGGACTCTATGCCGACGGAGTGCGCTTTTCGCTGCTCAGTCCCGACGCACGGCCGGCCGTTATCACTGAAGACGTGACCGACTGTCACCTCAACATTCAGTACCCTAAATAGTAAAAGCACAAAAAATATGCCTTACCGGCGGGGCAGCCGGTAAGGCTTCGCGTTCCCATTCATGGCAATTAGGATTCAGAAAAAGGTAGGGGAACGTGGCAGAAGGCAACAACTTGTGAAAGCAAAAGCCTTCTGCTTTTTTATTTTTACGGCAACAACGCAAGCCCCCTCCTACCCCGACTCCGGAGGAGTCGCCCATCTGTCACTGTGGCGTTACGGCAAGTCGAGGCCGTGGTATGGAGCCACAGCACGCTGAACCGGCAGATATGGCGATGGGGTATGGCCGGTTTCATGAGCCCGAAGCAATGGTAACGAGGGGCAGAAATGGTGCTTCTGACGTTGTAATCTTATAGAAAAAGGTATTTTGCTACGTAGCAAAAATATAAATCCTACGTAGCAAAAATGATTTTGTCAGGTAGGAAAAGCAAGGTCGTTTTTCAGCTACCGGCAGCCAAACCCAGCGACGGCCCAGCCTTGACCTATGGCCATGGGCCCACGGAGCCACACCGCCAGGGCCGCAAAACGGATTCGCAGGCCGTGAGGAGCCACCGCATGCCGAAATAGGAAGTTTTTGTTTCCCGTTACAAAATAAAAGGTTATATTTGCAGAAAGTTACGCGAAAACCAAGACATTACTTATTATGAACACAACCATAACAGAGCGAATAGAGCGGCTTAGAAACCTGCTCAGGCAGGAAAAGCTGGCAGCTTTCATCTTCCCCAGTACCGATCCGCACCAGAGTGAGTATGTGCCCGACCACTGGAAGGGGCGCCAGTGGATTAGCGGATTTACGGGTTCGGCCGGCACTGCGGTGATAACTCTCGGCCATGCCGCCCTATGGACCGACTCGCGTTACTTCATTGCGGCCAAAAACGAGCTTGAGGGCACCGGCATAGAGCTGATGCGGCTCAAGGTTGATGGCACTCCCACCATTGCGGAGTGGCTCAACGGCGTGGTGTATGATGAGCCAGAGGGGCTGACAGAAGTGGGAATCGACGGCCAGGTGTGCTCCATCAGCACGGCGGAGAGCCTGCGCGCCGAGCTCATGGCAGTGGGACTGACGCTCAGAACCAATCTGGACCCGCTGCGGTATGTCTGGACCGGCCGGCCGCCGGTGCCGCAACACAAGGTGGAAGTGCTGCCCTTGGAGTATGCAGGCGAAACAACAGAGTCTAAACTCAACCGCATTCGCCGCCAGTTGCGCACGGTCCATGCCGACGGAATGCTGGTTTCGGCCCTCGACGACGTGGCTTGGACGCTCAACATGCGTGGCTCCGACGTGAGTTGCAACCCCGTTTTCGTGGCCTATCTCGTGATAGAGCCCGACAAAGCCACACTCTTCATTGACCCGCAGAAGCTGACCCCCGAGGCCGAAGCCTACTTGCGGCAGGCCGGTGTGGCCACACTGCCCTACGGCAGCATTGGTTCCTATCTGCACAGTGGCTACTTCAACTACAACATACTGCTCGATCCCGACGAAACTAACTACAGCTTGCTGCAGCAAATGCAGGGAGCCTACGCCCGAGTGCTGCGACAAAGGTCGCCCATTCCGGCCATGAAGGCGGTGAAGAACCAAACAGAGATAAACGGGTTCCGCAATGCAATGGCGCGCGACGGCGTGGCCATGGTAAGGTTCCTGAAGTGGTTGGGGCCGGCCGTGGAGGCAGGAGGGCAGACCGAAATGAGCGTTAGCGACAAGCTGTTGAGCCTTCGCCGCGAGCAGAAGCTGTTTCGTGACATAAGCTTTGACACCATAGCGGGCTACGAAGCCCACGGAGCCATAGTGCACTACGAGGCAACTCCCAAGACCGACGCGCCGCTAAAGCCGCGCGGACTGTTGCTGCTCGACAGCGGAGCGCAGTACCTTGACGGCACAACCGACATAACACGCACCATTCCTCTGGGCCCCATCAGCCCTGAGGAGCGCCGGATATACACGCTGGTACTTAAGTCCCACGTGCAGTTAGAACTGGCAAAATTCCCCGATGGCGCCTGTGGCACGCAGATAGATGCCCTTGCCCGCGAGCCGTTATGGCGCTCAGGGCTCAACTTTCTGCACGGCACGGGCCACGGAGTGGGCTCATATCTGTGCGTGCATGAGGGTCCTCATCAAATCCGTATGGAGTATATGGCGGCGCCGTTGCATGCCGGCATGACCGTGACTGACGAGCCGGGAGTGTACGTTGAGGGCCGTTTCGGAGTGCGCATAGAGAACACCCTGCTCATCAAGGAATACAAACAGACCGCCTTTGGCAGCTTTTTGCAGATGGAACCCCTGACCCTTTGCCCCATAAGTCTTGAGCCGGTGCTGCCGGATATGCTCACCACCGAGGAGCGCCGGTGGATAGACGACTACCACAAACTGGTGATAGAGAAGCTCTCGCCCAGCCTAACCGCCGACGAACGGCAGTGGCTCGAGGACTACTGCACGTGGAAAAGCTGAGCCCAAAGCACAGTGGCCGGTCTGTGGGACTGGCCACTGTGCCATTTCATTGCTTGCCTACCGCGTCAACTTTCTGCGCCACCCTGTATATGCTTCCGGCCATTTGGCACAATTCTGAATCAGCCATCAGCCCGTGCCGGGGCAGGGAAAGGGGCCGGCAGGCAGTTTAAGAAAAGTGCATATTTATTGTTAGCACAGAAGAAAAAGAATGGTAACAGCTTTCCTGTTACCATATTTTTCTGTAATTTTGCGCCGAATCTAACAAACAAAAAAACAAACTACAATTTGCACTATGAAGAAATTTTACTTTTTGCTTGCAGCAATTATGCTCTCAATTTGCGCCTCAGCACAACGCTGGAACGGCACTACGGCCACCAGTTATGCCGGTGGCGACGGCACGGAAACGAGCCCTTACCTGATAGAAACGCCGGGACAACTGGCTAAAATAGCTGCCGACATGAGTGCCGACGCCAATTCCACAACGGGAAAATACTATAAGCTGACGGCCGATATAGTGTTCAACGACTCTGTTTTCCTGAACATCGTGCCCTCAACCAACCACAACTCGCGCGCCGATTATCCGGGCGACACCACCAAACTTACCGCTACGCCAACAATAGGCAGCTACATAAGCGATGCCGACTATGTGCCTTTCCGGGGCACTTTCGACGGAGCAGGCCACACTGTAAGCGGACTCTACGTGTGGAACCAGAAACTTCAGTGCACCGGACTGTTTGCAGTAATCGAGAATGCCACCATCAAGAACCTGCGCATTACCGACTCTTACTTCCTGACCAATGCCAATCACGGCCTGCTTGTGGGACGGGCCATCAACTCGTCGCTGCTCAATTGCGGCGTGGACAGTAGCTACTGCGAGGGCGGAGGCTCAAGAGGAGGACTCATTGCCGGCTCGTTGGTGGGCGCAACCCACGTACTTAACTGTTACGGACAGGGCATAACGTTCGGCAAAAACGATATGGGCGGACTCTTCGGGCGCATAGGCAACGGCAAGGAAAACACCATTGTGGTTGACAATTGCTACAGCATGGTGACCGTATATGTTAAGCGACGCAACAACGGATCTATAGCTTGCGACGTGGCTACGGGGGCCACCGTAGACAACTGCTACTGGATTCCGCTCGGCGAGGCAAGTCAAGCCGTGTGGACTGGTACCAATCTGCTGGGCCAGAACGTAAGGAAGCTCACCGCCGAAGAGTTCGCTGCCGACAGCCTTATAACCGCCCTGAACGCCCGTGCCGCACAGATTGGCGGCGCCTGCCGCTGGCAGAAGGGCGCCGGAAGGCCGGTATTTGACTTTACTACCATTACTGACGGCATCAGCCACGCCACAATGGGCCGCCCCTCAGTAAGCAACCGCACCTACAACCTGTCGGGACAGCGCGTCGGCGGCACATATCACGGCATAGTAATACGCAACGGCAAGAAGCTGATACAGCGCTAAACGCACTGCCGCACATACCACAACAACGGGCCAACCACGGACAACAGCATCCGTGGTTGGCCCGTTTCAGTATCCCCTTGCCGCAACTCCACAATCAGCTTCATATTCTGTAAACTTATTACGGGGCTTTCGTAATGCGATTACGGGAGCCTCGTAACAGATTTACGGGGATAATACCGCCTTGCGGTGGGAGTTATATGGTCATTCACTTTGAAGCTTACCGCCATCAAATTACTCTTTATTTGATAGTTTTATCTGATTTTTTGATAGCCTGTTTGCTATGGAATAGAAGTAACTTTGCAGGCAGAAAAGAGAACAAATAAAAACACAATATACTGATGAAGAAACTCGAACAGATAGTCCTTTTGCTTACGTGCCTGTGCGTTGTGGCCGTAGCAGCCGTTCAACGCGATGGCAGGATATTGGGGCATGACCTTAAGGCCGCTGCCGATACAGCGGGTGCGAAGGAGGTTGTTGAGCCTATGAAGACCCTCTCTGACGGGACTCAGGTTATAAACACTACCGAACTGGGCAAGGATGTGAGCGGATACGGGGGCAAGGTGCCTCTGGAGATATACCTGAAAGACGGTAAAGTGGAGAAGGTTATTGCGCTTCCAAACTCCGAAACGCCCGATTTCTTCCAGGCAGCAAGCCAGTTGCTGAGCCGCTGGAACGGTAAGACGCCTGCCGAAGCACTGCAAATGAAGGTTGATGGCATTAGTGGCGCCACCTTCTCTTCGCGCGGAATCATTGGCAATATGCGTGCAGGACTGCAGTATGCCGGCAATAACGCGGGTCAGAACTCGTGGATTAGCAAGCTGGACCTGAGTGCAAAGGGCATAATAGGACTTGTAGTGGTTCTCATGGGAGCCATAATCCCGCTCTTCGTCCACAGCAAGCGCTACCGCACTGTGCAGCTATGCCTCAACGTTATAGTGCTTGGGCTGTGGTGCGGCACGTTCTTGAGCTGGTCGCTAATGGTCAATTTCATGTCGAGTGGCATTAATGTTTGGGTGTCGTTAATACCCATAGTCATGCTCGTCACGGCCTTTGTTTATCCGCTTTTCGGCAAGAAGAACTACTACTGCACCAACATTTGCCCCTTCGGCTCACTGCAAGACCTGGCCGGCAAGGCCAACAAGAGGCACAAGCTGAAGCTGAGCCAGACCGTGGTAAAGCGCCTCGGGCAGTTCCGTCAGTTACTTTTCGCCGTGCTTATGGTGCTAATGCTTGCGGGAATATACTTCGACTGGATGAACTATGAGCTGTTTACGGCCTTCATTTTCAGTTCGGCCTCGGCCGTGGTTGTGGCCCTTGCGGTGGTGATAGTAATACTTGCCGTGTTTGTTCCACGGCCTTACTGCCGCTTCGTTTGCCCCACCGGCACCCTGTTTAAGTTGTCACAAAACCAAAAATAAGATAAGAACATGAAACCATCACATTTATTGAGTCTTGTATTGGCCATAGCATTGGTCACGGTATGCGTACGAAACGCATTTGGAAACAAGGAAAACAATCAGAGCAAAATGGAACAGAACAAGGAAAACAGCACCTCTCAGCAGTCATGGAATGGCGGAGAGGAGAAGACAAGCTACCCATTCGTGGCCCCCGAAACAGTGGTAATGATAGGTACTTACGACGAGAAGGGCAACCCGGACGTCATGATGGCCGTGGCCTCACATAAGGGAAACCAGGTCACTATGCACATGGCGAGCCACAAAACCACAGAGAACTTCGAGAAGACCGGCGGCTTCACGCTGGCGTTCATTACCGAAGGCACCGTGGCAGAGAGCGATTACTTTGGCACTACATCAGAGAAGAAGGCTCCGGGCAAGGTAAAGCACGTGGGATTTACATGGCACAAGGCCGCCAAAGTCAACGCTCCGGTCATAGATCAGTATCCCTTGACGCTGGAATGCAAGGTGTCGAGCTGGAAGGATGGAGTGCTTGTGGCCGACATTGTGGGCTCCGACATTGCCACTAACATACTCGACGACAACGGCAACGTGGACTATGCTAAGCTCCGTCCGGTAGTGTTCGACGAAGGAACCCACGAGTACCGCGTGCTCAGTGCTGCCGTAGGCAAGGTTTATGGGGCAAGTATGAAGTTCAGAAAGTAAGACTATGACAACAGTAGAAGCTACAGACCTGTACCGGGAATATAAGGCACGCGAGGGCGAACCCATTGCCGTGGGCCCCCGGTTGCAAGTACACGGCATCGCCACAAAGGTAGGTCCCGACCCGTATGCGCTGCCTTCGGTTGAGCTTGCCGAAGATAAGGGCGCGCAAAGCAAGGTGTTGTGCGTGCTGCCATTGCAGAACTACCTCAAGCTACGGCACATTAGGCGCGGCGATGAGGTGACAGTGGAGGGCAACCCCATAGGCTACGTGGCCGGAGGACTTAACTACGTGGTAATGAAACGCTGCAAAGTGATTAGCGTAAGCAAAAATAACTGAAGCCAATAATAAAGCCATGAAACACGGAACAAACAAAAACGCCGGCAAGATGGCATCAATGCTGGTGCTGCTTTTGGCTATGACCTTTGCCGCCTGTCAGGACAGCGACGCCGAGGACACGCAGCCGGTAGTGCCCACTAAACCCGACAATACGGCCAAGCCCGACGGCAACCTCAAGGCCAACGACATAATACGGTTTGGCACTTACAGCCAGAACTCACCGCAGAAAGACTCTATCAGCTGGCGGGTGCTAAGGGTCGACGGCGAGAAAGCGCTCTTGCTTGCCGTGAACCTGCTGTCATCACGGCCTTGGGACGAAACAGGGCAGAACCTTACGTGGGATAACAGCAGCATTCGCCAGTGGCTCAACGGCGAGTTCCTTAACGGAGCCTTCAGCAATGACGAGCGTAACGCGATACTCTTGTCGGACCTTGACAACTCCGATCAGCATGGTTACGGAACTCCTGCCGGCAAGAACACGACCGACAAGGTGTTTCTGCTGAGCGTGAACGAGTACGAAACCCTTGTCAAGAACACTCCTTACGCCACGGCATCGCCCACAAGCGTGGCCGTGAATGAGGGTGCATATGCCAACGGTGATGGCAATTCGGCCTGGTGGCTCCGCTCCCCCGGCATGGCCTTTGACAGTCCGGCTTACCTCAGTTCGGCCGGAGAGCTCGGCACAAGGGCCCACAAGGCCACCGAGAAGATATTGGGCATACGGCCCGCTATCTGGATTAGCACAGCAAAACCAAAATAATATTACTCACAGAGAGGGGTGCCCCGGGCAGGCTGTACTTGCGGTTTGGCAGTCTCTTGGTCATAGCAGCAGTGCCCCAACCGCCAGGCAGCATGCCGCGGGGTTAACCTTTTTGCGGCGCCATGGTGGCGCAAGAATATTATCAATCAACAGCAACAAGCAATCATGAAAACAGCAATCAGCAAGCCGGCAATAGCCTTTCTGCTCATGGCAGTAATGGCAGTGGCCGGAGTTTCGGCCCAGTCGGGCGGCGGCAACAACAGCATCGCGGCCGTGGCCCTGTACAATTCGTTTCGTGCCAACAAGGCAAAGGCCTACACAAGTAAGGTAATGCTCATAAGCGGAACGGCCACTTCGGTGGGTCCCGACCCTTATGCCTTGCCCTCGATAGAGCTTGCCGAGGCCAAGAACAAGCCCAGTAGGGTGCTCTGTGTGTTGCCTTTCAGCGACTACCTTAAGCTCCGCCACGTGTCGAAAGGTGACCAAGTGGTTATGCAGGGCGAGGTTAGGGGCTTCTCAACTGAGCATAACTACGTGGTGGTTAAGGAGTGCAAGATAGTTAAAGTTAACGGAAAGTCACTCTGAGGGCCAACGAAGCTCAAGCTGAATAAATATTGATTTTTACTTGCAAGCGTCGATAAAGTTGCCTATATTTGCAGCAACTAAGCAAACAGACCATGGCAAGCAACGTGCAGCAAGTAAGCAATCAGTTCATACTTGATTTATATAATGAGGCCGAAGGCGACGGAATGAAGTGGAGCAACGACGACTTGCTCATGATAAGGTCATCGGGAAGCCGGCCCTCTCAGGTGTTTATGAGCGGCCAGCCCTTCCAGCACAGCGACACCTTTATAGGCATGCTGATGTATGGATCATTTGACTGCGTCATCAACTTGCAGAGGCGACACCTGCAGACAGGCGACATTCTGCTTGTCACTCCCGGCAGCATCGTACAGGCTGAGGGCAATGCCGGCGACTTCCAAATGCAGGTATTGCACCTCTCTGACAAGCTAATAGCCGAGATTTTTGACGGAAAGATGCCGCCTTTGCTGCACCAGCGCATGAACGGAGTGCTGCTACGGCCGTCGGAAACAGAGAAAGAGCTGGCCCTTAGCATGCTTAACACGCTCTGGATTGCCGTTCACACCGACTACAAGGATAACATCAACGCCGAGCTTCACAACTTCTTGCTCTACATTCGCAACATGTCGCTAAGGCAAAACAACGTGGAGGTGGCCGAGCAATCACGCAATGTGCAGGTTTTTAACCGCTTTATCCAACTCGTAAACAAGCATTGCGAGCACCACAGAGACATGGAATTCTATGCCGATAAGATATGTCTGAACAAGCAATACCTTAGCAGCATAATCTCAGACGTGAGCCACCGCAAGGCCTCATCGTGGATAGAGGAGGCCGTTATTACCCGTGCCAAGGTGCTCTTGCGCCACGACGACCTCACGGTTAACGAAATTTCCGACCGCCTTGGCTTTTCTGAGCCGTCCAACATGACGCGTTATTTCAAGCGGGCCACGGGTCTTACGCCCCTCGAATACCGCAACAGCAAGTAGCCATTACTCCCCAATGCCGCCGCCATCTCCCACATGGCGGCCCCCAGATTTTTACATAGGCTTCACAGAGTAAGCCTCACATACAGCCCGATTGATGTCGGAGACATCACCGTATAATAACCTCGGGTCGTTCTGACCCGAGGAATCGGAGCGTCCTCAAATATCGACTCCGGAAGAGTCGTCCTGCTATCACGTTTGCGTTACGGCAAGTCGAGGCCGTGGTATGGAGCCACGGCACGCTGAATCAGCAGATATGCCGATGGCTCATGGCATGTTTCATGAGGTGGAAGCAATGGGAATGAGGGGTGGAAATGGTGCTTCCTACGTTGTAATCTTATAGAGAAAAGTATTTTGCTAGGCAGCAAAAATATAAACTCTACGTAGCAAAATGCTTTTCGCCAGGCAGAGAATCCAAGGCCGTTTTTCATTCATGCCGCCGGATAGCCACTTCTATCGGGAGCCACTCTCTACTGATGGGCGACCCCGCTGGGGTCGGAATGGGAGGTGGAGACTGTGATCCGAGGGTGGCAAGCACCCTCGGTTACCGAGCGGTGATGCCGCTGGCATCAATGGCTCCCGCAGAAATGGCTGCACAAGTGAGCCGTAATTATCGTGCTGTAAAGCGGAAGCATCAATGGCTCCAGCACGTATGCCGGCACTGTATTTCGGCTATCGGCCCGGCAGTGATGCTAAGGCGCACCGGCCAAGACGGCAAAACTTTACGTAAATGCTTGTATATCTCAGAGAATTTTGCGAAATTTGCAACTGCCGGCACGCAACTTCGGCCGGACAGACTATACAGAAAAACTGACTGAAAGAAAATGATTAAGCACGCACTAACTATGATTGCAGCCTCTATAGCCACCGCTACGGCTTTGGCATCAGAGCCACTCACCATTAAGCAAATTACCGAAGGCGACTTTAATAGCAAGGCCGTGGGCATGATGAGGCCCATAAGCGGCACGTCGGAATTTGCAAGTATCAGCGACGATGGCAAGCGCATCGTGGCCTACTCGTTCCGCACGGGCAAGCAGGTGGGCACACTCTTCGACGCCGACAAGGCCGAAGGAGCCACCATTGGCGCGATAGACGGTTACCAAGTGAGCCCCGACGGAAGCCGCTTGCTGCTGCAAACCAAGACCGACCCTATATACCGGCGCTCGTTCAGGGCCGTGTTCTACGTGTATAACCGCCAGAACCACTCGCTGAAACTGCTCACCCCCGACAGCATAGCACAGATTCCGACTTTCTCTCCCGACGGAAAGAGGGTGGCTTTTGTGCGCGACAACAATATATTCATAACCGACTTCAACTCTGAAAGGCAAATAACCACCGACGGAGAGCGCAACAAGGTGATTAACGGACTGCCCGATTGGGTTAACGAAGAGGAGTTTGGCTTCAACAATTCCATGGCTTGGAGCCCCGACGGAGCGTCGCTTTCGTGGCTCCGCTACGACGAGTCGGCTGTGCAGACCTACGAACTGCAGATGTACAAGGGACTGAAACCGGCCCTCGAGGAGTACCGCACCTATCCCGGAATGTACTCCTACAAGTATCCGAAGGCAGGCGAGCGCAACTCTACTGTAACCGCACTGAGCTACAACTTGCAAAGCCGGCAGACCCTGCAATATGACCTTCCGCTCGACAGTGACGGCTATGTGCCGCGCATTCGCACCTTTTCCGGAGGCATAGCCCTGTTCACCCTCAACCGCCATCAGGACCTTTTGCGCATCTATAAGGCCGATGCCGCCACCGGAAAGTGCCAGCTGCTGATTGAGGAAAAGGGCGACCGCTACGTTAAAGAAGAAGCTATTGAGGACATAACCCTTACCGACAAGTACATAATGGTGCCGAGCGACCGCGACGGTTTCATGCACATCTACCTCTACGACCACAACGGGCGGCTGCTGAAACAGGTGGAAAAGGGCGACTATGACGTAACAGCAGTCTACGGTATCGACCAAAAGGGCAACATTTACTATCAGGCCGCGCGCCCGTTGGCCACATGCCGCACCCTGTGGGTGGCCGATTCTAAGGGCCGTAACCGCTGCCTTACCGAGGGAAAGGGGTGGAACGCCGCCGCATTCTCGGCCGACTACAAGTACTTTATGCGCTCGTGGAGCGACCATAACACTCCTTACGTCTACACCGTTTGCGACAACAGCGGCCGCGAAGTGCGCACTCTGGAAGACAACCACGCACTGAGCGAACTGTGGAAGGAGCGCCAGCTGCCGCAGAAAGAACTATTCACGCTCACCACTGCCGACGGAATAGAGCTTAATGGATGGATGATGAAGCCGTCAAACTTTGACCCCCAGAAGCGCTATCCGGTTATAATGCACCAGTATAGCGGCCCCGGCAGCCAGGAAGTAAGAGACTCTTGGGCCATAGGCTCAATGGGTCAGGGCGGCGTTTTCGATGCCTACCTCACGCAACAGGGCTTCATCGTGGTGTGCGTTGATGGCCGTGGAACGGGCGGACGGGGCTCAAACTTCGAGAAATCGGTATACCTCAAGCTCGGCGAACTGGAGTCACACGACCAGGTTGAGGCCGCTATCTGGCTCTCCAGGCAAAGCTACGTCGACTCCACCCGTATAGGAATATGGGGCTGGAGCTATGGAGGCTTCAACACGCTTATGAGCATGAGCGAGGGCAGAGGGGTGTTTCGCTGCGGCGTTGCCATAGCTCCGCCCACCGACTGGCGCTTCTACGACACCGTGTATACAGAGCGATACATGCGCACTCCGCAAGAAAACCCCGCCGGCTATGACACCAACCCCATTCAGAGGGCACAGAAACTGCACGGCGCTTTGCTCATCTGCCACGGCACTGCCGACGACAACGTGCACCCGCAGAACACCTACGAGTATGCCGAGGCACTGGTTCAGGCCGACAAAGACTTCCATGAGAACTACTACACCAACCGCAACCACAGCATACGGGGGGCCAATTCGCGCAACCATCTGTTGCGTCAGGTGGCCCAGTGGTTCTGCTCCAACCTGCTGAAATAAGCCTTAACGTTAACACCAAGCAGCACCATGACGCAACCGGCAGGCCACGACAAGAAGGCGGGACATTACTATGCGGTGATAGATTACATGCGGGCCATACTTATCTTGCTCGTAATACTGGTCCACATAGTGCACTTTGGCAACCTGCATCCCGCCGTCAAGGCCGGCATATTGTCGTTCATGATGCCCGCCTTCCTCGTTATAACGGGCTACCTTGTCAACATAAACAAGAGCCTTAGGCGCTTCTGCGTCTACCTGCTTCAGATATTCCTGCCCTACGTTATCATGGTGGTGGGCTACATGATAGTGTCGCTCCACCTGCCGGTAAGAGACGGAATAGCCACCTTCGACGCTCCCACCGTGCTCAGGGTGGTGTTCATCGACTCCATAGGGCCATACTGGTTTCTGCGTGTTATGATGGTTTGCGGCATCGTCTATTACGCCTCCTTCCGCCTCGCAGGGCGCTTCGGCCCCGTGGTTTCGTTCTGTCTGTTTGCCACTCTACTCATACTGCTGGGCCAGTTCACCCCCCTGCTCAGCCTTAAGAGCAGCGTTTACTACTTCATAGGGGCGGGAATAAAGGTGTTTCTCACCGATTTCACCCGCAGCTATCGCAGCACCCTCTGGGCCGCAGTGCCGTTTTTGCTGCTCGCAGGCAACAGCAGCTACCACGATTGGGGCACGCTTGCGGTGCTCGCCAGTGTGGTTTGCTTCTTCTGTTTCAGCTCAAAGCTGCTCTGCCACACCCACGGCCGGCTGCTGCAGTGGCTGCTTTTCATAGGCCGTAACACTCTGCCCATCTACATCTTCCACCCCATCTTCACCATGGCGGCAAAGTTTTACGAGCCCGTTTTCGCCTTCGACCCTTCGGGATTGCTCCATGCCGTGGCAACCGTGGCGCTGTGTGTGGCCGGCAGTCTGGGCATAGCCGTACTCATGGACCGGCTCCACGTGGCCTTCGTCTTTGGCCGAAAGCGCATCATGAGGTGAGGGTTCTCCTTCCAGCTAATATTTGTTCTTGTCGGCCATGCTGCCACTCCTGTGGCTGGTGGCAACATTAGTGAGGGTGCAAGGCGGGTTAATGACCATTATGTATACCCCAAAACTAAGCTTCGGAAGCAACCTTTCGCGCCTTGACAAGAGTGAAAATCAAGGCCCCGCATACCGTTTTTTAGCCATCGACTGTTACCTTTTGGGCAGTACAGTTAATTTTATGCAAGGCCATAAACTGCTCATTCGTTATGTATCAGCAATTCAGTCAGGCTGCCGCGCTTATGCGGATTGGCGTTGATGGAGCGCTTAGCCGTGACCCGTTCTATGCTGAAGCCGGCATAGAGATTCTCAAAAAAGCGGTCGGAAGGATTCTTAGCGCTGCAGTCTGAGTTACTTAGCATCCACAGACAGTTGTCAGAACTTATTTCCTTACAGTAGTTGGCAAGCCTTATTTGGTCGTTGTCGCTGAAGTCGTCCTTAGAATACGACGTAAAGCTTGAGGTGTCGTTGAGCGGCCTGTATGGCGGATCGAAGTAGATAAACGTCAGCCCCTTGCGGTCTATATGGCTTATGGTGGCCTCGAAATCGCCGTTCATTAGCTCAACGTCGCAATGGTTCAGCACTTTGCTATCCGACATAATGGCCTCGGCATTGCATATAGTGGGGTTCTTGTAGCGCCCGTGCGGAACGTTGAACATGCCCTTACTGTTAACCCTGTACAGTCCGTTGAAGCAGGTCTTGTTAAGAAACATCATGCGGGCAGTATTCATAACGTCGTCGGCAGTGGGCTGGTTGAACCTGTCGCGCACTTCCAAGTACATCTCCTTACGGTCGGCTTCTTCCAGCCCTACGTAGTCTTTCTCCATTTCGCCCAATATGTTTATAAGGCCGGCAGGATTGTTTTTAATGGTTGTATAGGCCTTTATAAGGTTCTCGTTTATGTCGTTTACCACCACCTTCCTTATGTTCCTGAACTTGTTTGTAATGTGAAAGAGCATCGCTCCCCCTCCAACAAACGGCTCAATGTAAGTGAACTCCTCGGCATTCAAGCGGTCCGGCAGGAAGAAGTCAAGCTTTTCTATGAGCTGTCCTTTGCCTCCGGCCCATTTTAGGAATGGTTTCGCGTTAAGTTTTGAATTTAGCATGTCCATAACTTTGCAAATTAACCAAAATAAATCGGTAAAAGTAGCAAAAGATCATTCTTTAACTCAAATGTCGGGAAAATGCCTGAGCGTTTCCCTTACGGTACTTTGCCCGGCCCGAGCTGGCAGTGGCCGGAGCGGCTTTGACAGCAGTAAACCTGTTACAGCACTGCCGTAATCCTGTTACGGGGCTTTCGTAATGCGATTACGGAAGTTCCGTAACGCCGTTACGGGAGTGCCGTAACGTGATTACAGAAGCCCCGTAATGGCTTTACAGTAATTATAATGATTGTTGAAGGGATATAAAAAGGGTCTTGTAAGCAGCCAAATGACTGTGTTGCAAGGCCTTAAGCAGGTTGCCACAATGCTTGTTCCAACCTGCGGAATCGGTTTTCCACTCCGATGTAATAACTTCGTCCAGCTTTGGGATGCAACAAGAGAGCATCTGAAAAGTGGAGAAAATAGAGCGGAATACGGGAATCGAACCCGCCTCTCAGGCTTGGGAAGCCCGTGCACTACCGATGTGC
>CAZUWO010000044.1:0-21030 GCA_964623995.1 uncultured Prevotella sp. | reverse complement strand
GACGTGGCCATACTCAGCATAGGCCCCATAGGCAACGACGTGGAGACAGCCATAAGCAAGCTGGAGCAAACGAGCTACGGCAAGGGCAACACTCCGAGCGTGGAGCACTACGACATGAGATTCCTGAAGCCGCTCGACGCTGACATACTCGACTACGTGGGCAAGCACTTCAAGAGGGTTATAACAATAGAAGACGGGGTGAGAAACGGCGGACTGGGCTCTGCCGTCGGCGACTGGCTCAACGACCACGGCTATCACCCCGAGCTTACACGAATGGGGCTGCCCGACGAATTCGTGGAGCATGGCACCGTGGACGAGCTTCACCACTTGGTTGGAATAGACGTGGACAGTATCGTAAAACAATTAATGAGCTGATTATGAAAATCATCATAGCTGGCGCCTACGCCATAGGAACCCATCTTGCGAAACTGCTTTCACGCATCGACCAAGACATAGTGCTGATGGACCCCAACGGCGACAACCTGAACAAGATAGGGAGCGAATACGATTTGATGACTATGGAAGCATCGCCTTCGAGCATCAAGTCGCTGCGCGATGCGGGTGTGGCCGAGGCTGACCTGTTCATTGCCGTCACCCCCGACGAGAGCCTCAACATGACCTCCTGCCTCATGGCAAAAGCCATGGGAGCGAAAAAAACCGTGGCCAAGGTTAACAACCACGAGTATGCCGAACCAAAGAATGCCGAATTCTTCCACAACTTGGGCATCAGCAGCTTAATCTATCCGGAAAAGCTCGCAGCCCGCGACATTATAAACGGGCTAAAGATGTCGTGGGTAAGGCAGAGATGGGATGTACACGACGGTGCATTGGTAATGCTTGGCATCAAGCTGAGGGAGACTTGCCAAATACTCAACCAGCCAATGAAGAATGTTTGCGGACCGGAAGATCCTTTCCACGTGGTGGCAATAAAAAGGGGTAACGAAACTATCATACCAGGGGGCAACGACGAATTGAAATGCTACGATCTGGCCTACTTCATGACCACGAAAGACTACATACCCTATGTGAGGAAGATAGTGGGCAAGGAGCATTATGTCGACGTTAAGAACGTAATGATCATGGGAGGTGGCAAGACTGCCGAATGCACCGTGGCTTCTCTGCCGGAGTATCTCAACACCAAGATAATAGAGTCGGACGAGAAACGGTGCGAAGAGCTGAACGATCTCTTCGACAGCAAGGACCTGCTCGTGATAAACGGCGACGGGCGCGACGTTTCCCTACTTAAGGAAGAGGGAATACACAACACTCAAGCTTTTGTGGCGCTGACAAAGAATGCCGAAACCAACATATTGGCTTGCCTCACTGCCAAGCGTCTGGGCGTGAGAAAGACGGTGGCCATGGTTGAAAACATTGATTATATGAACATGGCCGAGAGCCTCGACATAGGAACCATAATAAACAAAAAGACTATTGCCGCAAGCTACATATATCAGATGATGCTCAACGCCAACGTGCAGAATGTAACCTTCCTGACCAATGCCGATGCCGACGTGGCAGAACTGGTGCCGGTGCAGGGCTCAAAGATAACCCGCAAGCCAGTAAAAGACCTCGGACTGCCAAAGGGTATGACCATTGGCGGACTGGTAAGAAACGGCGAGGGAATGCTCGTTTCGGGCAATACCGTGATAGAAGCTGGCGACTCTGTGGTGGTATTCTGCCACCAAGTGGACTTGAAAAAAATAGAGAAGCTGTTCAACTAAACGATAAGGCCATGCTGAACATGAAGACTATATACAAATCGCTCGGCACCTTGCTGCTTATAGAGTCGAGTTTGATGTTCTACTGCCTTGTCATGTCGTTCTGCTATGGTGAAGACGATCTTCCCGCATTTCTCATATCGATAGTTACCACCATGCTTTTTGGCTTCGTATTCAGGCACTTAGGGCTCAATTCCGACGACACTCTGAATCGGCGAGACGCCTATTTGCTGGTTTCAGTAACGTGGGTCATGTTCAGTCTCTTCGGCACCTTGCCATTCCTAATCAGCGGATATATAGACAACTTCACCGACGCTTTCTTCGAAACCATGAGCGGTTTCACCACAACCGGTGCCACTATAATAGACAATGTGGAAGCCTTACCCCATGGATTACTGTTTTGGCGCTCGTTCACGCAATGGATAGGCGGCCTCGGAATAGTCTTCTTCACCATTGCGCTTTTGCCCTCCATGGGTGGCGGATCGGTGAGGGTGTTTGCTGCCGAAGCCACAGGGCCAATCCGCTCTAAGCTTCACCCGAGGCTGAAGAATAATGCAAAATCCATCTGGATAGTCTATATCGTTCTCACACTCGCCGCCATCGGGGCCCTTCTTCTGTGCGGCATGGATTTGTTCAATGCCCTGAACTTTGCCATGTCGAGCACTGCCACCGGCGGATTCTCAACCACCAATGGCAGCTTGGTGTCATTCCACTCTCCTGCCGAAGAATATGTAGTAACCGGAGTTTGCCTTCTTTCAGGCATTAACTTCTCACTTCTCTACCTGGCCGTGGCCCGTGGGCGCATAAAAAATTTGCTGAAAAACTCTGAAGTGAGATTCTATCTCTACTCCATCTTAGTTTTTACTGCATTTATCATGATAGAGTTGCTGTGGCGAAACCACTACGAGCTGGAGCACGCCTTCCGCTCTGCTATATTCCAAGTAGTTTCCTTCACCACCACAACCGGTCTTTTTAACGACGACGCTGCGCAGTGGCCACACGTTACGTGGATAGTACTTGCCGTGTGCATGTTTCTCGGCGGATGCTCAGGGAGCACGGCCGGCGGCATCAAATCAATACGTGGAGTGATGCTATTGAAAGTGGTTGTCAACGAGTTCAAGCAAATTCTTCACCCCAATGCCGTACTTGCGCTCAGGGTAGACGGCGTAAACGTGCCCATGTCCAAGCGCGTAACGCTGTTGGCATTCCTCAGTCTATACCTGCTTTTGGCCGTAGTTTGCGCCTTCGTCATGACGGCTTGCGGTATCGACTTCGTTAACTCAATAACCATAACCCTGAGCTGTTTGGGAAATGTTGGGCCAACCTTAGGCATCGAGATTGGCCCTACCATGTCGTGGAGCAGCCTGCCGGTGTTCGCGAAGTGGATAAGTTCTTTCCTCATGCTCGTAGGCCGCTTGGAGTTGTTCAGCGTCATGGTGCTGTTCACCCCTGAATTTTGGAAGAGGAATTGAGAAACTTATCTATGTCTGAAAGAAGCTTTTTGTAAGGCTCTGAGCGCACATAGCCAAGGTTGCGCCTAAGCATTGGGCATATATCCTCTATGCTATGGCTGTAGCTTGCCAGCTCATTATTCATCTGAGTGTAGTGTATGGCCTTGCGGTGTATTTCGTTTTGACGCTCCCTTATCAGATTGTCGCAAACCTTTTTCAATATCGGCACCACCACATTATCGAAAAGATGATGACCCTGTATGAACAGATAAGTGTTTTCGGGGTGCACTCCAAGCTCCGACAACTCTGCCTTAAGCTTCTCGTAGCTCACCTCGCTGTCCTTGTTTTTGCGGGCCAAGCTCTTCACCACCCTATCCACTTTGTGAGCCACATTAGCCAAAGCCAACTCCGGTTGCCTTATGTTTACGGCTCCGGTCTCTATAATGCGATTGAAGTCAGAGATGGTAAACTTTAAATGAATGCCCCGGCGATAATACCACATATTCCAGACAAAGAGCGGATAGATTATCTTGCTATAAGCCGTGAGGAAGCCGGCAAAGTCGAATATGGCATGGTCGTTGAGAGCCACTGCCACACATACGTCGTGCAAACTTGGTCCGTAGCATTGATAATTCTCTATGGCATACACATAAGTGTGAAACACATAAGGATTGTGTATTATCTCGTCAGAAACCCGAGTTGAGCCCTGAAGCAAGTAATCATAGTCGGCATCAACACAAGCTATCATGCTTTGCCCCGTCTTGCCCGACAAGAGATTCATCAATACAGACTTCTTTCCCTTCGTAAGATTGACTCGCGTGGGAAGCATAACCTCAAAATAGCGGGTGTCGTCTTCAAAGCCACTAAGCACATTGCGCCAAAAGAATACATCATCGTAGCTCTCCACATAAGCCACTATCTTCCGTCTGGCATGCGAAGAGTTAAGCTTGTTGGCAGCATTGATATATGCTGAGCTTATATTGTCTTTAAGCCGCCTGCTCATTTTTCTACTTCTTCTGGTCAGTAATGTCGCTAACTTCAGTAACCCTGTCAATCCACCCGTTCATTATAACGGCCGGACTGTGGGTGGTAAGAATTATCTGAACATTTGGATTCAGCTCAAGTATCAAGTCGATGAGCCGCTTCTGCCACTCTATATGGAGGCTAACCTCGGGCTCATCCATGAAAAGTACATACGATTGATTGTCTTCTATCAGTACGGTAAGCAATATGGCAAGCATCTGCTTCTCACCGCTCGAGAGCTGATAGGGCAATAGCGTCTCACCTATTTGGGTAAACTTTATCTCGTTTTCGGTCCTGATAATCTTCTTTCCGGTCTCCGAAAACAAATCGTCCATAATGTCTTGAAACTTCTTCTTCGGCTCGCTTATTTTACTAGCCTTCTCCGCGGCGTCTGGTGCACCGGTCTGCAAGCAAGCTATTATGCGGTTGCCAATATTAACCTGATAATCCAAATACTTACGTTGCAGGTTGAACAGTTGCCAGTCAAGCTCGGTTGCAAGCGTTACGTTCATATTTGTAACAACCTCAGCATTGATAAGAGGCCGGTCAAAAGAGCGTATAACGTCAAACCTTATCCGCTTGGCATCAGCCGGAACCACCTTAAGGTGAA
The DNA here is from genome assembly GCA_964623995.1 of uncultured Prevotella sp. Taxonomy (GTDB): domain Bacteria; phylum Bacteroidota; class Bacteroidia; order Bacteroidales; family Bacteroidaceae; genus Prevotella. The sequence continues at coordinate 16,228 of CAZUWO010000044.1, read as the reverse complement.
CTCCCTTGAGCATGTGGTTGCGGAAGTCTCCCCCACTTGAGAGACCCTTCACCACCTTATTTAATATAGTGCTCTTGCCCACTCCGTTAACGCCACTCAGAATGTTTACTTGCCGGTCAAGATTCCACACCACATGCTTGCGGCCACTCCAAAGTGATTCTATCTCTATCTGCTCTATGTAATCAGCGTATTCTTGCATAATGAATAAGGTTAGATAACTGTTGGCAAACTTACTAATTTTTATTGAAACCCATAGGGTTTTAAGTCAAAAATGATAGCCTTAAAACGTCAAAACCTATGCTTTTTGCGCCAAATACCACACTAATGGTATCCAAAATAGCCAACTTTTGGGATTTGGCCAACCGGCAAATAGCCGTAACTTTGCACTCAGAAACATATAATCCAAAAAGAAAGGAATAAGAACATGGCAAAACAAAAGTATCATTTCGAGACTCTTCAGCTTCACGTTGGTCAAGAACAAGCCGATCCGGCAACCGATTCAAGGGCTGTACCAATATATCAGACCACTTCTTACGTCTTCCACAACGCGCAACATGCCTCTGACCGTTTCCATCTCAAAGATGCCGGCAACATCTACGGCCGCCTCACCAACACCACTCAGGGCATTTTCGAAGAGCGAGTTTCAGCCCTGGAGGGTGGAGTCGGAGGCCTTGCGGTTGCTTCCGGAGCCGCTGCGGTTACCTATGCCATTACAAACTTGGCTTATGCAGGCGACCATGTGGTGGCCACAGAAACCATCTACGGCGGCACTTACAATCTGCTGAAGCACACACTCAGCAAGTATGGCATCGAAACTACTTTTGTCGACCCTGACGATTATGACGCAATGGAGAAGGCCGTCAAGCCAAACACCAAACTTATATTCATTGAAACTCTCGGCAATCCTAACTCGAACATCTCAGACATAGAGCGCTCTGCCGAGATTGCGCACAAGAATGGCATTCCACTGGTTATCGATAACACCTTCGGCACCCCTTACCTTATAAGGCCAATAGAGCACGGAGCCGACATCGTGGTTCATTCCGCGACAAAGTTCATCGGCGGCCATGGCTCATCTTTGGGTGGTGTAATAGTTGACGGTGGCACCTTTGACTACTTCCAAAACGACAAGTTCCCAGGCTTTACAAATCCTGACCTGTCTTACCACGGGCTCGTTTTCGGCAAGGTCCCCGCACCTTTCGTAACCAGAGTAAGGGCACTGCTGCTTCGCGACGAGGGCGCGTGTATTTCCCCATTCAATGCGTGGGTGCTGCTGCAAGGACTTGAAACGCTGTCGCTCCGCGTAGAACGCCACGTCTACAACACGAAAAAGATAATAGAATATCTCAAGACGCAGCCACAGGTTAAGAAGATAAATCACCCATCGCTTCCGGATCATCCAAACCACGACCTGTATGAGCGCTACTTCCCCAACGGTGCAGGTTCGATATTCACCTTCGAAATAGACGGTTCACAGCAAAAGGCATTCGACTTTATCGACCATCTGAAGATATTCTCTCTGCTTGCCAACGTAGCCGACGTAAAGAGTTTGGTGGTTCACCCAAAGAGTACAACCCACTCCGAGCTGAGCGATGAAGAGGCAACACAGCAGGGCATCTACGACGGAACCATACGTCTGAGTATTGGCACTGAACACTATCAGGATCTTATTGATGACCTTGACCAAGCTTTTGAAGCAGTAAAAGACGAAAAATAATTATTATAACTGTATAAAGATGTGCTGGCAAACAAGTCTTTGCCAGCCTCCTGAAAATAAAAGAAAGTAATGAGCAAAATTTATAAGAAGATTACAGATCTTATTGGCAATACGCCATTAGTTGAATTAGAGAAATATTCAGCCTCAAGAGGGCTCGACACTCCGGTAATAGCTAAAGTTGAATACTTCAATCCAGGTGGAAGCGTAAAAGACAGAATCGCTCTCGCCATGATAGAAGCAGCTGAAAAATCGGGCAAGCTTAAGCCAGGAGCCACACTAATAGAGCCTACAAGCGGCAACACAGGCGTAGGCTTAGCTCTTGTTTCGGCAGTAAAGGGTTATAAGCTTATTCTTACAATGCCGGAAACCATGAGTGTTGAGCGCAGGAATCTTGTGAAAGCATACGGAGCACAGGTTAAATTAACCAGTGGAAAAGACGGTATGCCAGGCGCTATCAAGGCTGCAGAGGAGTTACGCGATAGCATTCCGGGGGCAGTAATCCTTGAACAGTTTGAGAATCCGGCCAACCCTGAGATTCATTATAAGACCACTGGCAAGGAAATATGGGACGATACCGACGGCAAAATCGATATTTTCGTAGCCGGAGTTGGCACAGGTGGCACCGTTTCAGGTATTGGAAAATATCTTAAAGAGAAAAATCCTAATATAAAAGTAGTGGCCGTTGAGCCAAGCTCTTCACCGGTTCTCCGTGGTGGAAAGAGTGGTCCACACAAGATTCAGGGCATTGGAGCAGGCTTTGTGCCAAAGACTTTTGATTCTAAAGTTGTCGATGAGATCTTCGATGTAGAGAATGATCAAGCTATTCTGGCCGGTCGACAGCTGGCTCAACAAGATGGACTATTGGTCGGAATAAGTTCTGGAGCTGCGGCATTTGCTGCAACAGAGATAGCTAAGAGACCAGAAAACAAGGGCAAGACAGTAGTAGCACTGCTGCCTGATACCGGCGAGCGGTATCTTTCTACAGTTCTTTACGCATTTGATGAATATCCACTTTAAAGATTGTTTTCAGCAGTATTGATATTCGGTAAGAAGGCGGGCACTCGGCATGTGGTGCTTGCCTTCATTGTTTATTACCTAAACTTCAGCATAGATTCGATGGTTTCACTTCTCAGAAAAATATACTTCTTATACAAAAATAATATTACTTTTCAAACTCTATGCCCACATGCTCAAAACCCATAGCATTTAATATTTGCAACATAGCTATTTTGGCATTCTTGCGAGTTTGCTCCATGTTCTGAGAAGTGCAGTTTCGCCTTATCATTGTAGCCTTGGCTCGCTGGTAAAGAGCCTCACGGTCGGCGGCTGTCCATTCTCCCTTTTCAAAGAAAGTAGTAGTAGCAGCCTCATCTATGAAGTTTTTGTCAAGCAATTCAACCTTTGGCAATACCACATGCAAGCTGTCTTTACCAACATTCATTATCCATCCGGCTTTCGCTTTGCCAAGATCAATGCCTAAACGCAGGTTTCCACGATATATTTTAGACAGCATGCTCTTGCTGAAGAGCGAACTTTTCACTGTGTCTATCATAACTTCATCAGCCACACCAAGAAACTCTATTTGCCCCATAGCTTCTATTTGCCTTATCTGTGTTGGTGTTATTCCTATGCTCTTATCCACTTCCACTGATGGCGACTCACAACTACGCACCGTCAGAATCAGGAATATTATCACACCCACTATAGTCAATACGGCTACAGCCCAAAGCCATGTGGTTGCACCTTGCAATGTTTTTGCTATTTTATCTATACGCTTTACCATACTCAACCTCTGTTTTTGGAAGTCCGCAACGATTTAAAAAGGTCCTCTATTCTAAAACCTTCGCGGAAGGTAATGGTGATGTTTTCTTCTTTAAATCCCATATCAACAAGCATTGGCACCAACACTCTTGCCGCATTTGCCCGTGCTTGCTCCACAATTTCCTCTGCAGGAATATCTGAAATGATGGAGTCGCGCCCCTGACGCTCATAGTTCTGTAGCTCAGCATCCGTGAAATTACTGCGAAGCAGTGGCACAAACTGTTTGGTTTGTCTGTGGTCTATCTTTGTGGCAGTAAGCTCAAGATGTGGATTAGGAAGCGTTATCACTATCTTATCACCATTTCTTTCAACATTGTCTTTACTGAATTCGCCCAAATCAATGTATGCTTTAAGCGTAGCAGTTATAGGTATTGCCACTCTCCGCTGCCCCAGTGGTAAATCTATATCAATATCATGACCAAGTATTTTACCACGCAATTTAGCATCATCAGAATGTGTTATTATTTTGTTTACTATCACATTAGTGGTGTATAGGCGTGCGCACTGCCTCACTTTTCCTGCCACCAGCTGCAGTGTGTCAGTTGATTGAACGGGTGTTTCAACCTTATTCTTATGGCCGCAGGCACTAACCTGCGCCGCCATTATTACTAGAGCAAAAAGTGTTTTTCTCATTTCACGAGGGTTTCACAGAGTCTTCGTTGCAGCACTCTTGCATCAAGTACCGACATATCATTGTCCATAATTGCAAACGCCAGCAGATGTCCATCAGCTCCACGCGCATATCCCGCAAGCGAACTGATACCGTAAGGATGCGAAAGTGTGCCGGTTTTACCACGTATATTACCCCTAAACTTAGGATTATTGAGCAGTCTCATAAGTGTTCCATCTACTCCTGCCCATGATAAACAGCTGTTTACCATATTATAAATGTCCTTATTCTTGTTGGCATAACAAAGCACATCAACCAGCACTCGCGACGAAAGATGATTATAAGTGCATAGTCCACAGCCATCATGTATTACAAGACGCTTGTCTTTAACACCCAATTCCTTGCTGCAGAAGTTACGCAAGTATTGCACTCCGGTAGCAGCATAATCGCCTTTAGGATTCAATTTGTAGCCTATTGCGTATAGCAACGAAGTGGCATTAGTGTTGGAACTGTTTTTCAACATGCGCTTAATAACCGGTCGCAATGGTCTGTTAAAGCGCAACAAACAACGGTAATCAGTAGTAGTTACACCATCTACAACTTGTCCGTCTCCCACTGTTATTCCTCTGTTTCGCATGGCTCTCAACAAAGCTTTACGCAATTTGTCCTCACCTTTATACAATATTCCGTATGAGGAGAACGACAAATCCCACGGATACCAGTGCTGTTCACTCTTTACAGGTTCACGCATGGCAAGATCCATCACCAGTTTACCTGTGAATTTCTTTATTCCGGCTTTGCGCAAAGCCTTGGCAAACATATCCATATCTTCTGGTTTCAGCTGCGGATCCATTCTTCCTCTAAAAGCAATATCACCTTTAAGAGTATCACCTATAACATTTCCACGACAATAAATACCTGTGCGGAACATATAATTGGTACCAAGCAACTTCATCCCAGCAACCGCAGTAATAAGCTTAAGACAGGATGCAACCGACATATATTCATCTTGTCCTACTCCGTAAACAGGTTTTTGTGCCGTAATATCATATACGTAGAAACCGAACATACCCTTTGTTCTGGGTCTGTTAGCGAATTCCTGCAGTCCGTTTTTGAGATTTTGGCTAACTTCAGGAAGCTTTTTCGGCTCTTCGGCTGACTGATTCTTTGTTTTTTCGCCATTGCCACAACTGGCAAAAACCAAAGTCATAAAAGCTAAAACCGGTAATATTCTTGATTTGAATCTCATAAGCTAATGGTTTTGTCTGCAAAAATACAAAAAATAAATCTAACACAAGCGCCCATAGTTAATTTGAATTATTATGGTTACTTCATTAAAATAAAATCGCTCTTATTGCGTTTCTAAATTAATGGCAAATACTCTGAGATATTTCAAAACGCTGACATGCATGGCTACAATTGCTATGGTCACACTTTGTTTCCTTTCTTGTGGCGTGGAGCGCAACATAAAGAAAGGTGACAAATTCCTGTCTTTGGGCGAATATTACGATGCTGCAGCACAATACAAGCAGGCATATCAGAAGATTCCACCTAAGGAACGGGCCCGCAGAGGCCAAGTGGCAGACAAGATGGCTCAGTGCTACAGTCGTATAAGTTCGAGCCAACGAGCCATTTCCGCTTACAGAAACGTTATAAGATATAAGCAAGATAGCATTGGCACTCACCTGGCACTGGCCCGTGAACTCATGAAAAACGGAAGCTATCGCGAAGCTGAAACGGAGTATAAACTGGTGTCCGACTCTGTTCCGGATAATATTGAGGCTCGTCAAGGCGTCAAAGCAGCTAGCCAAGCTCCAAATACTAAAGCCAAAGGTTCACGCTACATTGTGAAGAAGATGGACATATTCAACTCTCGCAGAGCCGATTACAGTCCCATGCTTGCCGGCGATCAGTTCGACCAATTGTACTTTTCATCTACCCGTAATGAGGCCCAGGGCGATGAATACAGTGGTATTACTGGTGCAAAGCCTGGCGATATTTTCTTCAGTCAAAAGGATGATAAGGGCAAATGGGGCAAACCGCAGACCATTGAAAGCGGACTAAACACCGAAGGCGATGAAGGTACGCCATGTTTCTCACCTGATGGCCGCGAAATGTACATCACTCAATGCCTCACCGACCCACAATATCCACGCTATGCCACGATAGCCGTAAGCAATCGCAGCGATGCAGCATGGGGGAAGGCCAACAAACTGGAAATAAGTCGAGACACATTGTCGAGCTTTGCCCATCCTGCCATAAGCCCAGACGGCAACTGGCTCTACTTCGTAAGCGACATGCCGGGGGGCAAAGGTGGACTTGACATTTGGCGAGTACGACTTATTGGGGGCACGACTGGTGGAGTTGAGAATTTGGGAGAACCGATAAATACCCCAGGAGATGAGATGTTTCCAACCTTCCGCCCTAATGGCGACCTCTATTTTTCAAGCAACGGCCATGGCGGACTGGGCGGACTCGACATCTTTATTGCACATGTCGGCGACGATCACCGTTTCCATCTAACTCACCCCGGATACCCTCTCAACAGCCAAGGTGATGATTTCGGCATGACTTTCGAAGGTCCCCACAACCGGGGCTATTTCTCCAGCAACCGAGGAGATAACCGAGGATGGGACCATATCTATAGCTTTGAACTTCCGGAAATAGTTCAGACTGTCAAAGGTTGGGTCTACGAGATGGAAGGATATGAGCTACCAGGTGCTCAAATACGCATGGTTGGCGATGACGGTACCAACAAAACGCTGCTGGCCAAGAGCGACGGCTCGTTTGAAGAGGTTATAAAGCCAAATGTAAGTTATATTTTCCTGGCCACAAACAAGGGTTATCTAAACCACAAGGAGGAGCTGAAAGTTGGTCCTGTAAAGGAATCACAGGAATACACCTTACAATTCCCGCTGGCATCAATCAAGGTCCCGGTAATGATAGACAACATTTTCTACGACTTTGACAAGGCTACGCTAAGGCCGGAATCCAAGACCGCACTTGACGAACTCGTGAAACTGCTCAACGAAAACCCCAACGTAACAATAGAATTAAGTGCCCACTGCGACTATAAAGGGTCGGCAGAGTACAACAAAAAACTATCTCAGCGCAGGGCACAAAACGTAGTCGACTACCTTGTGGAACACGGAATAGCCCGTGACAGGCTCACTCCCGTAGGCTATGGCAAGAGTAAGCCAAAGACAATAAGGAAGAAACTTACTGAGAAATTGCCATGGCTGAAAGAGAACGATGTGCTAACAGAAGATTTCATCAAAAAATTAAGTAAAGACAAGCAAGAGATAGCCAATCAGCTGAATCGCCGCACAGAGTTCATTGTGCTGCGAACAACCTACGGCATGTTCGATAAAGACGGTAAGCTAAAGAACCCTCCGAAGCCTAAACCGGCAGAGACACTGAATGAAAACAGCGGTGAGGACTACACTATTGAGCTCGAATAAAAATGGAACTGCCCAAAGACTTTATTGATTCCATAACCTCACTCATGGGCAAACAGAAGGCTTCAACCGTAGTTGAAGCCCTCACCACTGCTCCATCACCAGTCAGCATAAGGACAAATCCATTCAAGTGCACTAATAAGCCTGCTCATACTACAGGCCAAGTACCTTGGTGCAGTCAAGGATATATGCTTGAAGGCCGCCGCCCAAACTTCACTTTCGATCCACTTTTTCATGCCGGCTACTACTATGTTCAGGAATCTTCGTCAATGTTTATTGTCGAAGTGCTGCGCCAAACAGTCAATAAGCCGGTAAGAATGCTTGACCTTTGCGCTGCGCCGGGGGGTAAAAGCACCTGCGCCATGAGCGCCTTACCTGTAGGTTCAATACTATTCAGTAACGAGCCGGTTAGGCAACGTGCTCAAGTACTCAACGAAAACATGCTCAAATTCGGCCATCCCGATGTTTGGGTAACTAACAATTTGGCCAGCGACTTTGCCAAGCAGAAAGCCACGTTCGACGTTATTCTCACCGATGTTCCATGTTCGGGCGAGGGCATGATGCGCAAAGAACCGGTTGCAGTAAGCCAATGGACGCCCCGACTCGTAGAGCAATGCGCTGAACTGCAAAGAAGCATTGTGGCCGACATCTGGCCATGCCTGCGTCCCGGAGGACTGCTAATATATTCCACTTGCACCTTCAACCGCCACGAAGATGAGGACAATGTTGAATGGATAGCACACGAACTCGGCGCCAGTTTTGTTGAGATAGCCACCGAAAGCACTTGGAGAATAAGCGGAAGCATGACAGGCAGCATGCCAGTCTACCGCTTCCTGCCCGGATTTACTCCTGGAGAGGGACTGTTTATGGCCGTATTGCGCAAAGACGGCACATCAGAAGAATGGGATGGTAACAAAAATAAAATCAAGGCATCAGCCTTGAAGGTAATGTCACATGGTATAGCACCAGACCTATCAAAGGGAAAGAAGCTCATACCAGACATATCAAAGGCCCTAAGCGCTGTGGAAACAGGTATCAATAAAGTTGATATTGACTACGAAACAGCCATAAAATACTTGCGCCATGAGGCAATAACACTTCCCGAAGGTACTCCCAAAGGATACGTGGCCGTTACCTTTTGTGGGGCCACTCTTGGTTTTGTCAACAACCTTGGCAATAGGGCCAATAACCTTTATCCGCAGGAATGGCGCATAAAAAGTACTCATGTGCCCGACTATACAGCCATAATTGGACAGGCAAAAGCCCCTGATAACGAGGCAATATTAAGAGAATTCAAGAACTACATAAACAAAAAAGCATGAAACAATACTTAGATTTGCTTAACCGAATACTCACAGAAGGAGTGAAAAAGCCCGACCGCACAGGTACGGGAACACTGAGTGTGTTTGGCAATCAAATGAGATTCAACTTGGCAGATGGTTTCCCTCTGCTCACCACAAAGAAACTTCACCTCAAATCTATCATATATGAGTTGCTGTGGTTTCTGCGGGGCGACACCAACATAAAGTACCTTAAAGACCACGGAGTGTCGATATGGGACGAATGGGCCGATGAAAACGGCGACCTGGGACCCATATATGGCAAGCAATGGAGGGCATGGAAAGACTACCGTGGCGGCACTATTGACCAGATAAGTCAGGCCATTGACTTGATAAAGAACCATCCCGAATCGAGAAGAATAGTAGTAAGCGCATGGAATGTGGCCGACTTGCCCGACATGGCCCTATTCCCTTGTCACTGCCTATTTCAGTTCTACGTGGCTAATGGCAAACTGTCCTTGCAACTGTATCAGCGCTCGGCCGACACTTTCCTTGGCGTTCCTTTCAACATTGCCAGCTATGCGCTGTTGCTGATGATGATGGCTCAAACCTGCGGACTGCAGGCAGGAGAGTTCGTTCACACCACCGGCGACACCCATCTTTACCTGAATCATCTTGAGCAAGCAAAGCTACAGCTCACCCGCGAGCCGCGACCTCTGCCCAAAATGAAGCTTAATCCTGACGTGAAGAGCATATTTGACTTCAAATACGAGGATTTTGAACTCACCGATTACAATCCTTGGCCACACATAAGCGCTAAAGTCTCAGTATGAAAATAAGCATTATTGCCGCAATAGACCGCAACAGAGCTTTGGGATTCGAAAACAGATTACTGTTCCGTCTGCCAAATGACATGAAGCGTTTCAAGGCTCTCACCACCGGCCACACGGTGGTTATGGGCCGCAATACTTATCATTCGCTACCCAAAGGAGCTTTACCCAACAGGCGCAATATAGTTCTGAGCAAGACTGAAAGCAACTTTCCGGGCTGCGATCACTATGAATCGCTTGATGAAGCACTACGCCATTGCACCGACAATGAGGAATTATACATCATAGGTGGGGCACGTTTGTATGAGTCAGCACTAAATATTGCTGACCGGTTGTGCCTGACCGAGGTAGACGCTGAGGCAAAACAAGCCGACACTTGGTTTCCAGAATATAGCGAATGGAAGGAAACGAGCCGACAGCATAACTGCAAAGACGAGCGCCATGCTTACGATTACGACTTTGTTGACTATGTGAGAAAAAGTTGAATCAAACTGTTCAACATACTATTTAACAACCTGTTATAGCTATTCATCACGAATACTGTAATCTGTATGATTATCGTAAACTGATTACGGGGCCTTCGTAAAGTCGTTACGAAAGCCCCGTAATTTCGTTACGGCTATGTCGTCATCCTGTTACGGGAGTGCCGTAACGTCATTACGGCTATGTCGTAATAGGATGACAAAACTTCTACCACGTTATTATATAAATCTCATTAAAGTCCAGAGCAAATAGCTTTTACCCCGCTTCGCAATAAACTGACCGTCTGCTACGGCGTGGATTCAATCCTGTTTATTGCGGTCGAAGAGCGCGAAACGAACCACAGTGTAGCAAACTGTCACCACCGCCATAACGGCAAGAACCACTAACAGATTGATTATCTTACTGTCAGGAACTATCAGTTCAGCCACCCAGTCGCCAAGAACATAAGCCAATACGGTAACAATAACATCCCAAAGGTCGAAACGTCTCTTCTTTTTGCTGTCCTCCATAAGTCAAATTTGTTTTGCAAAGTTACAATATTCCTCCGAAATTGCCTTGGGTTAACCGATAAATTATTATCTTTGCATAAAATATAAACGCATCATGAAACAGACCAAAATAGTATGTTCTATCAGCGATAGGCGCTGTAGTCAGGACTTCATCCGCAAGTTGTTCTTTGCCGGAATGAATATTGTGAGAATGAATACAGCCCATGCCACCACTGAAGGCATAAAGGAAATAATCCGCAACACACGTGCAGTGTCGCCCCATATCGGCATTCTTATAGACACAAAGGGGCCTGAGGTCAGGACCACAGGTGTGAGTGAGCCCATCAATTATAAGACAGGCGACGTGGTAAAGATATTCGGAAGGCCCGAGATGGATACCTCACACGACATCATAAACGTTACTTTCACCGACTTTGCAAACGACGTCAAGGTGGGCGACGACCTGCTTTTCGACGACGGAGCCATCGACATGAAGGTACAAGCCATCAACGGTCCGATGGTAGTAGCACAGGTTCAGAACGACGGAGTGCTGGGAGCACACAAGAGTGTTAACGTTCCGGGCGAGCATATCGACCTGCCCGCACTCACGGAGAAGGACAAACGCAACATACTATTGGCCATCGACGAAGACATTGACTTCATAGCCCACAGCTTTGTACGCTCTGCCGACGACGTAAAAGCCGTACAGAAGATTCTCGACGAGCACCATTCCGACATCAAAATCATCTCTAAGATAGAAAATCAGGAGGGCGTCAACAACATCGATGAGATTATAGACGCCAGCTATGGCATCATGGTGGCACGCGGCGACCTGGGCATTGAGGTTCCGATAGAGAAGATACCGGGCATTCAGCGCATGATAATACGCAAGTGCATTGCCAAGAAAAAGCCTGTGATTGTGGCCACTCAGATGCTCCACACCATGATAGAGAACCCACGACCCACACGCGCCGAGGTTACCGACATAGCCAATGCCATCTACAGTCGCACCGATGCGCTCATGCTTAGCGGTGAGACAGCAAGCGGAAAGTACCCACTTGAGGCCGTGGAAACAATGGCTCGCGTGGCTGAACAGGCCGAGAAAGACGTGCAAAAGCAAGATCCCGTCGACCTGCCGCTTACAAACAACGGCGACCAGAGAGAGTTTCTGGCCAAGATGGCAATTGAAAGCACAGAATATGTGGGCGTTAAAGGCATCATAACCGACAGTGAAACCGGCAAGACAGCACGCGCACTGGCAGCTTTCCGCGGTCCTAATCCGGTTTTGGCCATATGCTACAACGAGAAGTTGCAACGCTGGCTCAACCTCAGTTATGGCATAATAGCAATCCATCAGAAAGATCACGTGTCATCGCATTACCTAGTCACCGCTGCATTGAGAATGCTCCGACAGAAAGGTTACATTGGTCCCGACGACAAGATTGCTTATCTTTCGGGCAGCTTTGGCGAGGGAGGCGGCACCACATTCCTTGAAATCAACAAGGTTAGTGAGGTGTTCGATAAGAGCTACCAGTTCCATTTGCCGGAGAATATAGGCGAAAACACAATAGAAGACAAATAAAACAGAATTGAAATAATGGAGCCACTGGCAGAGCGCATGAGGCCTAAAAGCCTCGATGACTACATCGGGCAGGAGCATCTCGTGGGCAAAGGAGGGGTGCTGCGGGAGATGATAGAGTCGGGACGCATCTCATCGTTCATACTTTGGGGGCCTCCCGGTGTGGGCAAAACCACCTTGGCCCACATCATAGCCAACCGTCTTGACACTCCGTTCTATACCCTTTCGGCCGTTACAAGTGGTGTTAAGGACGTGCGCGACGTTATAGAGCGCGCACGAAAGAACAGATTTTTCGATAAGCCATCGCCCATACTGTTCATCGATGAGATACATCGCTTCTCCAAATCGCAGCAAGACTCACTGCTCGGAGCCGTGGAAAAAGGCACCATCACACTCATAGGAGCCACCACAGAGAACCCAAGTTTTGAGATAATAAGGCCGCTCTTGTCAAGATGCCAAGTCTATGTGCTGCACCCATTGGACAAAGATGGACTCAATAAGCTGTTGCAAAGAGCCATCACTACCGACGTTGAGCTGAAGAAAAAGCACATAGAGTTGAAAGAAACCGCAGCCATGCTGCGCTACAGTGGAGGCGATGCGCGCAAGCTATACAACATACTTGAACTCGTGGCCGACCAGCCATCAGCCGACAAAATTGTCATTACCGACAAACTTGTAGAGGAACGCCTGCAGCAAAACCCACTTGCTTACGACAAAGATGGAGAAATGCACTACGACATTATCTCCGCTTTCATCAAGAGTATTCGTGGAAGCGACCCCGACGCGGCTCTATACTGGATGGCAAGGATGATAGAAGGAGGTGAGGATCCACAGTTCATCGCACGCCGAATGGTAATAAGCGCGGCTGAAGACATTGGACTTGCCAACCCCAATGCATTGCTTCTGGCCAACGCCGCGTTTGATGCTGTTATGAAAATAGGCTGGCCCGAAGGCAGAATACCCTTAGCCGAATGCGCGGTTTATCTGGCAACAAGCCCTAAAAGCAATTCAGCCTATCTCGGTATTGGCGCTGCGCTGACCGAGGTAAAGAAGAGTGGCAATCAGCCTGTACCGCTACATTTGCGCAATGCGCCCACAAAGCTGATGGAAGAGCTTGGCTACAGCGACGGCTATAAATACCCACACGACTGGCCGGGCCACTTTACACCACAGCAATATCTGCCCGACAGCCTGACAGACAAGCGCTTCTGGCATGCACAACATTCGCCTTCAGAGGAAAAACAGTACAAATGGATGATGCAATGTTGGGGCGACAGATTCAAAGATTGAACAGGATAAGCTATGTTTGAATATGACACCGACTTCGTTCACACGTTGCAACGAGTCATAGAATTTTTAGGAACATTCGCCTTTGCCATATCAGGCATAAGGCATGCGGCAGCCAAACACTTCGACTGGTTTGGTGGTTATGTGTGCGGTTTTGCTGTTGCCATAGGCGGAGGAACCGTACGCGACATGATGCTTGGCGTTACTCCGTTCTGGATGACATCGAGTGTGTATGCTCTTTGTACCGGGTTGGCACTCATTGCCGTTATCATTTTCAAGCATTCACTTGACCGACTAAACAACGCTTGGTTTGTTTTCGACACCTTGGGCCTTGCCTTATTCACCATAGCAGGTATACAAAAAACCCTCGCTATGGGCTATCCTTTCTGGGTTGTCATAATTATGGGGTGCATCACGGGCTCGGTCGGCGGTGTCATTCGCGACGTTTTGCTCAACAATATTCCCGTAATTTTCCATAAGGAGATATATGCCATGGCCTGCGTGGCAGGTGGTGCGGTCTACTGTCTGTTGCTTTTGGCCGAAGTAAACGTTGCCGTCAATGTGGTAGTAACATTTCTACTTATCTGCGTCATAAGGTTTTTGGCAGTGAAGTACCATATATCATTGCCCACGCTTAAAGAATAAAAATGTTTCAGTAACTATGTGGTTGGTATTAGCTTTTCTCTCAGCGGCGTTGCTGGGATTCTATGATTCATTCAAGAAAGAATCACTGTTAAACAATGCTGTGATACCCGTGCTGTTCTTAAACACGGTTTTCTCATCATTGATATTTTTGCCATTCATCATACTTAGTGGCACAACCAACGTGCTCGACGGCACCATCTTCCATGTAGCATCGGGTGGATGGGCCGAGCAAAAGTACATTATAGTGAAGAGTTGCATCGTGCTCTCAAGTTGGATTCTCGGCTATTTCGGCATGAAGCATGTTCCGCTAACCATCTATGGACCAATAAACGCAACACGCCCGGTAATGGTTCTTGTGGGCGCAATGCTTGTTTTCGGTGAGAAACTCGGTCTTTGCCAGTGGATAGGTGTATCGCTTGCCGTTGTCTCTTTCTTCATGCTGAGTCGCAGTGCCACAAAAGAAGGCATCAATTTCGAGCATAACAAATGGATATGGATGATAGTTGGAGCCGCTATAATGGGTGCCATCAGCGGACTCTACGACAAGTACCTTATGGCTCCGCCGTCAAATGGCGGTGTCGGTATCGACCGCATGCTCGTACAGTCATGGTACAACATTTACCAAATGGGAATGATGCTTATCATTCTTTTAGTACTTTGGTGGCCGGTTAGAAAGAACAATCCGTTCCATTGGCATTGGTCAATAGTGTTCATTTCCATATTCCTCAGCGCGGCCGACTTTGTCTATTTCTATGCGTTGAGCCTGCCAGGAGCCATGATTTCCATCGTCAGCATGATACGAAGGGGCAGCGTTGTGGTCAGCTTCTTGTTTGGTGCGGCTTTCTTCCATGAAAAGAACCTCAAGGCTAAGACCGTTGATTTGGCCCTGGTATTGCTCAGTATGGTGTTCCTCTACTTTGGAAGCAAGTAAAAATAGCATTGAATATTTTGGCAAATGGCTTTAAAATTGTATTTTTGCAAGCGTTAAACAGAACATTTATATATTTATGACACAAAACATATTCCGCGGATTAGGCATAGCCCTTATAACGCCATTCAAGACTGACGGAAGCGTGGACTACGAGTCGTTGGAATCATTCGTGGAATTCCAAATAAAGGAAGGAGCCGACTTTCTCTGCATTCTTGCCACTACAGGCGAAGCTCCCTGCCTGACAAAGGAAGAGAAAGACGAGATAACAAAGCTGATATTGAAGGTTAATAAAGGCCGGGTGCCCATACTTAAATATTGCGGTGGCAACAACACTTATGCGGTTGAAGATGAGATAAAGTCAACTGACTGGAGAGGTGTTGACGGTATCCTTTCCATCTGCCCATACTACAACAAGCCCTCACAGGAAGGTTTATACCAGCATTTCAAGGTAGTGGCCCGGGCAAGTAAGTTGCCCGTGGTAATGTATAATGTGCCCGGGCGCACCGGAGTCAACATGAAAGCTGACACAACCGTACGCATTGCACGCGACTTCAGCAACATTGTAGCCATAAAGGAAGCCTCAGGAAGCCTTGAACAGACCGATGAGATTATCAAAAACAAGCCTGACAACTTTGAGGTGATTTGCGGCGACGACGCGTTGGCATTCTCAATGATTGCCAGTGGAGCCAAAGGGGTTATCTCTGTAATAGGCAACGCCCTGCCAAGAGAGTTCTCCAAGATGATAAGGTTGGAAAGAAACAACGAGTATGAGGCCGCTCTAAAAATTCATCACAAATTTACCGAACTCTACAAGCTGCTGTTTGTCGACGGCAACCCATCGGGAGTAAAGGCCCTTCTTAACGATATGGGCATGATAGAGAACGTGCTCAGGCTGCCATTGGTACCTACAAAACTTGTTACCAAGCAAAAAATGGCCGAGATTCTTAAAAGCCTTCAGGGCAACAACTAAATAAGTTCTACAACAGGAAAAGGAGATAAACACCACGCTGTGTTTATCTCCTTTTTCGTATTTAAATAAAGAAGCGGCCACTGCCCTCACGGGTGGTGACCGCCAAAAGTTTGTATATGAAAAATATAA
>CAZUWO010000043.1:0-21164 GCA_964623995.1 uncultured Prevotella sp. | reverse complement strand
TCAATGGTTACATAACAAAGGGCATTACCAGTGGCGTGAGGGTATTGCTCATGATAGCGGCCATGTCGTTTGGTATTGCAGGCGCGATTGCCATCTGCGGCATCGACAACTTTGTGAGAGACCTGAGCATGACGCCACACAGTAGCTACTGGAGTTATGCCATCGCGGCTGCCATTTCGGCCATTGGTTTCTCCACTATATTCAATACGCCCCACCGATTGCTTTGGGCGGTGGCCTTGGGCGGCATTATCGCCGTGTGCACCCGTAACTTTGTCAACCTGGGACCAAGCAATCACAACATAGGACTTGATGAAGGAATGATAGCAGGTTCACTTGCCGGCTCGGCCTTGGTTAGCATTCTGGCCTGCAAGGCAATTCATGTACTCCACACTCCCCATCAATGCTTGTCCATTCCAAGCGTGATTCCCATGATACCTGGTGTGCTAATGTATCGTGCTCTCTTTGCTCTTATCGACATGCACGGTGTGGTTGGCGAGGTAACAGTGGCGGTAGACAATGGCATTCGGGCCTCTCTCGTCATATTGGTAATAGCCATCGGCGTGGCCATACCAAATATTTTCTTCCGCAAACTTATTGCCCCGAAGCGCAAGAACAAGCTTATAAAGCTGCTGCTTGAACGACGGGAAATGGACGGGAAAGCATGCAACGTGGCCCACATGGTGTAGTGTAATATAATTACGGCATTCTTGTAATCACGTTACGACAGTCTCGTAATCTGATTACGGAAGTTCCGTAACGACGTTACAGAAGTCTCGTAATCCGATTACATAAGTGCCGTAATCAAGTTACGGAACTGCTATGACGGGGAGAAGAGTGTGAAATGCCTTTAAGTGGTTGGATAAAAGACTGTTAGATTGTATACATCCAACTAGTGGGAAATAAGGTTCGGCAATGTGTTTGTGGCTTGCTGAAACCATATTGGCAGTACATTCAAAGAACGAGATTATCGTTTTGTTGAATCTCTATGAAAGCTATGGGCAAGGCATTGCAGCAAGTGGCGCAGCGTGGCCCGTGGCGAATAGAAGAGCATTCTTGGGCCTGCCCATCGCATTACCTCTTTCATCATAGCGCGTTTCTCAGGCGAGTAGCAGTGAATGGGGCAGTCCTTGCAGGCCGGTTTATGTTTGCCAAATCGGCAATGGTCGAGCCTTCGGCAGGCATAGTCGGCCAAATCGCTGTAGGCTTGCTTGCTTTCTGCATCGTGCAGCTTATGTTCGGCATAGAGATTCACCATCAGTCTGACGGTCTGCTTGTCGCGTTCTATCCTCTTCATGCCTGCTTTCGCCGTGCTCGGCTGCCCGTTTCTATGTGGCGTGGTGCCTATTTGTAGAAGTTCTTTCGGTAAGCAGAGAATTCACCTTTGCCCTTAACACACTGCCGCCACCATGCTCTGATGAAGCCGCAGCCATAACCTATGAGCTGGATAAAGGCTGCTACGACCGATAATAAGCCTATCCAAGCACTGTGGTTGCGCAGACTTGAGTCGGCAAAGATAATGAGAGCATAGAGCGCTATAGGTATTTGGGGAATTACGTGTAATGGCAGCCAGCGGTCATAGTCGTAGGTGTGCATGAGCACAAGTCCGATAACAGCCATTAAAACCAGCACTGCCACGCCCACTGTGAATACTGCGGGCAGCAGATGTACCAGCTTCAGCGATTCGGGATGACGTTTATAGAGGTTTATTCGGGCTATGCCTGAGTTGTAGACTTGCCGCCAGAACTTGCGGAAGTCGGTACGACGCTTGTGCCAAACCCATGCTTCGGGAAAGAGGCGGCTCTTGTATCCGGCTTTAAGAATCCTGATACTGAAGTCTATATCTTCACCGAAGCGCATCTTGGAGAAGCCCCCCAGCCGCTCGAAAACATCACGGCGGATGCCCATATTAAACGACCGCGGATAGAACTTGTCGAGTTTTTTCTTGCCGCCACGTATGCCACCGGTGGTGAAAAACGATGTCATGGAATAGCTTATGGCCTTCTGCACGGGGGTGAAAGAGCTATGGGCACGGTCTGGTCCGCCAAAGGCATCGGTGGGTTCACGGTCCAATTCGGCAGTGATGGCAGCCAGATAGCCCTGCGGCAGCACCACGTCGCTGTCTAATATAATAATGTATTCGCCCCTTGCATGCTTGGCTCCGTAGTTCCTGCTTGGCCCTGGACCGCTGTTTTCCTTAAGAAAGTAGTGCAGGTCAAGCCTGTCAGTGTATTTCTGACAAACAACAAAGCAGGGCTTACTTGACCCATCTTCGACGACGATAACCTCAAAATCGGTCTCGGTCTGTTTGGTAAGGCTCTCCAACAGCTCGTCTACTTCGTCGGGTCTGTTGTATACTGGAACTATGATGCTGTATCTCATTGACGTGTAGTCAGTAGTAAAATTGTAGTTTGTTGGGGCTGTAATGAAGGAGGGCGTGCCAATATCTGCGTTCCTGTCAGCACTGTTGTGGCGGTCGGTAAAGCAGACGTTGGTACGCCCTTCAGTATCTTCGGGTGTGCTGTCTTAAGCGTTCACGCGGCCCAGATAGCTGCCGTTGCGGGTGTCTATCTGTATGGTTTCGCCCTCGTTGATGAAGAGAGGTACCCTTACTTCTACGCCAGTCTCGAGCGTTGCGGGCTTTGTGGCATTGGTAGCTGTATTGCCCTTTACGCCGGGTTCGCTGTGAACAATCTTCAGATTGGTCTTAACCGGCATCTCGGCTGACAGTATAGTACCGTCGCTTGTGTCGGTTACAACTTCTACAACGTCGCCTTCTTTCATGAATTTGTAACCTGTGATCTGGTGTTCCGGTATTGGAATCTGCTCGAAGGTTTCCTGATTCATGAAGATATAGTCGTCTCCGTCCTTGTAAAGGTACTGGTACGGACGGCGTTCTACACGCACATCTTCAAGCTTCATGTTGATTTGGAATGTGCGATCAAGCACTCTTCCATCGGCAACGTTCTTCAATTTTGTGTTCATCACGGTGTTGCCCTTGCCCGGTTTGCGGTGTTGGAACTCTATTACGGTCCAAATCTTACCGTCAAGGCGGATACATGTTCCGTTCTTGATGTCCTGAGAATTAATCATAATTACTGTTATAAATCTTTTTTAATTAATGTCTGAAACTCTAATTGCGGCTGCAAAGTTACGGAAAATTCAGTAAAAAACATAAAATCAGCGCCTAAAAATAGACTAAAGCTTGGTGTTTTAGAAAATAATATGTAATTTTGCAACCCAAAACGGGCCTTTTACGGCTTTCTTATAGCAACAATAACGAAAAATAAATATAACAAAAATGAAAAGAACATTCCAGCCCCACAATCGCCGTCGTGTGAATAAGCACGGCTTTCGCTCACGTATGGCTACTAAAAATGGTCGCCGCGTGCTGGCCAGCCGCCGTAAACACGGACGCAAAAAGCTTACCGTTTCCGACGAGAACCACGGCAAGTAAAAGCTTGGCCCAGAGGCTTAAAACAGCACTAACGGAAAGATGTGGAGACAATTCTTTGCTTCTTTCCGTTTTTTTATATAACTTTGCCACTGCCATTATAAAGGTTACTAATTAAGCATCCATACCGATGACGACAAGGGAGTTTATAAGCAAGTTTTGCAGTTCTTACGTTTGGGGCAACATTTGGGCCATGATTCTCGTGGTTTTCCTGCTTGGCCTGGGCGTGAAGTATGGCATAATTTTCTATACTCACCACGGAGAAGCCATCGTTGTGCCCGACTTGACTCACAAGTCCTACTCTGATGCCGATGCCGAAATGGAGAAGCTGGGGCTTAAAATTGCCGTGAGCGATACGGGCTATGTGCGCACCCTGCCGCCCGACTGTATTCTGGAGCAGAGCATTCCTGCCGGACAGAGGGTGAAGTCGAACCACATTGTTTATGTAACCATCAACGCTTCGAGCAGTCCTACCATTGCAATTCCCGACATTATAGACAACAGTTCGCTGCGCGAGGCACAGGCTCGGCTCACGGCTATAGGCTTTAAGCTTACCGCTCCCGACTATGTTTCTGGCGAAAAGGATTGGGTTTATGGCATAAAGGCTGACGGAAAGAACGTCGTTGCGGGTCAAAGAGTGCCCGTAGACAAGCAATTGACCATCGTGGTAGGTGATGGAAAGCTGTCGAGAGATGCCCAAATAGAATATGTTGACCCTGATGTTCCGTCAGAGGACGTTATGTTCGGCGAGGGCGATGAAGATAATTTTGAGGAAGTAGCACCCACCGATGAGGGCGAGAACGGGCAAAGCCAGGAGTCGACAACAAAGCCACAACAGCAAGAAAAGAAGTCGCAGCACGCGGCAGAGTAGTGGGGGCGGCTCTCTTAATCATTTTCAATCGGTCTTGTAACCCAATTGCTTAGTGGCCAAAAACCTATCATTTACGATTTGTAAATCATTGTTTTTCACCTCCTATTCCACACCTTTAATGCTTCAAAGCATAAGGATTACAGCGCCTTATTGTTCTGAACGTCATGCGAATTAGCGGAAAAAGAAAGTATTTAGTTAATGTAACGAAAAAAGAAACTAAATCTTTTGGTGCGCTAATATTATTCCCTTATCTTTGCGGCAGATAATCAAGGCGTTGAAATCTAACCAAAACAACATTATTCTATCGTTTACATTCTATGAAATATGAAAAGGTTTTTCATTGCCATTGCCGTAGCTTTTTATTGCATGCAAATCAATTCTCAGACTTCAATCCTGTCGTTTCGTAATGGAGAAATGGCTGTTGACAGCTCGATGGTAGTGCCTTCTGAGGTCTATCCCATCATGGAAGACCGCAAGCCTTACGTGTTTAAGGACAGCGTGGCGGTCGATTTGAAGGGCTATCATTATGTTGTCTCGCTCTTTAACTACAATAATTATGAAATGGAAATCGGCAAATATCATGTGCTGAGTTGCTCTGTGGCTCAGGGAAATGGGCAAAAGCAAATAGCCTATCAAGAGGAAAGCGACGAAGGATGGGATCCCTTCTTCAC
Source organism: uncultured Prevotella sp. (assembly GCA_964623995.1). Lineage (GTDB taxonomy): Bacteria > Bacteroidota > Bacteroidia > Bacteroidales > Bacteroidaceae > Prevotella. The sequence goes on along the minus strand of CAZUWO010000043.1, from coordinate 16,171 downwards.
GTCTTCGGGTGAGAGCGGCAAGCCAATAGACGTGCATCTGTTTACCGATTATGCCGTTTGCGTCTTGGCCGGAGCCATCGACGCGAGCCAACCGGCACTGAACACGGTGCTTGTTCTTAAGGATGGAAAGGCCAAAGTTGTTTATCAGAGCCATTCTTTCATAAATAATGTGGAGCAAAAGAATGGAAAATATATTGTTCACCTGCAACTTAACTGCGTGGAATACGACGAAAACCTCAAGCCGTACAATCCCGCAGAGCTGGCCAAGATAGAGTTTTCTGAGTCTGGAGCCGTTTATATGAAGGAGTAAAACCGTTAATCCGCAAACTTTATTTTATATGAAAAGAATCGTCTTCTTACTGCTTGTTCTCATACTTAGCGGCAATCTTTTCTCCCAAAAACTGTTCTCAATCATTGACGGTGAGATAGTTTCGGTCAAGCATTACACCATGTATGCAGAAGGAGAGAACCGCAATCCAAACCAGTATAAGCTGATAGGGACTGACACATTCTCGCTAACGGGCGGTTATTCATATAAGATTAAGGCTTATCAGCACCCTAACGACGACTACGAGCTGTGGCATGACAGCGCGTTTTCTAAACTTCAGATTGTCTGTAACGACCATTCTGGCCGTAAAACCACCTTTACCTTCACCGAATACGACATGTTTTTCCGCTTCAACTATTGGGCTTTTGCTCAGATGACCGACCAAGAGTGGACGGGTAGGGGGCGAGAACCCTGCAAGGTTATACCACTTTCGGCCGATTGTGCGGCCCTTGTGTTTCGTGGAATGCACGATTCGGTGGGTCCGGGACTGTTCTATGTGTTCGTTGTTTATAAGAACAAGGCTGCGCTGGTGTACAGAAGAGATGTTGAGATATTCAGTATAAAATCGGGAAACAACGGCACCACGCTCCTTCTTTACACCTTTACTAGCGATAAAGACAACGATAATAAGACGCAATTCTCATTCTTCAACATGGTCTTTGCTAACGGAGCCATAACCGTAGAGCCAACAAAGGAGAAGGTTAAGGCCAATGGCGAACTTTGATAGGATTTCGTTTTCCACATTTATATATTGGACATTCATCATCCGGCAGTATGTTTCTTGCTGCCGGATGATGTGAATGGGTGCCTGATTAGTGTAGTTATAAGGCGCTTTTTCTTTGTTATTACACTTCGTAAGTGCGTGTATTGTCGGCAGATAACTTTGGAGTAGGGCCTGTAAGCACTGCTTTCATGATAAGATTTAAGGTTTTGTTTTTTTTGTTAACGATTATTATTTTTTGCTGTATTAGTGAATTTAATGGGTGTTTTTGATGTTTTCTCTCCTTATTTTGATACCTTTGCGAAACTTTTAAAACGTGAATGTTGAAATGAAGAAAAGGTTTTTGGCTATGCTTGCAGTGGCATTATGTCTCACTCCTGCGTTAGCGCAACATAAAAAAGGAACTTTGCTCATCGAACCCAAAGTTGGCATCAACACTTCCAAGTTTGTCGGAAACGCCTTTAACTACAGTCCGAAGTGGAAAATAGGCTGGCATGGTGGCGCTTCCTTGGAGTGGTTTGTTGCCAATGGGCAGTCCCTGTCGTTCGGAGTTGACTATCGTGAGGTGGGTTGCAAGTTCGATTACAAGGAGGTTATTGACAATCAGGCCCAGCAAAGCACTGAGGAAGCACAGCATCTCTCGGCCAAATACATAGCCATACCGGTGGTTTACAGCTATTATATCGGCAATAGCGGAGTGTCGCTTAAGGCTGGAGTTGAGGTGGGAGCACTGCTTTCGGCCAAGTTTAAGGAGCATTCTTACGGCCGTATAGCCGGAGACGGTAGCTATAGTTCTTACGATGACCAGTCGAAATATGAGTGGCACAACTTCGATGTTTCCAATTCCACCGAGATGAAGCACGACTTCAAGCGCGTGTCGGTGGCCATTCCCGTTGGCGTGGGCTACGATTACAAGAACTTTTCGGTAGAAGCGCTTTTCCATATTGACCTTAACAAGTGCATAAAGTATACCGAAGGCAATGGCGGACTTTTCAATGATCCCTACAAAGACCGTGGCGAGCGTAACATGTTTATAGATCTCACGGTGGGTTATAAATTCAAACTCTGACATTGATTTTTCCTTAATACATGGCGGCAAGGCTACATTTCTGAAGGCTTTGCCGCTTTTTTGTATGCTGTAGTTTAGGATTCGCAGGTTTTCCCCCTTGCTTTCAGATGTTCTTTCCGCCGGCTTTAGTATTGAAAATAATCTAAAATTGACGGCAATATTTGCTGAATACGGGAATAAAGCGTATCTTTGTAAAATAAAAATGTGCAGAAGAGAGAGTGCAGACATGTGCTGTGCGTTTTCGAATGCAACCTGTTAATGTTGTTAGACTACAAATTAGGCAGCTTGATTTTATTTGAGCTATGTTATATTCAGAAAGCTTAGACCCGCAGTTATTTAACGATGAGGCCGATTATACCGATGATGGGCAGCAGCTGTTTGAGCACTGGCGCATTACGGTTGATGAGGGACAGAAGCCCGTTAGGATAGATAAGTACCTGACGGAGAAGAACCCTTACCAAAGCCGAAATCGTATACAGCAAGCTGCTGAGGCCGGTTTCATACACGTGAATGGTCGTCCTGTTAAGAGTAACTACAAGGTCAGACCCGCCGATGAGATAACATTAATGCTCGATAGGCCTAAACACGACTCCTCAATCCATCCAGAGGACATTCCACTCGATATTGTTTACGAAGACGACCAACTAATGGTGGTCAACAAACCCGCCGGTATGGTGGTGCATCCTGGTGCAGGCAATTTCACCGGAACACTGATAAATGCTGTAGCTTGGCACATGCGTGACGTGGAAAGTTTCGATGCCAACGATCCCGAAGTGGGCTTAGTGCACCGCATTGACAAGGATACGAGCGGCTTGCTTGTAGTAGCCAAGACCCCCGAAGCCAAGACCTCGCTCGGCAAGCAGTTCTATAACAAGACCACCCATCGCAGCTACAACGCCCTGGTATGGGGAAACTTTGTTGAGGAAAGTGGCCGAATAGAGGGTAATATAGCCAGAGACCCGCGCGACAGGTTGCGTATGAAGGTGTTTTCTGCTGACAGTGGAGTGGGCAAAAGTGCCGTAACGCACTACCGTGTGCTTGAACGCTTCGGCTATACCACGCTCGTTGAGTGCGTGCTTGAGACAGGACGGACCCACCAAATCAGGGCTCACATGAAGTCGATAGGCCATCCTCTGTTCGGCGATGAGCGCTATGGTGGCACCGAAATACTGCGCGGACAGCGCAGTTCCACCTATAAGGCATTTGTGGAAAACTGCTTCAAGGTGTGCCCGCGGCAGGCTTTGCATGCCAAAACCTTAGGTTTCGTCCATCCGACCACGGGTCTTCAGATGGACTTTGATTCGCCATGGCCCGACGATTTCAGCCGGCTGATAGAGCGCTGGCGCACATATATAAACGGAAGAAAACAAGAATTACAAGAAATATGAAAGACTTAAAACGCACAATTGCCATAGTTTGTGGTGGCGATTCGTCAGAGCACGACGTGTCAATGAGGTCGGCTCAGGGACTGTACTCATTTTTCGATAAGGACCGTTACGATGTTTTCATCGTCGATGTAAAGGGAACCGACTGGCACGTAGAGCTGCCGGGGGGCGACATTGCCCAAATAGACAAGAATGATTTTTCGTTTATCTACAATGGCAAGGCCGTGTTTTTCGATTATGCTTACATCACTATCCACGGCCAGCCGGGCGAGAATGGCGTAATGCAGGGCTACTTTGAGCTTATACATCTGCCCTATAGCACAAGCGGAGTGCTGGTAGAGGCATTAACTTTCAACAAATATGCCCTCAACAACTACCTGCGCGGCTTCGGCGTCAACGTGGCTCCGAGCGTGCTTATAAGGCGTGGCGAGGAGGGAAAGCTTACAGAGAAGTATCTGTTAGACACCGTAGGAATGCCATGTTTCGTGAAACCCACAGCCGATGGCAGCAGTTTCGGAGTGTCGAAGGTAAAGAACTTCGACCAGTTGGCACCAGCTTTGCGCACGGCTTTTATGGAAAGCGATGAGGCTATGATAGAAGGATTCATGGATGGCACTGAGATCTCAATCGGAGTTTACAAGACCAGCGATAAGAGCGTTGTGTTTCCGGCCACTGAAGTCGTAACCAAGAACGAGTTCTTTGACTACGATGCCAAGTACAATGGTCAGGTTCAGGAAATCACTCCTGCCCGTTTGTCGCCCGAAACTGCTGAGAAAGTGCGTCAGGAAACAAGCAAAATATACGATATTCTGCATGCTAACGGCATCATCCGCATTGATTACATCATAACAAAGGACAGCGAAGGCCACGACAAGGTGATGATGCTGGAAATCAATACCACTCCCGGCATGACGGCAACAAGCTTCATTCCGCAGCAGGTACGGGCTGCCGGACTCGACATTAAGGATGTTCTTACCGACATAGTGGAGAACCAATTCAAGTAGAAATATATAAAAATAAAAGCTGTTTATGGATCCAGAACTTAGGAAATTTGATGAGATCAGGCCTTTCGAGCCGGAGGAACTGCCTGCCGTATACGACCGTTTGGTGGCCGATCCACAGTTTCGCAGCGTTGTTTCCACGGTTTATCCGGACGTGCCTTTCAGTGTTTTGGAGCAGAAAATGCGCTCTTGCCACTCCAGTATGGAGTTTCAGTTGCAGTTCTGCAAGCCCTTTATGCTCGGCCTTATGGCCAAGGCCTCGTCGGGATACGAGATGGACTACAGTGCCATAAGTCCGCAACAGCGCTACACTTTCGTAAGCAACCACCGCGACATAGTGCTCGATTCGGCCATTCTCGACTTGCTTCTTGTGGTTAATGGCTTCCCCACAACGTGTGAGATTGCCATAGGCGACAACCTGCTCAAGATGCCATGGATTAAGGATTTGGTAAGATTGAACAAGAGTTTCATAGTGGAGCGCGACCTGCCCATGCGCCAACTGCTGCTCGCAAGTAAGCGATTGGCCGAGTATATGCACTATTCCATAGGGCGAAAGCATGAAAACATCTGGATAGCCCAGCGCGAGGGGCGCGCGAAAGACAGCGATGACCGCACGCAAGAGTCGATACTGAAGATGATGGCAATGGGAGGAGAGGGCACTCCAGCCCAAAGACTGGAGTCGCTCCACATAGTTCCGCTTGCCATATCGTACGAATTTGACCCCTGTGACTACCTTAAGGCAAAGGAATTCCAACAACGTCGCGACAATCCGCAGTTCCACAAGGGCCCGACTGATGACCTTGTGAGCATGCGAACCGGCATTTTTGGCTACAAGGGCCACGTGCATTACCACTGCGCACCGTGCATAGACGACTTTATTGCCAACGCTTCGGCCTCGCTGTCGAAGAACGCCATCTATCCAGTTGTGGCCGAAGAGATAGACCGTCGTATTCATTCCAACTACCGACTATACCCCAACAACTACATCGCAGCCGATGAAAAGTTGGGCGGACGGGACTTTAGCAGCAATTATACCGATGAGGATGTCAGTGCGTTTAATGCCTATGTGGAGGGTCAAGTGGCCAAGGTGGATCTGCCAAACAAGGATGAAGCCTTCCTCAGAGAGCGTATAATAACAATGTATGCCAATCCTGCGATAAATAAAATGAAGGCTCTCGAGGCTATAAATAAATAATGTATGGCTATCAGACGCAGGTGCTTCCGTATGCGCATAAGGGTGTTTTGCCTGCTGGTATCGGCTTTATGGATCGCGGCTTGTGAGAATCGTAACTACGAAACCGGCGATGGCAGCCTGTCATACATGCGTGCTGACTTTGGCGAAATGACCACAGAAGCCGGCAATATAGGCTTTGTGGTTACCGACGACGGCGATACGCTGCGCTTCGGAAGCATATCTGCTCCTTCGTGGGCACAGCGAGTGGACAGTACTTACCGTGTTCTCGTATACTATAATGACTACCACGGCAAGCTGCCACAGTTGCTTCAGGCGGCTTATGTGCCTGCTGTTGACTACATGATGGCCTACAGAGTGCAGGCCATGGCAACCGATCCGGTGGGACTTGAGCGTGTGTGGAAGAGCCGAAACGGCAAATATTTAAACCTGGGATTGTTGCTAAAGACTGGCCAACAGGATACTCTGGACACGCGGCAGACTTTAGGAGTGGTGTGCGATTCGGTGGCTTTGCGGCCTGATGGCACCCGAAAGTTCTTCCTAAGGCTGTACCATGACCAGAGCGGAGTGCCGGAATACTACACCAGTCGTACTTTTCTGAGTCTTAATATTGCTGCAATGGAGAGCGGAGATGAGTACCAACTGACTGTGAACACTTACGACGGCGTTGTGGTTAAAAACCTTTGAATCAGGCTTTTAACTCTTTTTTACCCCAACATCATAGCAATGCTTTGCAAACTCATAGTCCCGTAATTGCGTTACGGGGCTTTCGTAATCGCATTACGAAAGCTTCGTAATGTCGTTACAGAACTTCCGTAATCGTGTTACGGGGCTTTCGTAATCGGATTACGGGACAGTCGTAACTTAATTACGGAACTTATGTAATTTCTTACTGGAGTTTTATGGTTGGGTTTACGCTTTGAAAATCGGAATTTGATGTTAAAAGAACGGGAATCGCAAGCGCCGGATTCCTGATGCAAAGATACAAAATTCTGAGGCTGAATAAAAGTTTTCCTCCTCTTTTTTATGAGCCATCGCCGGCCGGAGGCTTTTACTTCTCTTAGCCCTCGGTCTGTTTCTCGTCGGCCATTTGCTTGTATATAGATGGTGTAAGTCCGGTGATGCGCTTGAAAACGGAGCCGAAATTGGAGCGCGACTTAAAACCAACACTCTGTGCTATGGCCTCTATAGTGTAGTTGCCATAGTTCTTGTTGTCGTTCATTCGGCGGCAAGCCTCCTTTATTCTGTACTCGTTCAGCATGCCGTTGAAGTTTGTCTTGTAGCGTTCATTAATGACTTGCGACACCGTATTGCGCTTTCCGTTAGCCAGTCGGGCCAGTCTCTCTAGCGTAAAGTCCTCACTGTATATCTCGGAAGATGTTTCCATAACGATTATTACACGGTGTAGCAGGTCGCTTTGTTCCTCGGCTGCAAGCGTGTTCTTGCCGTTTTTCAGTTTCTCTTCGGCAGTTTCTTCCTCGGTTTCTGTTTTTTCGGCGTTTCTGTCTGGCTCATTCAGTGCTTCGGCTTTGTCCCGCTTGCTCGTTCCTGACAGGTTTACAAAGTCGTCCTCAGCCCTCAGCAACTGGTTCATGCGCTCATAAAGCAAACGGTTTTTCTGTTTAAGCTGACGGTATTTGTGCAGTAACAGTATTAAGAATAAGAGAAACAGAAGCGAGAATGCAATGACACAAGCCAACACTCGCTGCTCCATCTGTCGCTTAAGGGCCAGTTCCCTCACCTCCTCATTCTTCATTTGTATCTCGTAGGCAAGCTTAACATTGGCCACTTGGCCCAGTCCGTCGTTGTCTATCATGCTTATCCGCGCCTCGAGCAGTTTTATTCTGTACTCCTGTGCCAGTTCCTTAGGGCCATGCTTGGTGTAGTACACCCATTCGTTCATATAGGCATCGGCCAAGGCCTCGGTCATATTGTTCTTCAGAGCATACTCTTCCACGGCCTTGAGTTCGCCTATCAGCTTTTCGTTCTGGCCCGAATCCTCGTAGGCCATGGCTATAAGGAAGTGTACAAATACTGCTGTGGCAGTACGTTCGGAAGTGTCCATCTGCTCAATATCGTCCAAAACGCCATGGAAAATGTTCACGGTAGAGTCGGCAAGCTGGCATTGCTGCAACCGGTTGAGTCGCTTCCACTCTCCGCTCTCGTACTTCCCCTCCCACACATCGAGGCCTGCTATGATTCGTCGCAGCACTTTCGGCCAGCCAAGCGACTGTGGCAGCTGCATGGTTCTTAGCTTTTGCAGTTCGTTGCTTATGAATTTGGTTTTCTTTTTGAACGTTGTCTCCATCAGAAGATCGAGCGAAGCAAGCTTCAAGGCATTCCAGTTCTTCAGCTCAAGTGCCTGACTGAAGGCTTTTTTGTACAGATTCAGCACGTCGGTGCGCAGTCTGTAGTCGCCGTCTATTACCGGTTTGTAGCTCTCTATTGTAGCCAGCATCACGTTGACCGACGGCTGATAGTAGTCGAGACCGTACTTCTTGGCCACTATTTGGGCCTGAATGGCATACGACATGGCCTTAGGGTAGTCCTTGAATGAGTCTAACCACAGCGAGGAAATAGACAACAGCGCCTCAACTACACACTTTTTGTCTTCCCGACTCAGGCTTGTCTTCTCGTAATATCGGTTGGCCACGAGCGAGAAACAGGCCAAGGCGCTGTCTGGCTGGTGCCTTACCCAACGCAATGAGTCGCCTAACGCGATGAGTTGTTTGCTCGACAGGCGCGGCCAACGGCTGTAATATATGTTTCGAGGCTCTTGTGCGGAAACCGGAAATGCCACATAGAGCAGTTGGATTATCGTTAAGGTTACTATATATATAATATGTTTTCTCATAAAGAGGGACTTTCTTCTATCTCCTATACTTTCGGTCTACAAAATTAAAAAGTATTTTTCAAATCCCATGAAGTTACTGTTTCTTTTTGCTTTTAAAACCTTAAAAAAACTCAGTTTTGCCAGTTTGACGTAAATAAGCAACAAGCATTACTCGTAATATCAATTTTTACGAAATTGTGGTCTTTAAACAAACGAAATGCAATTATTTCTTTCTTAAAATGTCATTTTGATGCGCTAATTTATAAATTAGCGCAATTTTGCAACTTAAAATGCGGATTAATGTAAATGAAAATACCTAATTTTGTGAAATATTAGTGAACCAATTGTTAAATTAAATCCGCTTAGTATGAAAAGAACTACAACGATTCTACGCGTAATGGCGGCCGTCATGGTGGCCTTTACTGCAAGTCTTTCGGCTACAGCGCAGGTTATTAAATGGACTGATGTTACCCGAATACAATCGGGTAAATTCACGAAAGTGGGAGAAGGTCCAGACCTGAGCGGTTACCAAAAAATCACTGGCGACGCACCTGCTGCGAAGCAAATGATCCCCGTCAGCAGGAATTTGCCAAAAGCTACGGGCGGCACTCCGGCATTCACTGAGCCTATTGCCTCTATGGATATGGTGAAGTATCCGTTCCGGGCTCCTATTGCTGGCAAGGTGCCTTACGCTTGGGCTACCAATCTTAGGGGCATGTATGAGAACAACAGTCTGCTGAGATACGACTTGGCAGACCCGATTGTTTCCGACACTCTGTTTACCACAAACTATCCGTTGGGCCAAAATGGATTCCAGCTTGTAGGCGATACGCTATATTCTTCTTTTATTGATTTCCAGCAAACTCCTTTTGGCTTGGCCTTTGCGGCAGTCATAACGAGGCTGAACATTAATACTTGGAAAGGATTTTTAGGCCAGATTAATTCTTCAGACTTCGCGACTGTATCATTTGCTCAAGCCAATAACGGCAAGCTTTATGGCGAATTCTATAATTCCAGTTTTACGGGTTATCAGATTGGTAGAATGGATTTGCCAACGCTGTCCCGCGAAACCCTCGGTCCGGGTGAACAGGCCTATGTGGCAATGGGCATCACCTCAAACAACCGTCTCTATGCCATCGGCATCGACGGTGTGCTCTATGAGCTGTCGACCACTAACGGCAAGGCCACCGAAGTTGGTCCAACGGGAGTGAAAGTGCGCAATGCCAACGGCACTTATTATGCACAGGGCGGCGACATAGACAAGAATACCAATACATTCTATTGGGCTGCCGTCGACTCAACAGGCCATTCCGCTGTCTATACTGTAGACCTTCAGACTGGCCATGCCACTCATTTTGCCGATGTTCCCAACAATGCCGAGCTTGTAGGTTTCTTCATCCCGCGCACTGTCAAGGAAGAGGCCCCGGCCACTCCGGCAGATTTGTCGGTTGTTTTCGATGGACTCACTCTTAACGGAACATTGTCCTTCACCGCTCCTGACAAGACTGTGAAGGGCGAAAGCCTCACCGGCGATCTGAAATACTACGTCATCAGTGAAGACGACACATTGGCTACTGGCACCACTACGGCAGGAACAGTTACCAAAACCAACATAACAGCTGTGTCGAAGGGCTTCCATGTTTACCGTGTGAATGTGGCCAACAATGCCGGAACTTCAGATGACGCCACCGTTAGGGTATGGGCGGGTGCTGATCAACCAAATATTGCCACCAACGTAAAATTGACAATAGACGCTGACGGCACAACCCATCTGTCTTGGGATGCTCCTACAACAACCGTGAATGGCGGCAATCTGACTCCTCTGACTTACAGGGTGGCTCGGTTTGCCAAGGGCAAAGAGACTGTTGTGGCCAACTCTATCTCAGAACTCACATTCTCTGAGAAGCTAAAGGACGAAGGCTACACATCTTATTATTATAATGTGTACGCCATTAATGGTGATGCAGTGAGCGATGCCGCTGAGTCGAACCATGTTCTCTTCGGTACAACTGCGGAAGTTCCTTATTTTGAGGACTTCCAGGATGCTGCCGGCTTTGAGGCTTATACTGTTCTTGACAACAATAAGGATAATGTAACTTGGAGCTACAGCAAGCCAAACCGTCGTTCCAATGGTAATAATGGCTCAGCTCAAAGCCCATACGCAACCAGCAGTAAGACTGATGCAAGCGACGACTGGCTGCTGACACCTGCCATTCACCTTGATCCCACAAAGATATACACCATTTCTTTCCAGACCAATGGTGTTACAACAGGCAGTAATTTTAGTATTCTTGATGTGAAGATAGGAACGGGTGATGACCCAACGGCTTATACCCAGGCATTGCTTCAAAACTATCGGGTTATAGCTACAAACAGGAATAAGGCAGGATATGTAACCCATACATTTGAGTTCCAGCCCGCTGCTGATGGAGAGTATCGTCTGGCCTTCCACGATATAACTCCAAATATAAACGGAGGTTGGGCTATGCGCATCGACGATATAAGCGTCCAGCTTCTCTCCGATATATCGGCTCCTGACAGCGCCAAGAATGTAGTTGTCAACGCCGGTGCAAAGGGCGCCTTGAATTCGTCTATTATGTTCAATGTGCCTTCAACCAACATTGATGGCACCCCGCGCGCCAGTGTCGACAGTGTGATAGTGGAGAAAGACGGCGTCAAGTTCAATAAGTTTGAGTCCCAGAATGCTGGAGCCTTGCTCTCGTGCACCGACAACGATGTGGCACAAGGCAACCATACATACAAGATTACCGCATGGGCCGATGGAAAACCGGGCCGCCCAGTGAGCAAGACTATATTTGTGGGTCTCGACAAGCCTTCCACTCCTAATGTTACTTTGATTGACAACGGTTCAAGCATCGGCGTCAAATGGCCTACCATTCTTGGCCAGAACAACGGCTATGTCGACCTTGACAATACCACTGTAACGCTGTATAACATTAAGGATCAATCATTTAAGGATACCCAGACAGCTTCGTTCACGGCTTCGCAGAATTCAGGTTCTATCGCCGTTAATGTGGACGAGGGCTACCCGCAGTCGTTGCTTCGCTACATTGTTGATGCTTCTAATGGTTCAGGAACCAGCACTCCTGACTTTACAAGCTACATAATCAAGGGCAAGCCATACGACCTTCCATACAAGGAGAGTTTTGCCGGGGGAAGCAATGAGCATCACTTCTATATCTATGGTTTAACCAGAGAGTCTGGTGCTTCTGGTGGTTTTATTGCCAGCTTTGCTGCTATGCCTATTGATGGAGACGGCGCTTGCATGATAATGCCTGGCGAATTGAAGGGTGACGCGTGCACTATCAACCTTGGAAAGATCAACATGCGTGGCGCAACCTCACCAATGGGCTATGTCTATGTGGGTAATACTATAGCCAACAATCCTTTGGTGTTGTACTTCATGGTGCAGCTGCCCGACGGCACTGTCGACACGGTTAGCACCATCAAGCCAGCTGATTTTAATAAGCTGAATGCCTATTACCAGATACCGCTTGACCTTAGGAAGTATGCCGGACAACGCTACATTGAGCTTATATTCCAGGGCTATATGACGGCTGACAAGGTCAGCAACGCAAGTGCAGATTATTGCCTTATAGACAACTTCAATGTTTTTGACCAGCTCGACAAGAACCTTGCCGCACAGACCGTGAGCGGCCCAGAGTTCCTGCATGCAGGCTCAAAGGGTGAGTTCACCGCAAGTATCCGCAACCTTGGTAAGAGCGCTGTGAGCAACTACAAGGTGGTTTCCATAGTCGACGGTGTGCCTGTTGACACCGTGGAGGTGAACGAGAACCTCCTCGTGGCTCTCAACAATAACGTTACCCTGCCTCTGCCGATAGACATAACCAAGAAGGACTCTGTCTCGTTCCAGGCCAAAGTGATATATGATGGCGACCTCGACGAGGACGACGACCTTAGCGATATCGGTTGGGTGAAGGTACGCAACAACGCCAAACCTATCCCAACAGGACTTACGGCACAGTCGGAGCCCAACACGGTTAAGCTCAACTGGATTGCTCCTGACACCACAGGTTTCGTCAAAGTAACTGAAGACTTCGAGTCGTATGAGCCATTTAAGGACAAGTTTGGTGAGTGGAAGACTTTCTCAAACGACGCTGGCTATTGGCCAAGACTGGTTGATAGCATGAGCTATCCTGGTCAGCAAACCGACAATAGCTTCATGATCTGGCGTCCAGACTCTGTGCTTCAAGGATCGCCTCTTAATACCAATCCACACTCGGGCAGGCAGTTTGTGATGATGGCCATGCGTGTAGAAGAAAATGACGCACAGCGTGTTACGGCTCAGACTCGCATGGAGGGCAACCAGATGCTTATAAGCCCAGAGCTCAGCGGACGTGAGCAAACAATCTCTTTCTGGGTGCAGAACTGCCATTGGGCAACTGATGTAGATGATACTCTTGGAACCTATTATGAGGAGTATTTTTGGCCTTATTATTCTACCACAGGTAATAACCCGACCGACTTCGAGGCCCTTGGCCCATCTCAAACTGTGAATGGCGGCAAGTGGAAAGAGGTTACTTACGACTTGCCTGAGGGCACCAAGTACTTCTGTGTATGGTGGAGTACCGAGAACGGATACCTGTTCATGTTGGACGATTTCTCCTACGAGTCGATCTATGGTGGCTCAACCTCACCGCTGACAGGCTACAACATCTACCGCGACGGAGTGCTTGTAGGCCATGTCGACACCAATGGCAACGGCACATTTACCGATACTGGCGTTGACGAAGGCTCACACACCTACACCGTAACGGCAACCTATGCCGACGGAGCTGAGTCAGACTACTCCAATGCTGCCACGGTTACAGTGGTTACTGGCATTGATGCTGTTGAGAATTCGACCAAGGCACCTGTCTACAACGTCTATACAGTTGACGGCAAGGCAGTGATGATAAAGGGTTCGAACCTCGACAAGATGCAAAAGGGTGTCTACATCATCAACAACAAGAAGGTTGTTGTGAAGTAACACAATCAATAACAGGCCCCATCCGGCAACATCTTCCACAGTGAATGATAGTGCCGAATGGGGCTTTTAATCCTTAAACTTACAACTAATGATGAAACGTATACCTCTCTTTATTTTGTTTTGCCTTGCTTGGCAGGTCGTCAGTGCCGCGCCACGAAGCAAACAACAAATGCAGGCCATTGCCGCAAGCACGCTTAGCAAAGTTTCAACAGTGCAATCGCGACGGGCCAAGGCCTTGGCCATGCCGCTGCGCGAGGTGGCAAGCACCGAAGCCTATTCGGTGTTTGGCAACAACAACGCTTTCGTAATGGTGTCGGCCGACGACCTTTTGCCTGAAGTGCTGGCCTATTCCGACGAAAGCTCTTTTACCACATCAACGGCCAATCCCGGTCTTCAGTGGTGGCTAAAGGCTGTAAAGGAGGCATCCGCAAACATAATAAAACAAGGAAAAGCCTTCAAAAGATTAGCTCCCGACCCTACACGCTACCGTGAGTCGGTGGGCGAATTGCTGAAAACCCGTTGGGGACAGACCGAGCCTTACAACGATCTATGCCCAGACGCATGGCCAAACTCACCCTCTGCCAACGACAGTTGCAGCCGCGCCGCCACCGGATGTGTGGCCACGGCCATGGCTCAGATATTCTACTACTATCAGTATCCGAAAAAGGGTAAGAGCATATGGACCACCTCAGTCAAAACTGGTGAGAACACGTCAAAGAACATCACTGTTAACTTCTCGAAAACCACCTACGACTACGCCCACATGAAGCTGGTATACGACAGCATCAACAATCCTTGGACGGCCGAGGAGGGCAAGGCTGTGGCCACATTGATGTATCATTGTGGCGTAGCGTCAACGATGGACTATCACCCCGACGGCTCTGGCACCACCAATGCCAGCGCTATCAGCGGACTGTCGCGCAACTTCGGCATTACATGGGCACAGTATATCAGGCGCGCAAGCAACGGAGACGAGAACTACATCAACACCATCTTCAGAGAGATAAACGAGAATCGCCCTGTGCTTTATGCCGGAAGAGATTCACAATATGGCGGCCATGAGTTTGTGCTCGACGGCTACGATGCCCAAGGAAGAGTGCACGTGAACTGGGGATGGAATGGTTGGGCTAACGGATATTATGAGCTCGACTTGCTGAACCCGTCGTACAAATTCTCCAACAGTCAGGAAATGATAATCGGAATACAGTCTCCCGACGATGCCTCTTCGGTGGCAACGGTCAACGTGGCCACTGCCGGCACACTGCAGAAACAACTCTCCCGCAGCCAGTTGGAGAAGGTGAAGACCCTCACTGTAACCGGAGAAATCAACTCCACCGACTTTAAGGCCATTCGCTATGCCCTGGGTCTCGACTCCATAGGGCACGCCACGGCCGGCCGACTCACCTCGCTCGACTTGAGCAAGGCCAAGATTGTGGCTGGAGGAGAGCCTTATCTCATTGACGGCGACAAGAAGCTGACCACCCAAAACGGCTCGCTGCCTGAGCGGGCATTCTATGGCACTTACAAGTTGGTTACCCTTTCACTGCCCGCACTCAGCCATATTGGCGATGGAGCTCTTGCTTCCATAAGCCTGAACCAGGTGAATCTCACCGCAGCAGCCGATGCCGACTTTGCCATAGACAATGGCATCATAACCGACAAGGCCACTGGCAAGGAGGTGATAGCCGTGCTTCCCACCACTATTGGCACACTGTCGCTCCCGTGCGACGCCACCACGCTGCGGCCATACGCCTTGGCCAACTGCTCGTGGGTGAGCAAACTCGTCATGCCCTCGACAATAACGAACATAGGAGTCTATGCCATGAAGGACATGACGGCCCTTACCGAGATTCGAGCCCACATGAAAGCCGTGCCGAAAACAGGCGAAAACGCCCTTGAAGGCATAAAATACGCGGCCTGCAAGCTCTACGTTACGAAGGGAACCTACGAGAAATATAAGGCGGCCGACCAGTGGAAGCAGTTCTATAGCGAAGGCTCGTTCGACAACATCCTTGAATACAGCCTTCTGATTAAGGCCCGCAACTCAGCCAAAATATATGGCGACGCTAATCCCAAGTTCGGTTGGAAGGTGCTGGAGGGCAATTATCCCGCCGGCGACCCAGCCCTGACGTGCGACGCCACTGAGCTCTCGCCCGTTGGCAAGTATGTCATCAGAGCCTCACGTGGCACCGTTGAGGAGGAAGCCGAATATGAGAACGGCATCCTGACTATTTTGCCCGACACTCTCTTTGCCCGTCCGTTGGACTGCATGCGTGAGCAGGGACAGGAAAATCCAGAGTTCAAGGTCAGCTACACAGGCTTTGACAACAATGAGGATGAAAGCGTGATCTTGGAGAAGCCAGTTGTGACGACAACAGCAACGGCATCAAGTCCTGAAGGCACTTATCCGCTCATCCTGAGTGGTGGCAAAGCTCATAACTACTTGTTCGTTTTCCAGACAGGAACACTTACCATAACCACACCTACCGGCATAAACAGTGTAGCCAAAGGCAATAAAGCGAAAGCTCGTTATAACCTTAGCGGCCAGCGTATCACCAGTAATCAAAGTGGAATACAGATAGTACGCTATGCCGATGGCACTGTGGCCAAGGTGCTAATAGGTAAGTAACA
>CAZUWO010000042.1:8801-21264 GCA_964623995.1 uncultured Prevotella sp. | reverse complement strand
CCGCGACCTCGACCTTGGCAAGGTCGCGCTCTACCAACTGAGCTATTGCCGCAAACTTGCTTGCAAAGATAAGGTTTATTATCCGAACAGGCAAGTATTTCAAATGATTTTTGATAATTTTATTGCGCACTACTTACAAGCAAGGCATCTCCATTGACCGTTGATACCACGCCAACGTTGTATCTGCTGAGTGCTCTTCCACTGCCATCGACCACAAATCCACGATTATTGAGGTTGTACTCCCGCCCACAATTGGCACACTTCAGATAGAGTCCGCTGTGCGACCATTCAAGAGGATAGCGTGTAAGTCCTGTTTCGTAATAGCAATTTGGGCACTGCCCGTCGTAGGCCATAAGCCTTTCGTCGCCTGTACTGAAGCCAATATAAAGCAGATTGTATACTCCTAACACATAAGTGTGGCGCAACTCAAGCTCGGAAGTAATGGTATTGTCTTCCTCAGCACTGCTTCCATACATGCTGGCATATACATGCATCACCCGTGCGCCCGTTGCTGTAGACCGGTATCCGCACCTCACGCGCACGAAAGAGTTGATTCCGGTAAGCGAATTGTGAATGATGCTGGCCGGATGGTTGGCAAGCGAGAAGTAGAAGTAGCACGGTTCAGTGCTCACATCTTCTTGTGAATTGCTGCAACCACACAGCCCCAGCACAAGCGTCAAGACCAGAAAGAGTGTCCATTTCCTCATGACAGCAACTTCTTTTCGGCCTCTTCAGCCCTCTGAAAGTCAAATCCGTCGATGTTGGACTGCATCAAAGCCTCTATTTGCTCATTGCAAAGGTTGCCTATACTTCCCTCGTGAGTGTGATGAATGTGCTTGTCAGCATGGAAGGTTCCATTCTCTATTTCAAGTCCCACTTGCTTGTAGGCGTCGCGGAAAGGCACCCCCGAGGCTGCCAACCGGTTAACTTCCTCCACGGAGAAAATCGGATCATACATCGGATTGTCCAAAATATGCTCATTAACCTCCATCTTGCTCACTATCCATGTGGTCATATTCAGGCAGTCTTCCATAAGTTCAAAGGCCGGAAGGAACACCTCTTTTATTTCCTGTAAGTCGCGGAAGTAGCCTGTTGGCAGGTTGTTCATTATCATCATTATTTGCCCCGGCAGTGCCTGAATGCGGTTACAGCGCGCACGAATCAGCTCAAACACGTCCGGATTCTTCTTATGCGGCATTATGCTAGAACCGGTAGTGCACTCCTTTGGCAACTTTACGAAGCCGAAATTCTGGCAGTTCATAAGACAAGCATCATAGGCCAGCTTGCTCAGAGTACCAGCTATGGAGGCCAAGGCAAATGCCACGTTGCGCTCCATCTTGCCCCTTCCCATCTGCGCATAAACCACATTGTAGTCCATTGAATCAAATCCGAGCAGGTCGGTGGTCATCTGCCGCTTCAGCGGAAAACTGCTTCCATAGCCCGCTGCCGACCCTAACGGGTTACGATTAACTATGTGATAGGCGGCCTGAAGCATGAGCATGTCGTCAGAAAGGCTCTCAGCGTAGGCTCCAAACCACAGTCCGAAGCTCGAGGGCATAGCTATTTGCATGTGCGTATAACCAGGCATGAGCACATTCTTGAACTGGTTGCTCTTGCTGATAAGCTCATCGAAGAGGGCCTTCATGGCTTCAGCCACCTTGCGTATCTCATGTCGGGTGAAGAGTTTCAGGTCCACCAGCACTTGGTCGTTGCGACTACGGCCCGAATGTATCTTCTTGCCCACGCTGCCAAGGCGTCTCGTAAGCAGCAGCTCCACTTCGGAATGTACATCTTCCACATCAGGTTCTATGCTGAATTCGCCCTTCTGGCACGATGCATATATGTCTTTAAGGGCCGCCAAAAGCTGCTTCAGCTCGTCCTCCTTGAGCAATCCTATCTCCTTGAGCATGGTGATATGAGCCATGCTACCGAGCACATCGTAAGGGGCAAGATACATGTCGAGCTCACGGTCATGGCCCACAGTAAAGCGCTCTATTTCCTTGTTTACCTCAAAATTCTTTTCCCAAAGTTTACTTGACATATTGATTTCGAGTGTTTAAAAATTATTCTTCGTATGGTATCATGGCCAACACATCGGCAATCTTATCTATGCCTGACTGCAGCGGACCACTGACCATACCCTTGGCAAAGAACGGTATCTCGGCCTTCATTGTTAGCTTCATCTTCGACGAAGCGGCACCTACGGGCAGCACCTGTATCCAGAAGTTGAATGCAAGTGGTGAGTTTACGCTCTCAAACTTAACGGTGTCGGGCTCCTTACGGTCTATGATGCGCATGGTAACCTGCCCAACCGGAGCCACGCTTACGCTTACTTCATCACGGCTGAAAGTAAGTCCGGTAGCCTTGTCTGATGGAATCTTGTCCTTCAAACGCTCCATATTAGTAAGGTCAGACAGCATATTGTACACGCTCTGCTGGCTGTACGGAATCTCCTTAACGCTACTTTCGAATGTTGTCATTACTCTTATTTATTAAGCTTTAGCATTCCAGTTGGCCGGATCCTTACGCCATTCGTGGAGCAGAGCCACTTCTTCCTGCTTGATGTAGCCCGACTTCAGAGCCTCGTCCACAACGTGTTCATAGTCAGTCAGGGTTACAAGTTTCACATTGGCAGCACGGAAAGCCTCCTCGGCAGTAGCGAAACCGTAGGTGTAACTGGCCACCATGCCTTCCACTTTATAGCCAGCATCACGCAGCGCTGCCACGGCTTTGAGCGACGAACCACCTGTTGACACGAGGTCTTCTATCACCACCACACGTGCTCCGGGCTTGAGTTCGCCCTCTATAAGGTTCTTCATGCCATGGTCTTTTGCCTTGGAACGTATGTAGGCAAAGGGCAAATTGAGTTCATCTGCCACCAATGCGCCCTGGGCAATGGCACCGGTTGCCACTCCCGCTACAGCCTCAGCTTCGGGAAATTGCTCCAAAACGGTGTGGGTAAGTTCCAACTTTACAAAGTCGCGCACGCTGGTATAAGACAGCACTTTGCGGTTATCGCAATAGAAAGGTGACTTCCATCCGCTGGCCCAAGTAAAAGGATTAGAGGGCTGAAGCTTTATGGCCTTGATGCCAAGAAGCTTCTTGGCGAACACGTTTTTCAAATCTTCCATGATGTATCTGTTTTATATTATAATATGCCAATTGATTCTTTCAAAGTCCAAAGTTACTAACTTTTGGTGAAACAGAGCGACAAAACGCTTATTTTTACTGCACCTGCCGCAACAAGAGCCTTGCCGCAGGCCACCGTCGTGGCACCGGTAGTAACCACATCATCCACCAAAAGAATGTGCTTGCCGGCCACCTTCTTGCCGTCGGGCACACTGAAACAGCCCTCTACATTGGCCTCACGGTCTATGTGGTCCAGCTTGGTCTGACTCTTCTCAAAGCCCGTACGCACGGCCAAGGTTGCACCTATCGGCGTGCCACTCACCATTGATATACCCTCGGTTATGGCCTCGCTCTGGTTGTATCCACGCTTACGCTGCCGTGATTTGGACAGAGGCAGGGGCACCATGACATCAATATCGCTGAAGAATCCTGTGGGAAGGAACTTCTGTGCAAGCAATCGGCCCATGTAAACTCCCACTTCCCGACGGCCATGATACTTCAACGACTTCACGATACCGGTGCTTTGAGCTCCTGAAAGATAGAAAAACAAGGCTCCGGCACGCCCTACCGGCACCTTGCCCCAAAACTCCCGCGCCATCTCATTATCGTCAGGAGAACGCCAATAGTACGTATATGGCAGGTGAAGCATGCACGTTGCGCACACCAAATCCTCACTTACTGTGAGCGCACAGCCACAACAGACGCACGTTCGGGGCAGTACGAAGTCGACAAGTCTATGGAGGAAGCTAACTCTCATCAGCCGTTATGTCGGGGTTCAGGTCTATACAACGTCTTATTATGTCGAGAGGGAAGCCCCGCCCTGCTGCAAAACGCAACAGCTTCATTGAGCGTTCATAATCAGTTTCGGCCTTTATCGTCTTGTATTTCTGCTTCAACAGTGGGTGCAACACATCAAGATAGTCCTCATCGGGCACAGCGTCGAGCACTTCACTGGCCACATCCGGGGCTATTCCTTTTTGTCTAAGAGCCATCTCTATTTTCATTCTGCCCCACTGATTGAACCGCAACTTGTCAGTAACAAAGGCCTCAGCATATCGCCGGTCGTCAACAAAGCCCTCCTCTATGAGCCGCTTCAGCACCTGCCGGCGGTCAGTTTCGCCGAGTCCCCAACGCTTCATCTTGTCGTCCAAGTCCTTTGAGCAGCACTCAGATTGGGCGCATAGTCCCGACAATCGGTCGAGAGCCTTGTCCGGAGTAATTGGCTTTTGTTGTCTCATGTATTTATAGTATTTACGAATCGTGGCATTCCGAATTGGTCGTCTATGGTCTCTGAATCTCTGAAGCCCATGCTGCCGAGCATCTGAGCCACATCTGCGGCAAAGGTCTTATTGCATTCAAAGAGCAGACTTCCACCACGTCGTAGTGCCTTGCGGGCATATACGGCTATGGCGCGGTAGAAGAGCAGCGGGTCACTGTCGGGCACAAAGAGAGCCCCCGCCGGCTCAAACTGCAACACGTTCTGTTCCATCTGTGCTTTCTCACTGTTGCAAACGTAGGGCGGATTGCTTACTATCACGTCCCAGCGGCCGTTGTCTTGCGGAGGATTCAGAGCGTCACGGAGTTCAAAATTCACCTTTGCGCCGAGCCGCTTGGCATTGTCTTGAGCCACAAGCAGGGCCTCAGGACTAACGTCCCATGCCGTAACGGCCTTGTCGGGACAGTCGAGTGCCACCGAAATGGCTATGCATCCGGAGCCTGTTCCAATGTCGAGCACACTTCGGCCACTGCAACTTTCGGCCATGCCGACAAGCTGTTCAGTCTCCGGACGTGGTATAAGCACAGCCGGATTGACAGAAAACTTACGGCCCAAAAAGGTTTCATAGCCCAGCACATACTGCACAGGCTCATGCCCGACAAGGCGATTCATGGCTGAGTTTAAGCACTGACGGTCGGTCGGAGGCAGACTGTCGGTGCTGAAAGTGATGATGTCGGCAAGGCTCAACCCGAACATAGAGTCGAGCAAAAGCCGCACCACGGCTTGGGCTTCCTGTTGTCCGCAGACCGGAATTAAGCTTTGCCAGAGTTCTCGATAAGTCAATTTCTGATGGTTGTTTTTGCAAATTTAGACAAAAAAACGCACCTAACGAAATTTTAAACCGTTGTTATTGCTTATCTTTGCACATTATATTAATGTTATGACACAACAGGAAACAGACGAGATGTACATGAGGCGGTGCCTGCAGCTGGCCCGTTCGGGCATGTTGAGGGCCAAGCCCAACCCCATGGTAGGGGCCGTGATTGTAAGCGAAAAGGGCAGAATAATAGGCGAAGGCTATCACCGCAAGTTCGGAGAGGGCCACGCCGAGGTCAACGCCTTTGCCTCAGTAAAGCCTGAAAACGAACCTTTGCTGCCCCACTCTACCGTATACGTCAGCCTCGAACCTTGCTCCCACTACGGCAAGACGCCGCCATGTGCCGACCTTATCATCAGCAAGCATGTCAGCCGAGTAGTGTGCGGCTGCATTGACCCATTTGCAAAGGTGCGCGGACGCGGCGTAAAGAAGTTGCAAGAGGCGGGCATAAGCGTTACCGTGGGGGTGCTCGAGCAAGAGTGTATGGAGCTGAACAAGAGGTTCATGACCTGCAACACCCATCACCGGCCATACATACTGCTGCGCTGGGCACAGACTATCGACGGCTATTTGACCACAGACGAGAGCCACAATGGACGCATATCCACTCCATTTACCCAAGCTCTGAACCACAAGTTGCGCTCTGAATACGACGCAATACTCGTGGGACGGACCACCTTGGAGGCCGACAAGCCGCAACTGAACGTGCGCCTGTGGAGCGGGGAATCGCCCGAACGGCTCGTGCTAAGCACTGACAAGAGCCTGCAAGTTGACGGCTATCACACAGTGAATTCGCCCCTCGAGGCCGCCGAATGGCTTTACGGCCGCAACAAGCAAAGCCTTATTGTTGAAGGTGGAAGCCACGCCATTGAGAGTTTCCTGCAAGAAGGACTGTGGGACGAGATAAGAGTGGAAGTGGGAAAACAGATTGCCGGCAACGGCGTCTCTGCCCCAAAACTGCCTTCAGGCATAAGCATTGAGAGTCTACAGACGTGGGACGGCAATACGATAACAATATTCAGAAGGGAAAAATATGACTGATTTTGGTGAGAGCGACGAGTATAAGCGCGAACAATTCATTAAGAAAATAGAGCACGCAGTGGAACACATGACTGTGAAAGAGCTTGAAGCTGTAGCCTATGACCTGTTTACCAAAGGCTACTTGAAGGATTATTGACGGCAAAAAGAGCAACCAAGGCCAACGTCCCTCAATTGAAGACCAAATGGACAACAATTGAGTACCTAACGGACAACAATTGAGGGCCAAAAGGACAACAATTGAAGGACGCTTGCGGTTATGTCTCTTCCCTACAGCAAAAGACGGCACAAATCGTAACGGAACGGTAAAAATAAAAATAGGAGGTAAGCACCTATTGGTTGGTGCTTCCCTCCTATCAGATTCAGAATATTGGAATAAGATAAAGCCTTAATAGCCAGGATTCTGGGTTATGTCAGCCTTATTGAGGTCGATAGCTGACTGTGGAATGGGGCGAAGGCACTTCCATGCGCCATCGGGACCCTTAAGATTGGCCTCCGGAACCTCGTCTTCCTGATACTTCATCACGTTCTCGAAGAGCTTGTGGGTACGCTTAAGGTCGGTCCAACGCACATATTCGCCCAGCAGTTCGCGGGCGCGCTCGTCGAGGATAAAGTCTATATCAACGTCAGAAGCCTTAACCGTCATCTGCTCCTCATAGCCAGGCTTGATGGTGCCGGGGCGCTGACGGAGTATGTTTATCATTTCAGCGGCCTGGGCGGTGTTGCCCAACTTCAGGTAAGCCTCAGCGGCAATGAGGTAAGCTTCGCCAAGACGGGCCAGCGAAACATCATGCATTGAGCACGAACCGCCACGGTTTGCGATGGAAGAAGCGGTGTAATCGTCGAACTTGCGCACACAGGGCACGCCCTCGTCCATGTGGCGGCGCTCCTCGAAAGAGGCTGGAGCATTGTTTGAAGGTGCTATTCCGCCCTGGGCAACAGTCTTGCTTATGGTGGTCTCGGCAACGTTTCCGTCGCTCGTAGTCCACTTTATCTGACTGGCGTGAGCCTGCTTCCAGGCCTCAATGTCCTCGTCAGTGGCCCACCAAGGAGCATAATACACGCGGATAGGTGTGGTCTCTTTGGCGTTGTAAAAGTTGAAATAGCCATTAAAACTGTTTGTCTCGTTGTTGCCGTGGAGCTCCATCATGAACGTCTGCTCATAGCGACCGTCGCCCCGAGTGAACTTTTGGTGAAGGTTCAAGAGCGGAGAGTAGTTGCCGTCTATGGCCTTATTGAGTGGGTATTCAGAACCTCCGAGGTAAGCTCCGAACTGTGACATCTGGTGAGAACCATCACTTGAGGGATTCTCTACCGACTCTGAGCTGTACTGAACCGTCCAGAAGAACTCTGGGTCGCCCTCATTAGCAATGTCGAAAATAGTCTCTATCGACTTGCTTGGGCGCTCTCCGTTGATGCTCTTCAGGGCATGGTCGAGTGCCGACTGGAAGTCATTGCCCTGTGCTATGTTTTCTTCCTGCGACTCATAGTCCTGTCCGTTGAGCCAGCCACGGGTGAGATAAACCTTGGCAAGGAAGAACTCCACGGCACGCTTGTTCACCTTTCCGTTGCCACCACCGTCGTTTGGCAAGCTGGTAGAGTTGGCAACGTCAGTCAGTTCGGAAATTATAAAGTCGTAGCACTCCTTAAGTGAGTTGCGCGGATGGCTCATTTCGGCCTTCGTATACATTTCATTGCTCAGAGGAACACCACCGAACTGCTGCACAAGCTGGAAATAATACCATGCGCGGATGAACCTTGCCTCGTCTACATAGAGACCTACGCTCGACGAAGGAGCCGTGGTCTGGCCGTAGGCTATTACGCTATTGCAGAGCTGAATGCCCTTGTAGCAGTTGCTGTAAAAGTTGGAAATGTTGGAGCTTGAGGTGGTATAGCTGTAGTATGTCATCTCAACGCTCTGCGATTTGCCGTCGCCATAGATGTCGGTACCGCCGACAAAGAGGTTTGGTTGGGCGGTATAGATGGTGCGAAGCGATGAGTACATGGCGTTGCGGAGCGACTCATAGCCCGCAGTTGTATTATAAAAATCGGTCGAAACGTTGGAACGGTTGTCCTGATCGAGGAAGTCTGAGCATCCGGTAGACAGGAGCGCCAACATGCAAACAATGACAATATTTATCTTTTTCATAGATTTTCTTTCATTAAGAGGGATGGTTAGAATTTCAGATTAATGCCAAACTGCCACGTACGGGAAGCAACACCGCCGTTACCATCATTGATTTCGGCTGTTGCCCACTCTGGATCGAAGCCCTTGTAGTCGGTGAACACGAATGGATTGATTACGTTAACATAAATGCGCAGACTACTGAACGGCATCTTGGACAATATGTTCTTTGGCAGAGTATAGCCAAGAGTGATGTTCTTTATCTTTGTATACGAGGGGTCAACGAAGTATTGTGAACCGTCGGCTCCGCTCCTTGCCCAGTTCTGACCGCCACCATTGCCATTAGTACTGGTTGGGAATGGCTGCATGCCACTGCCCATATGAGTAGTCTGTTGGTAGCCTATAGTGCCGTCGTCGAGAAGTATCGGAGCGCCTTCAGGAATGTAGTAGTCCATCTTCAGGTGCTGAGTGCCACGCGAATTGTAGCTTGTGTAGGCGCCCATGAACGGAGAATAGACTGTGGCTCCTTGACTTGTGTAGATGTTGAAGGAGAAATCAAAGTCCTTCCACTGCAATACAGAGGTGAGACTTCCCGTCCATGTGGGTGCCGCATGGCCAAGAATAACGCGGTCATCAGAATTGATTATGCCGTTGCCGTCCTGGTCTTTCAGTATAACCTCGCCCTCAAAGAACTTTGTTTTCTGGTTGGGGTCGGCGGCAAATGCCTGTGCCTGCTCGCGGGTACATACGCCGACGCGCTCATAACCGTAAACGACATCAATTGGAGAGCCTATGAACCACTTGTTGCCAACAAGGTCTTCCTTGCCTCCATTGAGCTCTTTTATCTTGTTGATGTTGCGGGCGAAGGTGAAGGTGGTACGCCAGAACCAGTCCTTATTGCGTATATTGATGGTGTTGAGCATAAACTCTATACCCTTGTTGTTTACCTTTCCAACGTTGCTGACTATGGAACCGGAGTAGGAACCCATCTCGTAAGGGGTCTGCATCTCCATGAGCAGGTCGCGAGAATCACGGTTATAGAGGTCGAGAGTACCGGTAATACGGTTATTTAGGAATCCGAAATCAATACCGAAGTTAAACTCCGTTGTCTTCTCCCACGTCAGGGCAGAATTACTCATGGTGTAACCGAAGCCGTTAGCTACCGTAGGCCCGAAGTTATAGTAATATTTCGTGTTGGCAAGCGACTGGGTGTCGTAGGCGCCCACACCGGCATTGTTACCCGTAACACCGTAAGAGAGACGCAGTTTCAAGTTGCTCAGCCACTTGGAGGTGCCCTTCATCCAAGGCTCTTCAGTAACACGCCATGCTACAGCAGCAGAAGGGAACACGCCCCAGCGATTGTCCTTGCTGAACTTTGAGCTGCCATCCCAACGGCTTGAGATTGTCAACAGATAACGATCCTTGTAATCGTAGTTGGCGCGGAGCACGTATGAGAGCATGGAAATCTTGCGATAGTAACTCGTTTGGTTCTCTGTGGAACCGGAACCGAGGTTATGCCAGTCTACATCGAAAGGCATATCCACCACCTTTATATAATTACCTTCCTGACGATCACGGTAAACCGAGAAGAGCGCAAGCAAGTTAAGGCTGTGGTCTCCAAAGTCTTTTATAAAGTTGGCCTGTGTATCCCATGTGTAGGAGAAATCGGTATTGTGATAATCTTCCGTCATGTTGGTCTTTTGGTTACGGCGCATTTCAGTGTTGGCTCCGTAGAATACGCCTTGACGGTCGTTGTGGTACAGAGGCGAGAAGGTGGTTTTCAGTATCACCTCCTTGATGGGGCTATACTGCAAATACAGGTTGGCCATGGCATCGTAGCCACGGGTATCGTTCTTGGAATTGTTGCGGTCAACAATAGGATTAAGTGTTGAGGTGGGGCCACCGCCG
Organism: uncultured Prevotella sp.; assembly: GCA_964623995.1. Lineage (GTDB taxonomy): Bacteria > Bacteroidota > Bacteroidia > Bacteroidales > Bacteroidaceae > Prevotella. The sequence goes on along the minus strand of CAZUWO010000042.1, from coordinate 10,971 downwards.
TTAGGATAGATGGCGGCATCCTTACCTGGTTGAATAATAAGTTCACCTTCGTGCTCGCCTTCCCAGTAGTAAGCGGGCATGACAGGAGTCATATTGAAACCATTGTTAACTGAGTTCTTGCTGCCGAAACGCTTCATTGAAGTGGCAAGGTTTACAGAAATACCAGCAACTACCTTATCAGAGAAGTGGTTGTCTACTGCTCCCTTGATATTCCAACGCTCATACGACTCGAAGAGAACACCGTTTTCCTTCTGATATCCCAGCCCGAAGCGGAACGAAGTGGTCTTGCTCGAGCCTGTAACATTTATGAAATGGTTCTGTTGTGAACCGTCTCTTGTAACGAGAGAAGGCCAATCGGTGTAGCGATGGTTGCGATACATCTCCTTAACGACCTCACTATCGCCACCCCAAACATTACGGAAATTACCTTGACTGATCTTCCAATCGGTCAAACCTGTATCGCTATGCTGCGTGGCAGCAATGTAACGGCTGAAGCGATACTTCATAAATGAGGTGCCATCCATGAAGTCTGGCATGTTGGCAGTCTTGGAAAAGCCGAGATAACCATCATAACTTATGGTTGTACGCATGCCTTCCGAACCTTTCTTTGTGGTAATCATGAGCACACCATTGGTGGCCCTGGAACCGTAAATTGCAGTAGAAGAAGCATCTTTCAGTACATCCACCTTCTCAATGTCCATAGGATTGAGGAAGTCCATGTTGTCACAGACCACACCATCAATAACATAGAGAGGCTCTGTTGCTGAACCGAGGGTGCTCTTACCACGTATTTGAATGTCGAATCCACCGCCAGCGCGGCTCGATGCCTGTGATATGTTGACACCGGCAACCTCTCCTTGCAAGCTACCCATGAGCGATGTGGAGCCCTTGGCAACAATATCGTCGGAATGAATACTACCCACGGCACCGGTGAGGTCTGACTTTTTCACCACACCATAGCCCACAACGACGAGCTCATCCAACTGGTTGTCTTCTTCCTGCATCTGTATGTCGATGCGGTTGCGATTTCCTACAGCCACGGTTTGGTCCTTGAAACCGACGTAAGAAAACTTAAGTGTGGCATTGTCTGGTACCCTTGTTAAGGTGTAATTACCGTCAAGGTCGGTCACACTGCCATTACTGGTGCCGTCTTGCATAACGGTTACGCCTATCATAGGCTCACCAGAAGCGTCTTTTACATGTCCCGTAATGGTCTTTTGAGCGTATACAGCAAAGCATAACAGACCCAAGAACATAGTAAAGCAAACTCTTTTGAAATTTTGGTTCATAGATTAAGGGTTATAGTTTTATTTTTTTTAAAATTGATTAAGGTGCCACAAAGATAGCTTTTATTACTTATCAATATGTCAAAATATTGGAAATTTATTCAATCATCTATGTTTTTTGATGCTTTAAATATGAAAATCATACCCTAAACATCATTTTATCAGTCATAGAATTGTCATATATCGTCTATAGATATACTATTCAAAAACCGTAAAATGCTATTGCATTACAAGCTTATTACAAAACGGGAACTTGTACATAACAAGTATTTCGCTATGTAAAACAAAGAGTACACATAGGACAAATTTGGCCCTTTATGTACCCTTTAATGAAGCTTTACTGCGCTTATGGGTCTCGTATGCAGAATAAATGTGTTCTTCTCTAAACTGAAACAAAAAAATATTGCTTGCCAAACCCGCAAGTTTGGCAAGCAGAAATAAAAGAAAATAAAAACTCAGTAAATGATGAGAATTTAATCCTAAACTATATCTTACTGGTCATTCACCTTTTGAGAAATCGAAAAGTTCTGAATCATGATGTTCCTGACTGATGATTTTCTCCATGTGTCGCACAACATCCGGATGCTCAGTAGCTACGTCATGATTCTCATGAATGTCGGTTTCCAAGTCGTAAAGCGAATTGGTTGTGCGCTCTGGATAGCTCACATTGAGCCTCACAAGTTTCCATTTCCCCCATCTCACGGCCTGTTTTCCGCCTTGCTCGTGGAACTCCCAGTACAAATGATCATGAGTCTTCTGAGGTTTACCACCCGTGAGCAGATGGCTGAATGACAAGCCATCAGTCTTTTTGGGTCCCTTTACACCAGCCAAATCAGCAAAGGTTGGCATCATGTCCCAAAAGGCGACAAGCCGATCTGACGTGC